>CAYXSL010000090.1:0-17622 GCA_964466605.1 uncultured Verminephrobacter sp.
TCGACAACTATGTGATTGGCCAGGAAGTGGCCAAGCGCACGCTGGCGGTGGCGGTATACAACCATTACAAGCGCCTGCGCCACAAGGACAAGGCCCACAAGGACGATGTGGAGCTGTCCAAGAGCAATATCCTGCTGATCGGGCCCACGGGCTCGGGCAAGACGCTGCTGGCCCAGACCCTGGCGCGCATGCTGGATGTGCCCTTCGTGATGGCCGACGCCACCACGCTCACTGAAGCCGGCTACGTGGGCGAGGACGTGGAGAACATCGTCCAGAAGCTGCTGCAAAGCTGCAACTACGAAGTCGAGCGCGCCCAGCGTGGCATTGTCTACATCGACGAAATCGACAAGATCTCGCGCAAATCAGACAACCCCAGTATCACCCGCGACGTGTCGGGCGAAGGCGTGCAGCAGGCGCTGCTCAAGCTTATCGAAGGCACCATGGCCAGCGTGCCGCCCCAGGGCGGGCGCAAGCACCCGAACCAGGATTTCCTGCAGATCGACACGACCAACATCCTGTTCATCTGCGGTGGTGCGTTCGCAGGCCTGGAGAAGGTCATCGAGAACCGCACCGAGGCTTCGGGCATCGGTTTTGGCGCATCGGTCAAGAGCAAGAAGCAGCGTTCGCTGACCGAGGTGTTCACCGAGATCGAGCCCGAGGATCTGATCAAGTTCGGTCTCATCCCCGAACTCGTGGGTCGCATGCCCGTGGTGACCGCGCTGGCCGAACTGAGTGAGGACGCCCTGGTGCAGATCCTGACCGAGCCCAAGAACGCGCTGGTCAAGCAGTACAGCAAGCTGTTGTCGATGGAAGGCGTGGACCTGGAGATCCGCCCTGCGGCGCTCAAGGCCATCGCCCGCAAGGCCCTGGCCCGCAAGACGGGGGCTCGCGGCCTGCGTTCCATCCTGGAGCAATCGCTGATCGGCACGATGTTCGACCTGCCCAATACCAGCAACGTCGAAAAGGTGGTGGTGGACGAGTCCACCATCGAAGAGAACAAGCCGCCGCTGCTCGTCTACCGCGAAGCGGCCAAGAAGGCCTGAGAAGGTGTGAACGGTCCCGCCATGCCCGCTCGTCCCGCAAAGACTCTCCCCCTCGGCGTTGCAAATGCCCGGCGTAGCCCCAGCTATGGCTGCGCTGTGCGCGTTGACGGGGCACGTTTGTGCGGCCCGCTCGGCCACGCCGGATTCATTCACTCCTTCTGAAATGACCGGAGCGGGCGCCTTGTTGCCGCCCCTTGAACCATCAACCCTTGCGCCAGTACGGCTGCGTGCAAGGGTTGAAAATCCCCACATGTGGAACTACTTCCACAGAGCACTTTGAGGATTTCCATGTCCGGACATACCCCCCTGCCAGCCACCCCCATCGACCTGCCACTGTTGCCATTGCGCGATGTGGTGGTGTTCCCCCACATGGTGATCCCGCTCTTCGTGGGCCGCCCCAAGAGCATCAAGGCGCTTGAGATGGCCATGGAGGCCGACCGCCGCATCATGCTGGTCGCCCAGAAGGCCGCCGCCAAGGACGAGCCCTCGGTGTCGGACATGTTCGATGTCGGCTGCGTCTCCACCATTCTGCAGATGCTCAAGCTGCCCGATGGCACGGTGAAGGTGCTGGTCGAAGGCCAGCAGCGCGCGCTGGTGGCCTCGATCGAGGACACCGAGACGCATTTCATGGCCACCGTCACGCCGGTGGAAGCCACGCCCGAGGCCAACAAGCCCAGCGAGATCGAGGCCCTGCGCCGCGCCGTGATGCAGCAGTTTGACCAGTACGTCAAACTCAACAAGAAGATCCCGCCCGAGATCCTCACGTCCATCTCCAGCATCGATGATCCCGGCCGCCTCGCCGACACCATCGCCGCGCACCTGCCGCTCAAACTGGAGAACAAGCAGGTTGTGCTGGACCTTTCGGACGTGAAGGCGCGCCTCGAAAACCTGTTCGAGCAGCTCGACCGCGAGGTGGACATCCTCAACGTGGACAAGAAGATCCGTGGTCGCGTGAAGCGCCAGATGGAGAAGAACCAGCGCGACTTCTACCTGAACGAACAGGTCAAGGCCATCCAGAAGGAACTGGGCGAGGGTGACGAAGGCGCTGACATCGAGGAGATCGAGAAAAAGATCAAGCTCGCCAAGATGCCCGCTGAAGCGCGCAAGAAGGCCGAGGCCGAGCTCAAGAAGCTCAAGCTGATGTCGCCCATGTCGGCCGAGGCCACTGTGGTGCGCAACTACATCGACGTGCTCACGGGCCTGCCCTGGAGCAAGAAGACCAAGATCAAGCACGACCTGGTGAATGCCGAGGGCGTGCTCAACGAAGACCACTACGGCCTGGACAAGGTCAAGGACCGCATCCTTGAATATCTCGCGGTGCAGCAGCGCGTGGACAAGGTTAAGGCCCCCATCCTGTGCCTGGTGGGGCCACCTGGCGTGGGCAAGACCTCGCTGGGCCAGTCGATTGCCAAGGCCACGGGTCGCAAGTACGTGCGCATGGCCCTGGGCGGCATGCGCGACGAGGCCGAGATCCGGGGGCACCGCCGCACCTACATCGGCGCGCTGCCGGGCAAGGTGCTGCAGAGCCTCTCCAAGGTGGGCACGCGCAATCCGCTGTTCCTGCTCGACGAGATCGACAAGCTGGGCACCGACTTCCGCGGCGACCCCTCGAGTGCGCTGCTGGAGGTGCTCGATCCCGAGCAGAACCATACCTTCGGCGACCACTACGTCGAGGTGGATTTCGACCTGTCCGACGTCATGTTCGTTGCCACGTCGAACTCGATGAACATCCCGCCTGCGTTGCTCGACCGCATGGAAGTGATCCGCCTCTCGGGTTACACCGAGGACGAGAAGACCAGCATCGCCATGAAGTACCTCCTCCCCAAGCAGCTGAAGAACAATGGCGTGAAGGACGAGGAACTGCTGATCACCGAGCCTGCCGTGCGCGACATGGTGCGCTACTACACCCGAGAAGCCGGTGTGCGTTCGCTGGAGCGTGAGCTGTCCAAGATCTGCCGCAAGGTGGTCAAGGGCCTGCAGCTCAAGAAGCTGGAACCCCAGGTGGTGGTGACGGCCGACAACCTGCCTGACTTCCTGGGCGTGCGCAAGTACACCTATGGCCGTGCCGAGCTGCAAAACCAGGTGGGGCAGGTCGTGGGCCTGGCGTGGACCGAAGTGGGCGGCGACCTGCTGACCATTGAGGCCGCCATCATGCCCGGCAAGGGCGTGATCACCCGCACCGGCTCGCTGGGCGATGTGATGAAGGAATCCGTGGAGGCTGCACGCACCGTGGTGCGCAGCCGTGCACGCATCCTGGGCATCAAGGACGAAGCCTTTGAGAAGCGCGACATCCACATCCACGTGCCAGACGGCGCCACGCCCAAGGACGGTCCGAGTGCGGGCGCTGCAATGACCACCGCGTTTGTGTCGGCGCTCACGGGCATTCCTGTGCGCGGCGATGTGGCCATGACCGGCGAAATCACGCTGCGCGGTGAAGTCACTGCCATCGGAGGACTCAAGGAAAAGCTGCTGGCTGCGCTGCGAGGTGGCATCAAGACGGTGCTGATCCCTGAGGAGAACGTGAAGGATCTGCAGGAGATTCCCGACAACGTGAAGAGCGGGCTGGAAATCGTGCCGGTGCGCTGGATCGACAAGGTGCTGGAAGTGGCGCTCGAGAGCAAGCCTGTGCCGCTGACGGACGAAGAGGTGGCGGTGGTGGCACCGGCTCCGGCCGAAAAAGCTGCTGTCTCGTCGGCGGCGGCCGATGGTTTGAAACATTGACGCAAAATTTTTTGGAGAGCCCCAAAAATGCGCTACAATTCATTCCATCGCAGCAAACGTTGTACAATGTAAAGCTTCGGTAAATGCGGGAATAGCTCAGTTGGTAGAGCGCAACCTTGCCAAGGTTGAGGTCGAGAGTTCGAGACTCTTTTCCCGCTCCAATTTCCAAAAAAAGGGAAGCAAATGCTTCCCTTTTTTGTCAGAGGAATGTGAGTTCCTGGCGCGGTAGCAAAGCGGTTATGCCCCGGATTGCAAATCCGGTTAGTCCGGTTCGACTCCGGACCGCGCCTCCAGATACGGTCTGTACCGTCGATAGCTCAGGATTTTGTGAATCCTGGTGTGATGAAAACGGGCAAAACTGGTAGGTGATTGGAAAATTTTTGGTCAGCAATCGAATGAGGCCAAAAATAGCGATATAATTTGAGGCTTGCTGATAAGCACTAACGGAAACGTTGGGGTGGCAGGCAAATGCGGGAATAGCTCAGTTGGTAGAGCGCAACCTTGCCAAGGTTGAGGTCGAGAGTTCGAGACTCTTTTCCCGCTCCATATTCGTAAAGGGAAGCTTAGGCTTCCCTTTTTTCTTGGTGCTCCGGGCTGCGTCGTTTTCAGGCGCCAGCCCGTGGCCTGAGATGCGACAGGGCATTGCGCGCATGCGCTGCCCGGGTTACGCTGCAACGCAGGTGTGCGCTCAGCAGCCGGCGCCCCGATGGTGAAATTGGTAGACACTGCGGACTTAAAATCCGCCGCTTTCCTGAAAAGGGGCGTGCCGGTTCGACCCCGGCTCGGGGCACCACTACGAATAAATCATGTCAAGTTACAACGCTCCCTTTGAAATCCACGTCCACGGACAGGTCCCTCTGCGCGCCGATGCGAGTTTTGACCAGCTCCAGGAGGCCCTCAAACCCTTGTGGAAGTACGCCGGAGCCCGTTCTCTGGCCGATGGCGCGGCCAGTGCCTATGAAGAAGAGCCGGGCATCAAGTTCGATGCGCAAGAGCACCTGCTGCAAATGTGCTGGACCGTGCGGGGCGATGAGGATTTTCGCCAGTCGCTCGACGAGATGTGCATGAGCCTCAACGAACTGGCCGAGCAAGGGGCCGCGATCGAGGTCACGTTCTACGACGCCGACTTTGACGAGGAAGAGGAAGAGCAGGGCGCCGAGTCGCGTGACGACTTTGTGATGCTGTTTGTGGGCCCCACCCCGGCCGCCATCATGCAGGTGCAACGGGACTTGTTGGTGCAGGACGTGGTGAACATGATGGAGCGCCACTTTGATGGCGCCGAGCTGGGTGGCGTGGTGGCCGAGATCGACAAGCTGTTCAGCCAGCGGTTTGACGCCCTGGTGAACTCGCTGGAGATCGGCAAGCCGCCACGCGGCCCGGGTGGCCCTGCCAGCGGCCATGGTGGCGGTGGGGGCCGCCGCCCTCGTCACCTGCACTGAGGTTCCCTCTGCGCAAGCCAGGCTCCCGACGCACCCAGGCGCTGTTTCAGCTTGCTGAGGCCCAGATGGTCGGCATGCCTGCCTGGCTGGCGCCTTGCCACTGCGTGGCATCCATGCCGCCCTGTCTTTCCCTGTGATGACCTCCGACCTTCCCTACCTGCGCTCCTATCCTGCGGCCTTGCAGGAACAGGCGCGCGACCTGCTGGCGCAGGGAAAGCTCGGGGCGGTGCTGCAACGCAAGTACCCCGCCGCCCACGCCGTGCGCAGCGACAAGGCGCTGTATGACTACGCGCAGGAGCTGAAAGCGCGCTACCTGCGCAATGCGGGTACGGTCAACAAGGTGCTGTTCGACAACAAGATCCATGTGGTGCGTCATGCACTGGGCCTGCACACCGCCGTGTCGCGTGTGCAGGGCGGCCGCTTGACGGCCAAGCACGAGATCCGCATTGCCGCGATGTTCAAACAGGCGCCGGACGAGTTCCTGCGCATGATCGTGGTCCACGAACTGGCCCACCTGCGCGAGAAGGACCATGACAAAGCCTTCTACCAGCTGTGCACCCACATGGAGCCGCAGTACCACCAGTACGAGTTCGACCTGCGCCTGTACCTCACGCATGTAGAACACGCGGGCACCCGGCTGTGGGGTGCGGAGCAGCCCTGAGGGCTGTGATATCAAACCCTGATTGCTATTGTTTCGATAGCTATCCAGGTTTGATGGACGCGCGCAGAGGCCGATTTTTGCTTTGAATCAGGGCACTTGCACAGACTGGCAGCAACTCGCAGGCAGGTCCAGCCAGCGCTGCGCGGCGGCCTCCAGCATGGTGACGGGGCCCGTGGTCAGCAGTTGCACCGGGGGCGTGGCCCCGTGCGAAGGTGCGGGGGGCTGGCCCGGCCGAGTTTCTGCGGGCGCATGCAGCAGGCCAGCGGCTTCGAGCAGGCGCCGCGTCTGGCGGGCGACGGGCTCGCCGGTCTCTATGAACTGGACGTCCGGCCCCACCAGCGCGCGCAACTCGTGGGCCACGAAGATGTAGTGCGTGCAGCCCAGCACCAGGGTGTCCATTTGCCCTGGGGCCGTGCCAAATGGGCCCATGGCCTCGATGTAGCGCTGGCACAGGGCGCCGGTTTCGGTCGCGCTGATGGCGGCACCGAGGTGTTCGGGGGACTGCATGGGCTGCCCCACGCTGCGCTCGATGGCGTGGGCCAGGCCATCACAGGGCTGCACAACAAACTGCGCCTGGCCTGCCAGGGAAGCCATGAGCTTGCCGAACTTGGCGCTGGTCAGCGTTCCCCGTGTGCCGATCACACCCACGTGTCCGGTCTTGGTGACGGCCAGGGCGGGCTTGATGGCAGGCTCCAGACCCACCAGGGGCAATGTGGGGTGGCTGCTGCGCACCTCGTGGATGGCGGCTGCCGTGGCGGTGTTGCAGGCCACCACCAGGGCCTTGATGCCGTGCTGCTCGCAGAGGTACTGGGTGATGGCATGGGTGCGCGCCGCCACATAGGCGTCCCCCCGTTCGCCGTAGGGGGCGTGGGCGCTGTCGGCCAAGTAAACGAAGCGCTCATGGGGCATGGCTGCCAGCAGCGCGCGCAGCACGCTCAGCCCGCCGACGCCACTGTCAAAAACACCGATGGGAGAAGAGGCCTGCGGCATCAAGGAACCAAGCTCTGGCTGTTGGACGAAAGCGTGGATTGTAGGAAAGACGCCGCCACCGTGCTGGAAGGAGCGAGCGCGCAAGAAAAAACCGCCCGAGGGCGGTTTGGAGAGCCGTTGCCCAGGTGCCAGAACGGAGTCTGGCACTGGGCTCGGTGCAGGGCCGGGGCTCAGGCCGTCGCGACTTCAATACCCTTGAACTCGCCCGAGGCGATGCGCTTTTGCCACTCGGCCGGGCCGGTGATGTGGGCGCTGGTGCCGCCCGCGTCCACGGCCACGGTCACGGGCATGTCCACCACGTCGAATTCGTAGATGGCTTCCATGCCCAGGTCGGCAAAACCCACGACCTTGGCGGTCTTGATGGCTTTGGAGACCAGGTAGGCGGCGCCGCCCACGGCCATCAGGTAGGCGCTCTGGTGCTTCTTGATGGCCTCGATGGCGACCGGGCCGCGCTCGGCCTTGCCCACCATGGCGATCAGGCCGGTCTGGGCCAGCATCATCTCGGTGAAGCCGTCCATGCGCGTGGCGGTGGTGGGGCCAGCGGGGCCCACGGCCTCATCCTTCACGGGGTCCACGGGGCCCACGTAGTAGATGATGCGGTTGGTGAAATCCACGGGCAGCTTTTCGCCCTTGGCCAGCATGTCCTGGATGCGCTTGTGCGCGGCATCGCGGCCCGTCAGCATCTTGCCGTTGAGCAGCAGGGTGTCGCCGGGCTTCCAGCTGGCCACTTCTTCCTTGGTCAGCGTGTCGAGGTTGACCTTCTTGCTCTTGTTGTAGTCCGGCGCCCAGTCCACGTTGGGCCACAGGTCCAGGCTGGGGGGCGTGAGGTACACGGGGCCCGAGCCGTCCATCACGAAGTGCGCGTGGCGCGTGGCGGCGCAGTTGGGGATCATCGCGATGGGCTTGCTGGCCGCGTGCGTGGGGTACATCTTGATCTTGACGTCCAGCACCGTGGTCAGGCCGCCCAGGCCTTGCGCGCCAATGCCCAGCGCGTTGACCTTCTCAAACAACTCCAGGCGCAGCTTTTCGACATTGTCGAGTTCAGCCCCGCTGGCTTGCTTGGCCTGCAGCTCGTACATGTCCAGGTCGTCCATCAGGCTTTCCTTGGCCATGAGCACCGCCTTTTCAGCCGTGCCGCCAATGCCGATGCCCAGCATGCCTGGCGGGCACCAGCCAGCGCCCATGGTGGGCACGGTTTTAAGCACCCAGTCCACCACGTTGTCGCCGGGGTTGAGCATGTACATCTTGGACTTGTTCTCCGAGCCGCCGCCCTTGGCAGCCACGGTGATGTCCACGGTGTTGCCGGGCACGATCTCGGTGAAGATCACGGCGGGGGTGTTGTCCTTGGTGTTCTTGCGGGCGAACTGCGGGTCGGCCACGACCGAGGCGCGCAGCGTGTTGTCGGGGTGGTTGTAGCCCCGGCGCACGCCTTCGTTGATGGCGTCGTCCAGGCTGCCGCTGAAGCCTTCCCAGCGCACGTCCATGCCCACTTTCAGGAACACGTTGACGATGCCGGTGTCCTGGCAGATGGGGCGCTGGCCGGTGGCGCTCATCTTGCTGTTGGTCAGGATCTGCGCGATCGCATCCTTGGCCGCCGGGCTCTTCTCGCGCTCGTAGGCGCGGGCTAGGTGGGCGATGTAGTCGGTGGGGTGGTAGTAGCTGATGTACTGCAGCGCGCCGGCAATGGATTCGATCAGGTCTTCTTGGCGAATGGTCGTCGTGGTCATGGCGGTGGGGGTTTTAGGGAAAACGCGAACCCCGAATTATCCCCCGCCGGGCTTGCGCGGTCCTGTCAGGGGCCATGGGCGGTGCTGGCGCACCATGGCCTGGGGTGGGTATGCTGCGGCTTGGTGTTTCGTTCCACCCCCATTCGCTCGCAGAGCGGCAAGGCCCACCCGTGAAAACCTCCACCCCCGCCCCGACCGCAGTCCGCACCGAAAAAGACACCTTCGGCCCCATCGACGTGCCTGCCGACGGGCTGTGGGGCGCCCAGACGCAGCGCTCGCTGCACCACTTCGCCATCTCGGGCGAGCGCATGGCGCCCGAGCTGATCCGCGCGTTGGCCCAGGTCAAGCGGGCCAGTGCCTATGTGAACAACGCACTGGGCCTGCTCGACGCCGCCAAGACCACCGCCATCGTGGCAGCGGCGGACGAGGTGATTGGCGGCGGCCACCTGCAAGAGTTTCCGCTGGTGGTGTGGCAGACCGGTTCGGGCACGCAGACCAACATGAACATGAACGAGGTGCTGGCCAACCGCGCCAGCGAGCTGCTGGGTGGCCCGCGCGGCGAGGCGCGGCTGGTGCACCCGAACGACGAGGTGAACAAGAGCCAGTCAAGCAACGACGTGTTCCCCACCGCCATGCACCTGGCCGCGGTGGACGCGCTGATGCACCGCCTGTTGCCCGCGCTGCAGGGCCTGCGCACCACGCTGGCGGCCAAGGCCCGGGCGTTCGACGGCATCGTGAAGATTGGCCGCACGCATCTGCAGGACGCCACCCCGCTCACGCTGGGCCAGGAGATATCGGGCTGGGTGGCGCAGCTGCAGCATGGCGAGCAGCATGTGCGCGCCGCGCTGCCCCACCTGGGCGAGCTGGCCCTGGGCGGCACGGCCGTGGGCACGGGGCTCAATGCGCCCGCCGGTTACGCGCAGGCCGTGGCCAAGGAGCTGGCCGACCTGACCGGCCTGCCGCTGGTCACCGCCCCCAACAAGTTCGAGGCCCTGGCCAGCTGCGACGCGCTGGTGCATGCCCATGGCGCGCTCAAGACCCTGGCAGCCAGCCTCATGAAGATCGCCAACGACGTGCGCTGGCTGGCCAGCGGCCCGCGCAGCGGGCTGGGCGAGATCACCATCCCCGAGAACGAGCCGGGCTCGTCCATCATGCCGGGCAAGGTCAACCCCACGCAGTGCGAGGCGCTGACCATGCTGTGCGCGCAGGTGATGGGCAACGATGTGGCCATCAACATCGGCGGGGCCTCGGGCAACTTCGAGCTGAACGTGTTCCGCCCCCTGGTGATCCACAACTTCTTGCAGAGCGTGCGCCTGCTGGCCGATGGCATGGCCAGCTTCAACGAGCACTGCGCCGTGGGCATAGCGCCCAACCAGGCGCGCATCAACGACCTGGTGGAGCAGTCGCTGATGCTGGTGACCGCGCTGAACCCGCACATCGGCTACGACAAGGCCGCCTTCATCGCCAAGAAGGCGCACAAGGAAGGCACCAGCCTGCGCGCGGCCGCCGTCGCGTCGGGCCATGTGACGGGCGAGCAGTTTGACCAGTGGGTGGTGCCCGCGCAGATGGTGGGGCGCTGACGCCGGCGTGGGGTGCTGCGCCCCCGCCGTGCCCTGTATGCCTCTAGATTTATGAAGAAAGCAGGCGTTTGCGCGCGTCCATCAAGCGCTGTTTGCTATCAAATTTGATAATTTGAGGTGCACCGAGAGAGGGGCAGTCTGACGGGACGGCGTGCCTCCTCACCGGTTCTCAGCGCGGCGAATCGCCCTGGCTCCCGCCCATTGTTTCGGCCCGGGCGTCGGACACCTCCTGCTGCGCCAGCGCTTCGAGCTGGTCCTGCTGGTAGACCACGATGCTGCGCTGGTGGATGCCGATGATGCCCTCGCGCTCCATCCACTTCAGCTCCACATTGATGCGCTGGCGCGAGCCGCCCAGCAGCTGCGCCAGCTCGTCCTGCACCAGCGACAGCCCGATGGCGCCGCGCTGGCCCGGCATGGCGGCGCGCTCGCCAAAGCGGCGCAACACATGCAGCAGCTGCTTGGCCAGCCGCGCGCGCAGGGGCAGGGTGGCCATGTCTTCCATCATCCAGTACAGGTAGCGCATGCGCCGCGCCTGTAGCGTGAGCAGCGCCTCGCCAAATTCGGGGTGCGCGCGCAGCAGCTGGCGGAACACGCCCTCGGCCAGGCTGAGCACCGTGGTGGGCCCGTGGGCATGTCCGTCGTAGGTGTTGGGCCCGCCGTGCAGCACCTCGGCCTCGCCCACCCAGATGCCGGGCTCCACATAGGCCAGCGTCACCTGCTTGCCCGCAGGCGTGGTGCGCCGAAAGCGGATGGCACCGCTGGCGCAGGCAAACCAGTCCTGGGCGGGCTCGCCCTGCAGGACGATTGCCTGGCCATGTACATAGCGTGTGACGCGGCCCAGCCGGAAGATGTCGTGCCGCAGCGAGGGCGTGAGCGCCGCGAACCAGTGGCCCCGGTTGATGGCTTCGCGCTCCTGCGGGCTCAAAAAGGGCCGCTGCAGGGGGGGCTCAAGGCTGGCGGCGGGCTCGGTCAGGGTGGTGGCGGGCATGGGCGGGCTCTCGGTGCGCAGGGCCGGTGGGGCGTTGCACTGTGCAGGGCTTGCAGGGGGCGAAGGCGCCAGTTTAGCGGTGGGCCCTGGCCACTCACCCTGCATGGCCGCACCTGCGCGATACTGCGGGGCGCTGGCTCAGTTCGATGCGCCCGGGTCGAGTGCAAAGCCCACGCCGTACACCGAGCGGATCCAGTCGCTGCCGTCCCCGCTGGCGGCCTTGAGCTTCTTGCGCAGGTTCTTGATGTGGCTGTCGATGGCGCGCTCGTTCACATCCAGCGCGTCGTCATAGGCCTGGTCGAGCAACTGGGCGCGCGAGAAGATGCGGCCCTGCTGGCGCGCCAGCACCTGCAGCAGCCGGAACTCGCGGCGCGTGAGGCCGAGGGGGGTGCCGTGCAGCGTGGCTTGCCACAGGGCTTCGTCCAGCACCAGGGCGGTTGCCACGCCCGCCAGGGGCGGCACGTCGGGCGCAGACCGGCGCAGCACGGCTTTCACGCGGGCCACCACCTCGCGCGGCGAAAACGGCTTGCAGATGTAGTCGTCCGCGCCCAGCTCCAGGCCGATGAGGCGGTCCACCTCTTCTACGCGGGCCGTGAGCAGGATGATGGGGTGCTGCGTGTGGCGGCGCGCCTGGCGCAGGACGTCGAGGCCGTCCATGCCGGGCAGCATGATGTCCAGCAGCGTGAGGTCGGGCGGCGCCGTGGTGATGCTGGCCAGCGCCGCGCGGCCATCGGCCTGGTGCTCCACCGCGTAGCCCGCGTGGCGCAGGTAGTCCACCACGATGGCGGCGATGTCGGGTTCGTCTTCGACGACAAGGATGCGTGGGCTCATGGGGCGGTGTTGTCCAGAAGGGGCAAGGTCAGCGTGATGCGCAGCCCGCCCAGGGGGGAGGCCTCGGCCACCAGCGTGCCGCCATGTGCGAGCACGATGGCGCGGCAGATCGCCAGGCCCAGGCCCGAGCCGCCGTGGTCGCGGTTGCGCGAGGTCTCGGCGCGGTACAGGCGCTCGAAGATGCGCGGCAGCTCGTGCGCAGGCACGCCGGGAGCGCTGTCGTCCAGTTGCACCTGCAGCACCTGCACGCGGGGGGCGCCGCCGGGCGTGGCGGCGGGCACTTCGCGGGCGGTGATTTGCAGCAGGCCAGCGGCATCCGTGTAGCGCAGGCTGTTCTCCAGCAGGTTCAGGAACACCTGGTGCAGCTGCTGCGCGTCGCCCTGCACCAGGGGCGCGGGCACCTGCGTGGCCAGGGCGTCCAGCCCCGTGGTGTCCACATCGATGCGCGCCTGGGCCAGGCGCGGGCGCATGGATGCCAGTGCCTCGGCCAACAGGGGCAGCGGGTGCACGGGCACCTGGGCCGATGGCGCGCTGGCGCCTGCCGCATCCAGGCTGGTGCGCAGGTCGCCCACCAGCTGGATCAGGCGCATCACCTGGCGGTGCAGGCGCAGCGCGGTCTTGTCGTCAAAGGGGCGGATGCCGTCCTGCACGGCCTCGATCTCGGCGCGCATGGCGGCCAGGGGGGTGCGCAGCTCGTGGGCCACGTCGCCCAGCCACTGGCGGCGGCTGGCCTCGATGCTGCTCAGTTGTTCGGCCATGGTGTTGAAGGTGCGGGCCAGCTGGGCCAGTTCGTCGTTGCCATGCACGGGCACGCGGGTGTGCAGGGCGCCTTGCGCAATGCCGCGTGCGCCGGTGGCCAGGGCCTCGACCGGACCCAGCCAGCGCCGGGCCAGCCAGCCCGACAGCAGCAGCGCCAGCGCCAGCCCGGCCAGGCCTGTCCAGGCCACAAAACCCAGGTGCTGGGCCAGGAAGGCCTGGTCGGCCTCGCTGCGTACACCCTGGGGCGGCGCCAGCACCAGGTGGCCGATGGTCTGGCCGTCCGGCCCGCGCAGTGCCAGTCGTGCGCCGCCGGGCTGAGGGGCGGTGCCCGCCACCACATGCTCCTGCGCGTCGAGCAGGCCCAGGCGGGGGTAGATGTCATCGCGGTGGCGCTGGGGTGGGGGAAAGCTGCCCTGGCCGCGCAGGTCGTCGGGCGGTGGGGGCGGGTGGGCGGGCTCTGCCAGGCCCGGAGGTGGGCCGGGGCGCGTGTCGCCTGGGCTGCCAGGGGCGCCTGAGGGCGGCGTGCCGGGGCGGCGCGGGCCGCCGCCAGGGTGGCTCAGTCGGCCCCACAGGGTGGACTGGTTGCGCAGGCTGTCCCATCCGCCCGCCTGGGTGTGGTGGGCTTGCAGGCGCTCGGCCAGCCAGTCCATGCGGGACAGCTCGATCTCTGCCACATACGGCCCCAGGCCCCGCTGCAGGCCCAGGCGCGAGAACCCCGCAAAGATCATCAGCAGGGCCACCAGCAGGGCGGCCAGCGCGACAAAGGCTTTGCGGTGCAGGGTCAGGTGGGGCATGGGGCTGGGGAGGCGGTCAGCGTTCAGCGGGCAGGTGGCGGGCCGCCCGCGCCGCCGGGGCCGCCAGGCCTGCCAGCGGGCCGGGCCACCAGACTGCCGTTCATTGTGCGGCAGGCGCCGGGAAGGGTTTTGCCGTCCGGCATGGTCAGCGTGACGGTGGTGCCTTCGGCCTTGCCCTTGCAGGCGGCGTAGGCTTCGGGCGGTGGCGCGGGGGGCGTGCTGCCGCGCTCTGGCTGCGCCCGCGCGGCGAGGGGGACGGCGCCCAGGGCCAGAAAGGCCAGGTGGGCGAGCGAGGTACGAATCAGTGACATGCGACTGCCTTGTGGGGGGCGTGGGGGAGCGGGTCAGGCCGCGATCGAGATCGTGATGCGGGCGGCGTAGCCCCCGCCGGTGTTGGCCTGCATGGTGGTCATCTCCAGGTCGGTGCCGTCGCTGAACACGTTGTCAGTGGCGAAGGTGATGGATGCCAGATTGCGCACGCTGGCGCTGTAACCCGCATTGCTGCTGTAGATGCTGCTGAGCAGCGCGGTGGGGAAGGCCAGCTGCGTGGTCCTGACCTTGTTGCGCGCGTTGCTGGCAGCGGCAAGGCTGGGGTACACCTCCAGGTGCATGTGGGGCATGCGGCCCGCATAGCAGCCGGGCACGATGGTGGTGAAGGTGACCGTGCCGCTGGCATCGGTGGCCTGCACGCCGCGCAGGTAGTTGTCAGCGATGTTGTTGGAGGTGTAGACCGAGTAGTTGCCGTCCTGCGTGCAGTGCCACAGGTAGATGGCGTAGCCCGCCAGCGGGGCGCAGCTGGCCTGGGTGTTGGTCAGCGTGATGGTGATGGTGAGCGGCACGCCCCCGACCTGGGTAGACGAGCCGATGGAACTGCGGATGTCCGAGCGCACGATGCCGCTGAGCGCCAGCACGTTGTAGGTGTTGTTGCTGGCCGTGGAGCCATCGGCGGGGTAGGGGCCGGCGGTTTCCTCGGGGGCGATCGCGCAGGTTGTGGTGGTGCCTGTGCCTGTTCCCGTCGTTCCGCTGCCTGATCCGGTGGCCGTGCCGCTGCCTGTGCCCGTTCCGGTGCCGGTATCGGCGGTGCTGGTGGCGTCGCCGCCACCGCCGCAGCCCAGCAGCGAGGCCATGCCCAGGGAGCCCAGGGCGGTGAGTGCGAGGCGGCGGTTGGCGGGGGGTTGTGCCGGCAGGGCGGAGGCGGGGGTGCGGTCCATGGGTTTCTCCTTCGGGTGGTTACAGCCTGCACTGTGCTGCCCGAATGAGGAGAAATATGGGAAACGGGGGAGCGCGGGTGGCGGCGCTCAGTGAAGAGGTGGTTGCTTCACATTTGATAGCTGGTTGCGCTTGCGCATCCGGCGGTAAGGGTGATTTTTCTGCATCCACCCAGCAGATTGCAGGCCAGGCCTGTCGGGCCCGGCCGTGCGGTGCGGCGCTGTTTCAGTGCTTGTCGGCGGTGTGCGACATCAGTCGGTCGGTCAACGCAATAGCCAGCGCGCTGAGCAGGAACACGGTGTGGATGATGGTCTGCCACATCAGCACCTTGAGGTCGTAGTTCGCTGCGTTGATGAAGGTCTTGAGCAGGTGGATCGAGCTGATGCCGATGATGGCAGTGGCCAGCTTGACCTTGAGCACCGAGGCGTTCACGTGGCTCAGCCACTCGGGCTGGTCGGGGTGGTCTTCGAGGTGCAGGCGCGAAACAAAGGTTTCATAGCCGCCCACGATCACCATGATCAGCAGGTTGGAGATCATGACCACGTCGATCAGCGCCAGCACGACCAGCATGATGATGGTCTCGTTGAGCGCGGTCACATCAACATCGCTCTTGTAGCCAATGCTGGAAACCAGGCTCTTGAGCGCCGCGGTGTTGCCAAAGGCGGCTTCTATCAGGTGCACCAGTTCCACCCAGAAGTGGAAGACATACACCGCCTGGGCCAGGATCAGGCCCAGGTACAGCGGCAGCTGCAGCCAGCGGCTGGCAAAAATCAGCGAGGGCAGGGGGCGCATCGGCGAGGGGGAGTCGGATTTTTTGGGCTGGGACATGGGGAAGTCAGAGGGGCTAGGGTCGCGCGATTTTAGGGGCGTGGCGTGACAGCCCGTTTCCCCAGGGGCCATCCCGGCCTGCAGCGGAGTGCAGATTCTGTAAGCTTCGCGCCAGTCAGTGGCTTGTAAGTGCTGCGCCCGACAGTACCGCCCAATTTCAATTCCATCAAAACCAGGAGACAACACCATGAGTGCGCCCACATCCGCAATCGAGTCCGTTTTGGTCGAGAACCGTGTGTTCCCGCCGTCCGATGCGGTCGTCAAGGCCGCCCGAGTGTCGGGTATGG
The DNA here is from genome assembly GCA_964466605.1 of uncultured Verminephrobacter sp. Classification (GTDB taxonomy): domain Bacteria; phylum Pseudomonadota; class Gammaproteobacteria; order Burkholderiales; family Burkholderiaceae_C; genus Acidovorax. The sequence continues at coordinate 15,858 of CAYXSL010000090.1, forward strand.
CAGGCTACGACGCTCTGTGTGCCGAAGCCGACAAGGACTTCGAAGGCTTCTGGGCCCGCCTGGCGCGCGAGAACGTGAACTGGAGCAAGCCCTTCACGCGCACGCTGGACACGTCGAATGCCCCGTTCTTCAAGTGGTTTGACGATGGCGAGCTGAACGCATCGGCCAACTGCCTGGACCGCCACATCGGCACCCCCACCGAGAACAAGACCGCCATCGTCTTCGAGGCCGACGATGGCGCGGTCACCAAGATCACCTACAAAGAGCTGCTGGCCCGTGTGAGCCAGTTCGCCAACGCGCTCAAGGCCCACGGCGTGGCCAAGGGCGACCGCGTGCTGATCTACATGCCCATGACCATCGAAGGCGTGATCGCCATGCAGGCCTGCGCGCGCATCGGCGCCACGCACAGCGTGGTGTTCGGCGGCTTCAGCGCCAAGGCGGTGCAGGAGCGCATCATCGATGCAGGCGCCGTGGCCGTGGTCACCGCCAACTACCAGATGCGCGGCGGCAAGGAACTGCCGCTCAAGGCCATCATCGACGAAGCCCTGGCCATGGGCGGCTGCGACACCATCCGCAATGTCTTCGTGTTCGAGCGCACGGCTACGGCCTGCAACATGGTGGCCGGGCGCGACAAGACCTTCGGCGAGATCCTGGCCGGGCAGAGCACCGAGTGCGCCCCTGTGCCCGTGGGGGCCGAGCACCCGCTGTTCATCCTGTACACCAGCGGCTCCACCGGCAAGCCCAAGGGCGTGCAGCACAGCACTGGCGGCTACCTGCTCTGGGCCAAGATGACCATGGACTGGACGTTCGACCTGCGCTCGGACGACGTCTTCTGGTGCACGGCCGACATCGGCTGGATCACGGGCCACACCTACGTGGCCTACGGCCCGCTGGCCGCCGGCGCCACACAGATCATCTTTGAAGGCATCCCCACCTTCCCCAACGCCGGCCGCTTCTGGCAGATGATCGAAAAGCACAAGTGCACGATCTTCTACACCGCGCCCACCGCCATCCGTTCGCTCATCAAGGCGGCCGAGGGGGACGCGGCAGTGCATCCCGCTCGCTCGGACCTGTCGAGCCTGCGCATCCTGGGCAGCGTGGGCGAGCCCATCAACCCCGAAGCCTGGATGTGGTACCACAAGAACGTGGGCGGCGAGCGCTGCCCCATCGTGGACACCTTCTGGCAGACCGAAACCGGCGGCCATGTCATCACCCCGCTGCCCGGCGCCACGCCACTGGTGCCAGGCAGCTGCACGCTGCCGCTGCCCGGCATCGCCGCGGCCATCGTGGACGAGACCGGCAACGATGTGGCTAACGGCGCAGGGGGCATCCTGGTCATCAAGAAGCCCTGGCCCAGCATGATCCGCACCATCTGGAACGACCCCGAGCGCTTCAAGAAGGCCTACTTCCCCGAAGAACTCAAGGGCTACTACCTGGCGGGCGATGGCGCCGTGCGCAGCGCAGACCGGGGCTACTTCCGCATCACCGGCCGCATCGACGACGTGCTCAACGTCTCAGGCCACCGCATGGGCACGATGGAGATCGAATCGGCCCTGGTCTCCAAGACCGACCTGGTTGCCGAAGCCGCCGTGGTGGGCCGCCCCGACGACGTGACCGGCGAAGCCATCTGCGCGTTTGTGGTGCTCAAGCGTGCCCGCCCCACCGGCGAGGAAGCCAAGCAGATCGCCAACGAACTGCGCAACTGGGTCGCCAAGGAAATCGGGCCGATTGCCAAGCCCAAGGACATCCGCTTCGGCGACAACCT
>CAYXSL010000091.1:0-2114 GCA_964466605.1 uncultured Verminephrobacter sp.
TTGAGCTGTACATCACCGGCCGCGAGTTCGGTAACGGCTTCAGCGAGCTGAACGATGCGGAGGACCAGGCCGCACGCTTCCACGCCCAGGTGGCTGCCAAGGACAGCGGCGACGACGAAGCCATGTTCTACGACCACGACTTCGTGCGGGCGCTGGAATACGGCATGCCCCCCACGGGGGGTTGCGGCATTGGCATCGATCGCCTCATGATGCTGCTGACCGACAGCCCCAGCATCCGCGACGTGATCCTGTTTCCGGCGCTGCGCCGCGAATCCTGAGCCTGAGTGAGGCCCCGGAGCCATGCACTCCGGGAGCCCCAGACCGCGCCCCTTGGGGGCGCCCAAGGAGACCCCTGTGCCTTTCAGCTCCACCAACGCCGCCTACCCTGCCGCCGAGCCCTTGCCCCCGGGCAACGCGTTCTCGGTGCTGGTGGTCGAAGACCAGGGCTCCGTGCGCGCGGCGCTGGTGGCCGAGCTGCGGCGCGCCGGTGTGTCCCACATTTTTGAGGCACCCGAGGGCCAGGCGGCGCTGCACCTCTTCAAGACCCACCGCCCGGACCTGGTGCTGCTCGATATCAAACTGCCCGGCCAGGACGGCTACTGGGTGGCTCAGCAGATGCGCGAGAGCGAGGCGGGCGACTGGACACCCATCATCTTCCTTTCGGGCCTGGACAACGAGCTGGACGTGTGGCGCGGCATTGAGGTGGGGGGCGATGACTACCTCGTCAAGCCCGTCAAGCCCATCGTCCTCATGGCCAAGCTGCGCGCCATGCGCCGCCTGCTGGACATGCGCCGTCGGCTGGTGCTGATGTCGGCTGAACTGCATGCCGCCAACCAGCGGCTCAACGAGATGGTGGAGATCGACGCCCTCACGGGGCTCATCAACCGCCGGGGCTTCGACCGAATCCTGCACAACGAGATCCTGGCAGCCCGCCGGGACGGCACACCACTCACGCTGATGCTGTGCGACCTGGACCATTTCAAGCTCTTCAACGACGCCAGCGGCCATGTGCAGGGCGACTCCTGCCTCAAGGAGGTGGGCCGCCTGCTGCGCGACGTGTGCGTGCGCCCCCGGGACGTGGCCTCGCGGTATGGCGGCGAAGAGTTCGCCCTCATACTGCCCAACACCCCCCGCTCTGGCGCCATGACCTTCGCGCGCGCCCTGGGGCAGTTGCTCAAGGTGCGCGCCATCGCACATGCCAATTCCCCCTTGGGCGATCTGCTCACGCTGTCCGGCGGCATCACCACCTGCGTGCCCGACGAAAACACCAGCGCCGAGAGCATGATCATGCGCGCCGATCAGGCCCTGTACGCCGCCAAGGCCCAAGGGCGCAACCGTTTCTTCAGTTTTGAAATGCAGATGGACACCCTGGAGCAACTGCGCAATTGAGCTTCTTTTCCGCTTTCTCGTTTGACGCCACCGAGCGCAGCGCGCGCACCGTGGCCTCCCGCATGCAGCTCTTGAAAACCCGCCTGCCCGACTGGGTACAGGACTGGCTGGAGGTCATCATCCCCGGCACGCAGATCCTGCTGATCCTTCTCGTGGCCTGGCTGCTGCAGCGCGTGCTGCGCCGCATCGTGCGCCGTGCCAGCACCCACTACCAGGTGCCCGACGAACTCGTGGTGCCCATGAACGGGCTGATCCGCTGGATCATCGTGGCCAGCGCGCTGCTGCTGGTGCTGGAGCGCATGGGCGTCTCTGCGACCGTGCTCTGGACAGCGTTCACCGGCTTTGCCACCGTGGGTGCGGTGGCGTTTTTTGCCGCCTGGAGCGTGCTGTCCAACCTGTTCTGCGCGCTCTTGATCTTCACGGTGCGGCCGTTCCGGATTGGCGACTACATCGAGGTGCTGGACACGGCCGAAAAACCCGGCGCCAAGGGCCGCGTGGTGGACATCAACCTGCTCTACACCACACTCGAAGACCACGGCGCTACGGCCGACCACCTGGCCTGGCTGCAGATTCCCAACGCGCTGGTGTTTCAGCGTGTGGTGCGACGCTTTCAGGGCGCGCCCGCGCCGGTGGCGCCAGCTGCGCCGCCTCTACCAAGCGCACCCGCCGACGCGGCCACCGTGCCTGGCGCCATACCAGCCGCCCCCACCCCGGCAGCACCTCCC
>CAYXSL010000091.1:2214-17528 GCA_964466605.1 uncultured Verminephrobacter sp.
ACCGCCTGAGCACCGCCTGAGCACCGCCTGAGCACCGCCTGAGCACCGCCTGAGCACCGCCTGAGCGGCTGCGGCGGTGCCAGGCATCCGCCTCGCCCGCTCCGGGCAACGGACTCAGGGCAGCAGATCCAGCGCCTGCAGATACGCAGGCTGGTACATCAGCTCGTCCCACGGCTGGGGCAGGGTTTCGGGCAGCAGCGCCAGGCGGCGCGACTCGCTGTCCACGCTGGGCTGCCAGCGGCCCTGCTTCCGGGCCTTTTCCAGGCCAGCGATGAGTTCGTCCACGGCCAGGCCATCACCCAGGCTCTGGTTGCACAGCAGCACCAGGTCACAGCCCGCCTGCAGCGCTGCAATCCCGGCGTCGGTATAGCTCACCACCTGGCCGTCCAGGCGGCGGGCGCCTTCCATACTGAGGTCGTCGCTGAAGATGGCGCCGTCAAAACGCATCTGGCGGCGCAGGATGTCCTGCAGCCAGCGCTGCGAGAACCCCGCCGGGCGGCTGTCCACCTTGGGGTAGATCACATGGGCGGGCATCACGCTGGTGAGCGTGCTGCTGAGCCAGGGGTACGGCGCGGCGTCGTCGGCCAGGATGGCCTTGAGGCTGCGCTTGTCCACGGGCACTTCGGTATGCGAGTCGGCTTTGACAAAACCATGGCCGGGAAAGTGCTTGCCGCAGTTGGCCATGCCCGCCTGCAGCAGGCCGTGCATGAGGCTCTTGGCCAGCAGCGCCACCACACGCGGGTCGCGGTGGAAGGCGCGGTCGCCAATCACGCCGCTTTCGCCCCAGTCGAGGTCGAGCACGGGCGTGAAGCTGAAATCAACCCCACAGGCGCGCAGCTCGGCCCCGAGCACGTAGCCCGCTGCCGTGGCGGCATTGGTGGCGCGCAGTGCGCCGCTGCCGGGTACGGCCTTGGCGCCCTTGCCATCGTCCATCCACATCTCGCCCAGAGCGCGCATGGACGGCAGGTGGGTGAAGCCATCGGTGCGAAAGCGCTGCACGCGGCCGCCTTCGTGGTCCACGCAGATGAGCAGGTCGTCGCGCACGGCCTTGATGCTGCTGGTGAGCTGCAGCAGCTGCGCGCGGTTGTCCCAGTTGCGGGCAAACAGGATCACGCCGCCGGTCAGCGGGTGGGCCAGGCGGCGGCGGTCCACGTCGGTGAGTGTGGTGCCCGCCACGTCGAGGATCAGGGGTGCGTGTTCAGTCATCAGGATCAATCAGAAATTACTATCAAAACAATAGCTATCAAGGCATACCAGTCGCGCGGTGAAGGCCTTTTTTTTTTCAAATTTTCTCGACCACACAGAAGCTGGCGGCGTAGTCGGTCTCGTCGGTCACGCTCAGGTGCGCCTTCAGCCCCCGGGCCTCGAACCATTCCTTGAGCGCGCCGTGCAGCACGATCACCGGCTGGCCCGTGGGCAGCTTGGCCACTTCGCAATGGCGCCAGGTCATGGGCATGCGCAGCCCCAAGCCAATGGCCTTGCTGAACGCCTCCTTGGCCGAAAAGCGCGTGGCCAGGTACCGCAGGCCCCGGTCAGGCCAGCGGCTACTCCGCTCACGCCAGGTGGCCAGCTCGCCGTCGGCCAGCACCTTCTGGGCAAAGCGTTCGCCATGCCGCTCCAGGCTGGCGGCAATGCGGCGCACGTCGCAGATGTCGGTGCCAATGCCGTAGATCATGAGAATTTTTGAATAAAAATGGCTGCTACCGCGCGTCCATCATGCCTTGGAAGCTATCAAATCAGGAGTTACCGGTGGCACCTGCAAACCCTGCCTGGATGCATGCCAGGTAGGCCGCCACTGTGGCGGTGTAGCCCAGCTCCAGCGCATCGGCAATGAGGGCGTGGCCAATCGAGACTTCGAGCACGCCGGGCACCTCGCGCACAAAGGCGGGCAGGTTGTCGCGGTTGAGGTCATGGCCCGCGTTCACGCCCAGGCCTGCGTCCAGCGCGGCCTGGGCGGCGGCGGCGTAGCGTTTCAGCTCCACAGCGTGCTGCGGCGTGCCCCAGGCGGCAGCATAGGGCTCGGTGTACAGCTCCACCCGGTCGGCGCCCACGGCCCGGGCGGCGGCCATCTGCTCGGGCACCGGGTCCATGAAGAGGCTCACGCGCACGCCCAGCGCCTTGCATTCGGCGATCAGCGGCGTGAGGCGCTCGGCGTCTTGCGGAAAGCTCCAGCCGTGGTCGCTGGTGAACTGGTCTTCGCTGTCGGGCACAAAGGTCGCCTGGTGGGGTCGCACCTGGCGGATGAAGTCCATCAGGTTCTGCGACGGGTTGCCTTCGATGTTGTACTCGCGGTCGGGCCAGGCCTTCATCAGTGCGGCCAGCTCGAACACGTCGTGGCTGCGGATATGGCGCTCGTCGGGCCGGGGGTGCACGGTGATGCCCTGGGCGCCCGCCTGCAGGCACAGCTCGGCCGCGCGCGTGACGCTGGGGATGCCCAGGTGGCGCGTGTTGCGCAGCAGCGCGACTTTGTTGACGTTGACCGAGAGGGCAGTGGTCGGATGCGAAGCGGGGTGGGAGGGCTGGTTCATAGGGCCTGCAGGTCGATCATGAGCTGGCGGGTGCGCAGCATGGGGCTGCCGCAATGGTATTGCAGCACGGTGCGCAGCTGGGGCTTGAGTTCTGCCGCAACAGGCGCACAGGCGCGCAGCGTGGCGGTGTAGCTGGCAGCGTCATCGTCCAGCGCGCGCTGCAGGGCGACCCACTGGCGCCCCGCCAACGCCGCGCGGTCGGTGCTGGAGGCCATTCGCAAACCGCCTTCGGCCACCAGCGTGTAGCGCGCATCGACCTTCAGTGGCTCCAGCGTCATGGTCTGCACATCCAGGCTGGGCAGGAGGCCAATCTCGCGCAGCAGCAGCAATTCAAAACTGCGCAGCACGGGCTCCAGGGCGTCGCCATGTTCGCTGGCCAGCACGCGCACCACACCGGCGTAGGCGTCGAACAGTGCGGTGTGCGCATCGGCCCGCGCCAGCAGGCGCAGCAGCAGTTCGTTGAGGTACAGGCCCGAGAGCAGCGCATCGCCCGTGGGCATCACATGGCCCCCCACCCACTCGGCGCCCTTGAGGGTGTGGATGTCGGCCGTGCCATCGCCCGCCAGGGTATAGGTGAGCAGCAGCGGCTGCAGCGGCAGCAGCACGGGGCGGAAGTTGGAAGTGGGTTTCTTCGCACCCTTGGCCACCAGGGCCACGCGCCCCTGGCGGCGGCAGAAGACTTCCAGGATCAGGCTGGACTCGCTCCAGTCGTAGCTGTGCAGCACGAAGGCGGGCTCATCGGCAATGCGCTTGGCGGCAGCCACGGTGCTGGTTGGAAAGTGGTGCGAAAGGGGTCAGGAAAAGCCGACCACCGCAGGGGGTAGCCGACAGATCATCCGGGCAGGGCTCATTCGTAGCCGAAGGAGCGCACACGCGCTTCGTCGTCGGCCCAGCCGGAGCGCACCTTGACCCAGAGTTCGAGGAACACCTTGGCATCCATGAGCTTTTCCAGTTCCTGGCGGGCTTCGGTGCCGACGCGCTTGAGGCGCTCGCCCTTGTCGCCAATGACCATCATCTTGTGGTTGTCGCGCTCGACCACGATGGTGGCAGCGATCTTCACAAGGCGCTTGTGCTGCTTGCTCTTTTCCTCATCGAACTTGTCGATGACCACCGTCGAGGTGTAGGGCAGTTCGTCGCCGGTGAAGCGAAAGAGCTTTTCGCGCACGGTTTCGGAGGCCAGGAACTTCTCGCTGCGGTCGGTCAGCTCGTCCTCGGCGTACCACCAGGCCTGCTCGGGCAGGTACTTGGCGCAGATGCCAAACATGCGCTCGATGTCGCTCTTGTTCTTGGCCGACATGGGCACGAACTCGGCGAACGGGTGGCGCTCCTGCATGCTCTTGAGCCAGGGCGCCAGCTCGGCACGGCGGTGCACCATGTCGAGCTTGTTGGCCACCAGCAGCGTGGGGATGCCGGGTTTGAACAGGGAAAGTACCTTGGCATCGGCCAGCGTGAAGTTGCCCGCCTCGACCACAAAAAGGATCAGGTCCACATCGCCGATCGCGCCCATCACGGTCTTGTTGAGCGACTTGTTGAGCGCCGTGGCATGGCGGGTCTGGAAACCCGGCGTGTCCACGAAAATGAACTGCGTCTGCTCCCGCGTACGGATGCCCGTAATGCGGTGGCGCGTGGTCTGCGCCTTGCGCGAAGTGATGCTGATTTTCTGCCCCACCAGGGCGTTGAGCAGCGTGGACTTGCCCACGTTGGGCTTGCCCACAATGGCGATCACGCCGCAGCGCTGGCCCGGCACAGCGGCAGGCACCGCAGCGGCGGCCAGCATGGCCTCCAGATCGTTTTGCACGGGAGCGCTTTCTGCACCCTCGTCACCAGCTACATGTTGAGTAGCGTCATTCATAAATTCTTTGCTTTCAATGTGGCCAGCATGGCGGCAGCTGCCGCCTGCTCGCCCGCCCGGCGCGAGCCCCCGATGCCGCGTTCGGTCAGGCCCAGTTCGGGAATATCGCACTCGACGTCAAAGGTCTGGCGGTGGGCCGCGCCCACGGTCGCCACCACCCGGTACTGCGGCAGCTTCATTTTGCGGCCCTGGAGCCACTCCTGCAACGCGGTTTTGGCATCCTTGGATGCCGCCTGCATCTGGGGGTTGATCTCCACCCCTTCGAACAGGCGGTGCACCAGCGCCTCGGCATGGACGTACCCCGCATCAAGGTACACCGCACCAATCAGGGCTTCCAGGGCATCGGCCAGGATGGACGGGCGTTGCTGCCCCCCCGACTTGGCCTCCCCTTCTCCCAGGCGCAACACATCGGAGACTTTGAGCCGCAGGGCCAGCTGGTGCAAGGTGTCCTGTTTGACCAGGTTAGCGCGCACCCGGGACAGATCGCCCTCAGGCAAGGCCGACAGCCGCTGGTACAGCAGGCTGGCAACCGCCAGGTTCAGGACGGAGTCGCCCAGAAATTCGAGCCGCTCGTTGTGGTCCGCAGAAAAGCTGCGGTGCGTGGTGGCACGCTGGAGCAGCGATGGATCAGAGAAAACATGCTGCAGGCGGCCCTGCAGCGCGACGAGACCGGCCTGCACCTAGTTGGTCTGCGCTTCAAAGCGGTAGACCAGATAGGCCGGCCCCGCCAAAGGAATTTCGCGGGCGTATTTGAACGACACCACGACCTTGTCACCGCGTTTGGTGACCTCAAGATCTTTACCCTGGATAGAGTGAATGTCATCGATGGCCGCTGCACGATCAAAAGCGGCACGCACGCCAGGCACGGTACTTTCAACCTTGGCTTTTTCAATAGCCTTTTTCGCGGATGTGTACTCCAGGAAAATTGGCAGGGACTGACCTCCGATGGCAAACACAGCCACCGCAATCAGGCCAAGAAAAATCAGTCCGAAAAAAGACAATCCGCGCTGGCGGGAGCGGCTTGCGGTGCGATTCCTTGTCATAAATTACCCCCTCACTATGTGGTGTACAAAGGCTCGGCCTGTCAGTGGAAAGAGCCGATGCGCTTGAGATTACCGAAATTCATCCAGACAAAAAAGGCCTTGCCAACGATATTGCCCTCTGGAACAAACCCCCAATAACGGGAGTCCAGCGAGTTGTCGCGGTTGTCGCCCATCATGAAGTAATGGCCTTCGGGGACCTTGCACGCGACGCCTTCCACACTGTAGCGGCAGTTTTCGCGGTAAGCAAAATTGCTGGCACCCTGCACAAAAGCAGGCACGTCAGGGTTGTTCAGCAAGCGGTGGGGCTTGTCACCCAGCGTTTCCTCGAACTGCTTGAAGTAACGCATCGCGTCTTCTTCGAAAAAGTCGGGAACCACTTTCGTATCAATGGCCTTGCCGTTGATCGTGAGGCGCTTGTTGATGTAGGCGACTTCATCTCCGGGTACACCGACCACACGCTTGATGTAGTCCATGCTGGGCTGCGGGGGATAACGAAACACCAGCACATCGCCACGCTCTGGCTTGTTGCCCTCGGTGATCTTGGTGTTGATGACCGGAAGGCGCAAGCCGTAGGTGAACTTGTTCACCAGGATCAGATCGCCCACCAGCAGAGTCGGGATCATGGAACCAGACGGAATCTTGAACGGCTCAAACAAAAAGGAGCGCAGGAAAAACACCGCAACAATCACCGGAAAAAGGCCTGCGGTCCAGTCCAGCCACCAGGGCTGCATCAGGATCTGACCTTTGGCCTCTTGCACATCCACATCAATCTTCTGGATGCCCATGCGGTCCAGTTCCGCACGGCGCGCCAAGGCAGCATCCTCTATCGCTTGCGCCGCGCGGCGCCGTGCTGGCAAGAAGTAGAACCGCTCTGCCAGCCAGTACGCACCGGTGATCACCGTGGCCAGAAACAGCAGCAGTGCAAAGTTGCCCTCGATAGCGCCAAAGTACCAAGCGCCGACATAACCGGCAAAACCGGCCAGTACCAACGACGTGAGAATTTGCATGAACTGCATCAATCTTCCACCTGCAAAATGGCCAGAAACGCCTCCTGGGGCACTTCGACCGAACCGATCTGCTTCATCCGCTTCTTACCCGCCTTCTGCTTTTCGAGCAGCTTGCGCTTGCGGGTGATGTCACCGCCGTAGCACTTGGCCAGCACGTTCTTGCGCAGGGCCTTGATGGTTTCGCGCGCAATGATGTTGGCGCCGATCGCTGCCTGGATGGCCACGTCGTACATCTGGCGGCTGATGATCTCGCGCATCTTGGCGACTACGGCGCGACCACGGTACTGGGATTGCGAGCGGTGCACGATGATGGACAGTGCATCGACCTTTTCGCCGTTCAGGAGGATGTCCACCTTCACCACGTCGGACGCACGGTATTCCTTGAACTCGTAGTCCATGGAGGCATAGCCTCGCGACACCGACTTGAGCTTGTCGAAGAAGTCGAGCACGATTTCGCCCAGCGGCATTTCGTAGGTGAGCATGACCTGGCGACCGTGGTACGCCATGTTCATCTGCACACCACGCTTCTGATTGGCGAGCGTCATCACCGGGCCCACATAGTCCTGGGGCATGTACAGATGCACCGTGACGATGGGCTCGCGGATTTCCTCCAGCCGCCCCTGGTCGGGCATCTTGGAGGGGTTCTCGACCATGATCACTTCGCCGTCAGCCTTGACCACCTGATAGACCACGCTGGGCGCCGTCGTGATGAGATCCTGGTCAAACTCGCGCTCTAGGCGTTCCTGCACGATTTCCATGTGCAACAAGCCCAGGAACCCGCAGCGGAAACCGAAGCCGAGCGCCTGGCTGACCTCAGGCTCGTAATGCAACGAGGCGTCATTGAGCTTGAGCTTTTCGAGCGCGTCGCGCAGCGAATCGTATTCGCTCGCCTCGGTCGGATACAGGCCGGCAAAAACCTGCGGCTGGATTTCCTTGAAGCCTGGCAGCGCCTCGGCGGCAGGGCCCGCATTGTTGGGCAACTTCTTTTCGAGCGTGATCGTGTCGCCCACCTTGGCGGCCTGCAGCTCCTTGATGCCCGCGATGATGTAGCCCACCTGCCCTGCGTCCAGGGAATTGCGCGGCTCGTTGGCGGGCGTGAAGACACCGAGGTTGTCCGCGTTGTACACCGCACCACTGGCCATCATCTTGATGCGCTCGCCTTTCAGCAGTCGGCCATCGACCACCCGCACGAGCATCACCACACCCACGTAGCTGTCGAACCAGCTGTCGATGATCATCGCGCGCAGCGGACCATCGGCCTTGCCACGCGGCGCAGGCACCTTGGCCACGATGGCTTCGAGGATCTCGTCGATGCCCATGCCGGTCTTTGCCGAGCAAGGAATCGCGTCGGTTGCGTCAATGCCAATGACATCTTCGACCTCGGCCTTGGCGTTGTCCGGATCGGCGTTGGGCAAGTCCATCTTGTTGAGCACGGGCACCACTTCCACACCCAGGTCCAGCGCCGTGTAGCAGTTGGCTACGGTCTGTGCTTCCACACCCTGCGATGCATCGACGACAAGCAGTGCGCCTTCACACGCAGACAGCGAACGAGAGACCTCGTATGAGAAGTCCACATGGCCCGGTGTGTCGATCAGATTGAGGTTGTAGACCTGACCATCACGCGCCTTGTACTGCAGCGCAGCGGTCTGCGCCTTGATGGTTATCCCACGCTCTTTTTCGATGTCCATCGAGTCCAGGACCTGGGCCTCCATCTCGCGTTCTGCCAGCCCGCCACACCGTTGGATCAAGCGGTCAGCCAGCGTCGACTTGCCATGGTCGATGTGCGCAATGATGGAAAAATTTCTGATGTGATTCATCAACGGAAAGCGTCAAGTGATTGAATTAAAACGGCGCCCACAAGAAAAAAGGGCGCGTCGAGTGGCGACGCGCCCTGAACCAACAATCATTGGCAACTGCGATAGTTGGAGCTTCATTGTAGGCAAAAAGGCCGCTTGGAAAAGCCCGCCCGACTGCACTGAGGGGGAGTTGCCGGTCTGCAACAGGGATTTTATACACAGTTTATTCACAGATGACACAACAACAACGCTGGACAACTTGTGGGTGAGCTGTGGATCAGCTGTGCATTGCACAGAACCATCCCGCATCGTGAACCCGACGCCAATCAATATGCAGATAAGCGTTTAACGAAAGCCTCTATTCTATCGAATCTGGTTGATAGGCCTTTTCAAAGTTAGCAAAAGCTAACATCCAGGTATCTTTAGAGGGCGACGTAAAAAAACCGAAAAAGAAATCCATCGCCCAACGGCCCGTTGCCTTCAGAGGGGAAAACTACCCTGCGTAGCCGCCCCCTCCCTCGTACCGCCGTGTCAACGCACGGACCGGATCAGGGCGTACTGGGCCCACTCACCGCGCCGGAACAGCACGTTGATGGACTTGCTCTTGTCGGCCTTGGCGAGCACCGATTCAAACTCCTTCACGCCCGAGATTTCGGTATTGGCCACCGACAGAATGATGTCCCCCTCGCGCAGTCCCGCACGGGCAGCAGCGTCGGTGGCAGCGGCCACCACCACGCCTCCCTTGAGCTTGAACTCCTTCTTCTGCGCGTCCGTCAGTTCCGTCACCGACAGTCCCAACTGTTGCGCTGCTGCAGAAGCCCTGGGTTTTTCCTCACGCTCGGCCACCTTGGTGGCGGTCTTGTCTGGTTCGATTTCTGCGATGGTGATGCCCAGATCACGTGACGCCCCCCGGCGGAACACCGTCACCGTGCTCTTGCTCCCAGGCTTGGTGTTGCCCACAAGGCGCGGCAGATCCGCCACCTTTTCGATGGGCTTGCCGTCAAAACGCGTGATGATGTCACCAGCCTCAACCCCCGCCTTGTCAGCAGGCGATCCACCCTCGACACCGGTGACCAAGGCGCCTTGTGCCTTGCCCAAGCCAATGGACTCAGCCACGTCTTTCGTGACCGCACCAATCTGCACGCCAATGCGTCCACGCGTCACGCGCCCCGACGCGCGCAACTGCTCGCTCACCCGCATGGCTTCGTCCATAGGGATAGCGAACGAAATGCCCATGAAGCCTCCCGAGCGGGAGTAGATCTGGCTGTTGATGCCCACCACCTCGCCACGCATGTTGATCAGCGGGCCACCCGAATTGCCCGGGTTGATCGCCACATCGGTCTGGATGAACGGCAGGTAGTCCCCTGTATCGCGCTGCTTGGCGCTCACGATACCCGCCGTAACGGTGTTCTCCAGCCCAAAAGGAGAACCGATTGCCATCACCCATTCACCCACACGCAAGCGGCTCACATCCCCGACTTTTACCGCTGGCAGGCCCGTGGCTTCGATCTTGACCACCGCCACGTCCGTGCGCTTGTCCGCACCCACAATCTTGGCCTTGAACTCACGCTTGTCCGGAAGCGTCACGATGACTTCATCGGCCCCGTCCACCACATGGGCGTTGGTCATGACAAACCCATCGGCCGTCAAGATAAAACCGGAACCGACACCCCGTGGCTGCTGCTCCTCTTCCTGCTGAGGCCTCTGGGGGCGCTGCTGGCGGGGCTGGTTGGGAATGGGCACACCAAAACGCCGGAAGAATTCCAGCATCTCCTCGTCCATGCCGCTGGCACCAGCGCGGGACGATGCCTTTTCGACCGTGCGGATATTGACCACTGACGGCCCCACCTGGTCCACCAGGTCCGTGAAATCAGGCAAACCCCGGACCACGGCCGCTGGCTGGGCCCACGCCGCCTGAGGCAGCGCCACCGCGCCAGCCACCCCGGCAAACATGCACGCGAGCGCCACAGAGCGCAGCTTACTTCCATCGAACTTCGGCATCTTCGACCTTTCGTGAATTGTGCAAATGCTGACCATTAACTTGGTGTGACTGTGAAGAGTGTGCCGCGAATTGGTTCCCGCAACGATCCAGGTTCTTCGCCGCATCACCAGAAAATCAAGCAAGCAAGGAGGGGCGATCGCCACCCGCAGGCCGGGGCGCGCTCAGCGAACGCGTTCCAGTTGTGCGGCAAAAAGGCGCAGCGTCTGCAAAGGGACCTCGCCGACAGCTGTCACCCAGGTATCCGGCGACACCCGCTGGGCCAAGAGCTGCGTTGCGCCCATGCCCGACGCCTGGGATTGCGCCGGGTGGCGTTGGGGGTCAAAAGACTCCAGAAACAAGGACACAGAAGCCAGTCCGTCGGAATACAGGCACTGCAGCACACTTTGCGCATCGTCTGCACCTGAGACTGCACGCCGGTGGCAGCTGACGGGCACGAACCCCGCCACCGGCTTGCGCAGTGCCCAACCCTCAGCCTGGGCTGTCGTCTTAACAACGACCGGGGCGACCACCTTGTAGCCCGTTGTCGAATCCATCAAGCGGGAGAGCTGCTCGACCCGGACCGACGCGTTCAGATCCAGCTCCGAAAAGGCTGCCTGCTCCAGCACCCGCCCGTCCAAAGCCAGGGTTTGCAGCTTCACCACCAGCCCGGAGTCACGCTCCACCCAAAGGCGATAGCCAAAGCGCAGGGCGTCCAGGGGTTTGAACCACACCACGTCGGACACCAACCCCGCCACCCGCTCCTGACCCACCAGTTGAGAGGTATAAAACTGGGCCGTGGATGTGCCGCTGACCACCGGCACGCGCGGAAAAAGCCCGGCCGCGTCGCGCCGGTCCGTACGCACCACACGCGCTTGCGGCAAGAAAGTGCGCACCTCATCGTTGCGCCGAAAAACAGTGCGCGGCGTGCCGCTCAGCGACTCCACCCGCTCCATCTGCTGGAGCCCATCGCAGGCATGCCAGATGCGTGAGCTGGACATGGCTCCGTGGGCGGACATCACCACAAACACCCCGGCGTAGGATCTGCGGCAGGGTGCGCTGTGCATGCGCTCAATCCACTGCGCCACATCCCGCTCGGCAGGAGCAGACGTTGCCTCCGAGGAAGAGGCAGCAGGATGCCCCCCTCCAGGCGCTGCTGCCAGGGCCGCCGATGCCGCCAGGCCCCACGCAACCACCGCCCCACAGAGCATCAGCCACCGATTGCGAAGGGTTCCGACAGCGCCCGGCAGTCCCAATGTGTTCATCACGCGATCTCAACGCCTGGAGCAGGGATCCCTGTCCCTAACTCAACGGCCAGGTGTTTCAAAGGTGGCATTGCGCAGAAAACCCGCAGGCATCTGCAGTGCCGATGTGCTGCCAAACTGCTTGTGGGCCGCGAGCAATTCATCCAGACGGGGATCCCGCAGCATCACCTGCTGACCATCAGCGTCGGCCACGGCCACCACGGGAGCCACTGGGGCCGGACTGCTGCGTTCGGGCACGGCGGCCAACTGGGCGCCAGCGCCAGATCCTTGCAAACTGGTCAGGGATGTCCAACCTATCGCTGCCACCGCAGCCAGGGAAGCAAAGCCCGCCACCATCTTCCAGCGGAACACGGACGCATTGGCAGCCTCGGGCAATCCGGCCGCAACCACTGTCACGGGAACCGAGGCATGGGGACGCTCAGGCAGCGCCTCCTGGGCCAGCTGTTCACGCAAACGTGCCATGAATGCTGGGTTAGCAGGCTGCGCCAGGTCCGCAGAACGCAGCACATCACCCACCAGGTGGTACAGCTGCCAGGTCTTGACCCCGTCCTCGTCTTCTGCCGCGTAAGCGAATGCGGCACTCAGTTCCTCGCCCTGAAGCTGGCCATCGGCTAGTGCAGACAGCCGCTCCCGATGATCCACCCCTTGGTCCACGGAGCCGCCCGCCAGTCCATTGATACCTGTTTCAGCCTTGTTCATTCCATCACCTCACCACCGTTTGCCCGACTGGTTCTCAAGCAGAGGGCGCACTTTGGCCGAGATGGCCTCACGCGCCCGAAAAATCCGGGACCGCACCGTGCCGATGGGGCATCCCATGGCCGTCGCGATCTCTTCGTAACTCAAACCCTCGATCTCGCGCAGCGTCACCGCCTGGCGCAAGTCATCGGGCAACGCCTCCATGGCCGCGTTCACCACCTGCGCAATCTCTTGGGCGGCCAGTACGGTCTCGGGGGTTTCGTCGCTGGTTAGTTCATGTCCGAGGCGGGAAGTTTCATCCTCGTCCTCGCCGCCCCGGAAGGCGTTTTCCGAAATGACCGGATTGCGCTTCATGTCCATCAGCGCCTTTTTGGCGGTATTGACGGCAATGCGGTAGAGCCAAGTGTAGAACTGCGCTTCTCCACGGAACTGATGCAGCGCCCGGTAGGCCCGGATAAAGGTCTCCTGGGCAATGTCCTGAACAAGATCGGTATCGCGCACCATGCGCCCTATCAGGCGCTCAATGCGGCGCTGGTACTTGATGACCAGTAACTCATAGGCGCGCTGATCGCCCGCTACCGTGCGCTCCACCAAGTGGAGATCGCTGTCTTCGGAGGGGGAAGGCGAATTTACAGTCATGGATACTCAGGATTCACGCCCCACAGCGGTAGCCGGGGCGGTTGCGTCAGGGTTGCCAGCGCCCGGTACGGCGCGCGAATATACCGCACGACGCAGGTCCAGCCAGCGCTCGGGCTGGCTCGCACGCTCCAGCCAAAGCCAGGTGCGGCGATACCCCAAGGGAGAGACACACACCCAGAGATGGGTCTGCAGGTCAAGAAGGACTTCGGGCGGAACCGAAAGTGCCCGGAATATTTTGTCGGGCCCGTCACCTTCCAGAGCCCAGCCCTGCCCATCCCAGCGAAGGAACCCAACGAACTGCTGGTGCCAGAAATGCCCCGCTCCTGCAGCAGCCAGCAGCCAAAGGCCACCCGCAGTGCAAACAGGCACCCAGGACAACATCGCACCTTGAGCAAGCCAGGCCCACAGCGCCGCCGCCCCCGCACACAACAACCCCATCAACACAGCGCCCAGAGCCATGCTGCGCCGCAAGGGGTAGAGCACTGAAGGCGCACGCCGTGTGAGCCGGATCATGGCATTCAGGTCAAACCGAAATCACACAACAACACACCACAACCCATCCCTGCAGAGCAGGGGATAGGCACGGGGCGTTTTGGGCCAACGACGTCCTTGGGCACCCATGCGGCGAAGAACGCAGTCCGCAGGATCAGATGCGCTTGAAGACCAGCGTACCGTTGGTGCCGCCAAAACCGAAGTTGTTCTTCACGGCCACGTCGATCTTCATATCCCGCGCCGTGTTGGCGCAGTAGTCCAGATCACACTCGGGGTCCTGGTTGAACAGGTTGATGGTAGGGGGCACCTTCTGCTCGTGCAGGGCCAGCACGGTAAAAACACTTTCAATGCCACCGGCACCACCAAGCAGGTGGCCCGTCATGGATTTGGTGGAGCTGACAACGGTCTTGTAGGCATGTGCGCCCAAGGCCGCCTTGATCGCGTTGGTCTCGTTGATATCGCCCAGTGGCGTGGACGTGCCGTGCGCATTCAGGTAATCGACCTGGTCGGCATTAATACCGGCATTGCGCAAGGCACTGAGCATGGCACGGCGAGGGCCATCCATATTGGGGGCCGTCATGTGGCCCGCATCCGCACTCATGCCAAAGCCACTGAGTTCGGCGTAAATCTTGGCACCACGGGCCTTGGCGTGTTCGTACTCTTCCAGCACCATCACGCCAGCACCTTCGCCCAGCACAAAGCCGTCGCGGTCCTTGTCCCAGGGGCGGGAGGCCGTCTGGGGGTCGTCATTGCGGGTAGACAGGGCACGCATGGCGGCAAAGCCACCAATGCCCAGCGGCGACACCGTGGACTCCGTGCCTCCGGCCACCACCACATCCGCATCCCCGTATTCGATCATGCGGCCCGCTTCTCCGATGCAGTGCAAGCCCGTTGTACAGGCTGTCACCACGGCCAGATTCGGTCCTTTGAAACCAAAGCGCATGGACACATGGCCGGCCACCATGTTGATGATGGATGCAGGCACAAAAAACGGCGTGATACGCCGAGGCCCACGGTTGGCCAGCTCCGCATGGGTATCTTCGATCAGCGGGAGGCCGCCAATGCCAGAGCCGATCACGCAGGCAATGCGCGTGGCGAACTCTTCACTGAGCGCCTCGCCCGTGGGCAGACCGGCGTCTTGCACGGCCTGCGCAGCAGCGGCAATGCCGAAGTGGATGAAGGTGTCCATCGCGCGCGCATCCTTGGCGCTGATGTACGACTCCAGGTCAAGACCTTTGACTTCCCCCGCGATCTTGCAGGCGAAGTTCGACGCATCGAACTTGGTGATGAGATCAATGCCGGACTTTCCGGCAAGGAGGTTGGCCCAGGAATCGGCCACCGTGTTACCCACGGGGCTGACGCAACCCAGGCCGGTCACGACAACGCGACGACGGCTCATGCGTAAAAACCTTCTGCTGATCGCTTGAGTCAGGCGCAGGGCGCCGCTCAGGCCTTCTGGTGGGTATTGGCGTAGTCGATGGCGTTTTGCACCGTGGTGATCTTCTCGGCGTCTTCGTCCGGGATCTCGATGCCGAATTCGTCTTCCAGAGCCATGACCAGCTCGACGGTGTCCAGGGAATCAGCACCCAGATCGGCCACAAAGGCCTTTTCATTGGTGACCTGGCCTTCTTCCACGCCCAGTTGTTCGGCAATGATTTTCTTCACACGTGCTTCGATATCGCTCATAGTTCCCTCTGAGGGTTGTAAATTAATCCGTGATTTTACCGCGTTAGAGTCGATTCCCTAGCCGCCCGGCCGGACGGACGAAAACCGGCTTGCATTGTCCCTGTTTTACCACCGCTGACCGCCATGCTTCACGGCACGCCACGGCGGAAAACCCTGCCCCTGACCGTCCTTCTACATGTACATGCCACCGTTGACGTGGATTTCCTGGCCAGTGATGTAAGCCGCCTGCGGGCTCGAAAGAAAGGCCACCGCATGCGCGATGTCCTGCGGCTTGCCCAGGTGCCCGAGGGGAATCTGCCCCAGCAAGGCTTTTTGCTGCTCGGCGGGCAAAC
>CAYXSL010000092.1:0-17335 GCA_964466605.1 uncultured Verminephrobacter sp.
ACGGCGTGATCCACAGCTGGCTCAACCGCCTGCTGCTGCCCGACACCGTGGGCACGGGCGGCGACTCGCACACGCGTTTCCCCATCGGCATCTCCTTCCCCGCGGGTTCTGGCCTCGTGGCCTTCGGCGCCGCCACGGGCGTGATGCCCCTGGACATGCCTGAATCCATCCTGGTGCGCTTCAAGGGCGAAATGCAGCCCGGCGTGACCCTGCGCGATCTGGTGCACGCGATCCCGCTGTACGCCATCAAGCAAGGCCTGCTGACGGTGGCCAAGGCCGGCAAGATCAACGCCTTCTCCGGCCGCATCCTCGAAATCGAAGGCCTGCCAGACCTGAAGGTCGAGCAAGCCTTCGAGCTGTCCGACGCCTCTGCCGAGCGCTCGGCCGCCGGTTGCACGATCAAGCTCAACCCTGAGCCGATCAAGGAATACCTGACCTCGAACATCGTTCTGATGAAGAACATGATCGCCGACGGCTATGCCGATGCCAAGACGCTGCAGCGCCGCATCGAGAAGGTCGAAGCCTGGCTGGCCAAGCCCGACCTGCTCGAAGCCGACAAGGACGCCGAATACGCCGCCGTGATCGAGATCGATCTGGCCGACATCAAGGAACCCATCGTCTGCTGCCCGAACGATCCGGACGACGCCAAGTTCCTGTCTGAAGTGTCCGGCACCAAGATCGATGAAGCCTTCATCGGTTCGTGCATGACCAACATCGGCCACTTCCGCGCAGCCGCCAAGCTGCTGGGTGGCCAGCGCGACATCCCCGTCAAGCTGTGGGTGGCACCGCCCACCAAGATGGACGAGAGCGAGCTGATCAAGGAAGGCCACTACGCAGCCTTCGGCACGGCCGGTGCGCGCACCGAAATGCCCGGCTGCTCGCTGTGCATGGGCAACCAGGCGCAAGTGCGTGAAGGCGCGACGGTGATCTCCACCTCCACCCGCAACTTCCCCAACCGCCTGGGCAAGAACACCAACGTGTTCCTGGGCTCGGCCGAGCTGGCCGCCATCGCCTCGCGCCTGGGCTACCTGCCTTCGCGGGAGGAGTACCTCAAGGAAATGGGCGTGATCGATGCCGACAAGGCCAGCGTCTACCGCTACATGAACTTCGACCAGATCGAAGAGTACGCAGAAGCCGCCAAGGGTGCGGCGGTCGCGTCCTGCTGACGCGCTGCGGATGTCCGGATGGCGGTGTAGACCGCCTCCAGCCTCAAAAAACGGCCCTTCGGGGCCGTTTTTTTGCTTCTTGGGGTCGTTTCTTGGGCCATGTCCGTCTCTTGGCCCGGAAGGCAAAAATGTGACAGTCACGGTTGTGTCATGAAACCGTTTTTATGCTGCGACCACAACAACAATAAAAGAAAGAGAGGCTGGCATGGCATCCATGGTGGGTCGGGCGGGGGCGCTGCTTTTCAGTGCCGTGTTTGCGATCGGTTTTGGCCTCGGGGGTTACTGGGCGGGCTTGCGGCCGCTGGCGCAGACCCTGCAGGCGGCGTGGCAGGTGCGCAGCTGGGTGGCTGTGCCAGCGCAGGTGCTCCAGGCGGACCTGCGGCAGCGGCGGGGCAGTGAAGGAGGCATCACCTACGCGCTGCAGGCGCGTTACCGCTATGAATTCGACGGTACCCGCTACGAGGGCACGCAAGTGGGGCTCGACGCCGATGGCGGGGCCGACAACCTGGGCGACTGGCAGCAGCAGTGGCACCGGCGGCTGCAGGAGGCGCAGTCGCACAAGCAGGCCATCCCAGTCTGGGTGGACCCGGCCCGGCCTTCCCGCTCCCTGATCGACCCGCAGATCCGCTGGCCGCTGCTGATGGTCCGGCTGCCGTTTGCATTTGTTTTCACCGGGGTGGGGCTGGCGGCAGCCTGCGTCTTTGTATGGGTGCTGCTGGGGCGCGGTGGGGCGCCTGCGGCCCAACAGCCGCTGGAGGGTGGCACCGCGCAGGGGCCAGGCCCGGATACCAGTGCGCGCAGCTCCTTGCAGGGCACGGCCGCCAGGGCCTGGTTTTTTGCCTTGTTCTGGTGTGGCATCGCGTTCCCCATGGCGGGGGTACTCTGGTCCGACCGGGGTGCTTCGGGGTGGGCCAAGGCCTTCATGGGGGTGTTTGTGGGGGTGGGGCTGATGCTGCTGTGCCTGGCCGCTGGCCAGACGCGCAAAGTGTGGCGCTACCGGGGCTCGGCGTTCACGGCCCGGCCGCACCGGCCCCAGGCGGGGCGGGCGGTGGCTGTCAGCCTGCGGCTGCCCGCCCGGGCTGCGGGGCCAGACGGTGCGCAGGCGCTGCGCCTGCGCTTGGCGCAGTACCGGGTGGACGAGTCCAGCTCGGGATCGCCCGAGCGGTTGGTGGAAGTGGTGGCGGCCAGCACCTCGCTACAACCGGCGCCTGACGGTGGCCTGCACCTGTCGGCCCGTTTCGAACTGCCCGAGGACGCGCCAACACACGGTGCCCAGCGGTCGGGCGAACGCGTGGACTGGCGGGTGGAGCTGCAGCGGCCCGGGGGCTCTCTGGAGCTTGCGTACGACCTGCCAGTTCAAGCGGCTCCATCGGCCCTGGTGGCATCCGCCCCTGACCGGTTTGATCGCCGTGTGGCTTGGGAGCAGGAGGTGCCCGTTGCGCTGCAAGACAACGCGCGCGCTGAGAAGGACCCCAGCGCGCTGTGGCCCCCGGGCGTGCGGGTGCATGAGGCGCCCGACGCCTGGCTGCTGCACTTTGCGCAGACCGGATGGCGCTGGGCCGCTGGGGTGGCGCTGGCTCTGCTGGGGCTGGAGTGGGTCCTGCAGGGCCGTGTGGGCATGCAGGGCCTGGTGTTGCCACGCTCTCCCGGCGGGCTGGGCGTGATGGTGGTACTGGTGGCGTTTGCGCTGCATGCTGGCACCCGGCGCTGGACGCTGTCCGTGCACGACGATGGTGTGCGGGTGCAGCGCAGGTCCTGGTGGTGGTCCTCGGTGCAGTCCGTGCCGGGCGAGGCCAGCCAGGCGCTGGTGCACAAGCTGCTGTACTCGACAGGCAGCGGGAGCAGTGAGCAGCGCTACCACGCGGTGTATGCGCGGCATGCCCGAGGTGCGCTGGTGCGGCTCACGCCGGGGCTGCGGGGCGCTGATGCTGCCGACACGGTGGGGCGAGCCATCGCGCAGGCCTGGCAAGACCGGCGCGGCCGCTTTGCGCCAGGGGCTCTGCGGCACGCCGCCAGCGACCACACCCGCCCTGCCTGGGGCTGGCTCATGGTGGCTGTCCTGGTGGTGGCGGCGCTGTGGATGCCAAGGG
The DNA here is from genome assembly GCA_964466605.1 of uncultured Verminephrobacter sp. GTDB lineage: Bacteria > Pseudomonadota > Gammaproteobacteria > Burkholderiales > Burkholderiaceae_C > Acidovorax. The sequence continues at coordinate 3,257 of CAYXSL010000092.1, forward strand.
GTGCACTGGAGGTGGGCGGCCCCCGCAGTGGCGCAGCACCTGCGCGGGTCTGGGCGCCAGCGGATGCCCAGCTGCTGGATGCGCAGAACGCGGGCGATGCCTCTGCGCTGGAGAAGGCCCTGCGCGCTGGTGCCAACCCCAACCTGCTGGCCGACAACGGCTCGTCGGTGCTCATGCTCGCCTCGCACCGGGGGCAGATGGCACATGTGGAGCTGCTCTTGCAGGCCGGTGCCACGCCGGACCTGCGCCAGACCCAGAAAGACAGCGAGCGTGGCGACACGGCGCTGCTGCGGGCCTTGTATGGCGGCCACCTGGACGTGGCGCAGCGGCTGGTGCAGGCCGGGGCCAGCCTGCAGGCGCGCAACCGCTGGGATTGGGGGCCCGTGCACATGGCGGCGCAAAGCGGCTGTGTGCCCTGCCTGCAGTGGCTGGCCGAACAGGGGCAGGCCCTGGACGAGCCCGCGCCCGCGAGCCGGGGCGAAACCCCGGCCATGCTGGCGGCGGCCAAGGGGCGCGTGGAGGTGCTGCAGTGGATGCAGTCGCGTGGTGTGGACCTGGCCCGGCGCGACCGCCAGGGCCAGGGCGCGCCGGACTGGGCGCGGCGGAGCGGGCAGGCCGAGGCCGAGCGTTGGCTGGCGGAGCACCAGGGGCCCCAGCGGTAGGAATGTTTTGCACAGCTGAAGAACCCGCCGCACAAGCCCGGCGCGCTCTGCGACGCCTGCGGGAAGACCCGGGGGCGGGCGCCGCTGGCCTCTGGATACCATTTGCTATTGTTTTGGAAGCAAGGTTTGAGACCCATGGCGCGGTAACGGCCACTTTTGCCCTGTTTTTCGCTCTGTTTTCGCGCTGGTGCGCGGCACAGAACCCCACAGCCACGCGGGCGCCCCTCGTCCTGTCTGGCAGGGAACGTTCGGGCCCGGTGGCTGTCAGAGCCGGGCGACCCTTTTCACCACCACAACACCCCGTCCACGATGTTCAAGTCCTTCTTTTTTGCCCGCCGCTGGTGGGCCTGGTCTGTTCTGGGTTCTGCCGTGATCCTGCTGGCCACGGCCTACCGCGTACAGCTGGATGTGCAGATCAATGAGTGGTTTGGCAGTTTTTACGACCTGATCCAGGAGGCGCTGAGCAAGCCCGGCAGCATCACGGCCGAGCAGTTCTGGGGCCAGCTCTCCACCTTTGCCCGCATCGCCATGATCTATGTGACCACCGCGGTGCTGGTGGACTTCTTCAGCAAGCACTACATCTTCAGATGGCGGCAGGCCATGAACGAGCACTACATGGCCGCCTGGCCGCGCCTGCGCCACATCGAGGGCGCGGCCCAGCGCGTGCAGGAGGACACCATGCGCTTCGCCCGCACCATGGAAGACCTGGGCCTGAGCTTCATGCGCAGCCTCATGACACTGGCCGCCTTTTTGCCCGTGCTGTGGGCGCTGTCGGACAAGGTCACCGCGCTGCCGCTGATTGGTGCCGTGCCACACGCGCTGGTGTGGGTGGCGCTGGCCTGGTCGCTGGGTGGCACGCTGGTGCTGGCCTGTGTGGGCGTGAAGCTGCCGGGGCTGGAGTTTCACAACCAGCGCGTGGAGGCGGCTTACCGCAAGGAACTGGTGCTCGGCGAGGACGACCCCGCCCGCGCTGCGCCGCCCACGGCGGCCGAGCTGTTTGCGGCGGTGCGCCGCAACTACTTCCGGCTGTTCTTCCACTACCTGTACTTTGACGTGGTGAAGTGGTCGTACCTGCAGGTGAGTGTGCTGGTGCCACTGATTGCACTGGGCCCCACGCTCATCGCGGGCGCCATCACGCTCGGGGTGATGCAGCAGATTGCGCGGGCGTTCGACAAGGTGCTGGAGTCGTTCCAGTTCCTGGTGCTCAACTGGAGCACGGTGGTGGAGCAGATCTCGATCTACAAGCGCCTGCGGGCTTTCGAGCGGCAGATGCAGGAGGCCGCACCGGCCTCTGCGTAAGGCCGGTGGGGCGCTACCGCACCTGCTTCTTTTCGAGCTTGCGGGTGAGCGTGCGCCGGTGCATGCCCAGGCGCCGGGCGGCTTCGGACAGGTTGAAGCCCGTCTCGGCCAGCACCTCGTTGATGCGTTCCCACTCCAGCGTCTTGATGGAGCTGGAGCGGTTGGTCAGCTCCACCTCGGTGTTGCCTTCCTTGAGCCCGAAGGCCGCCTCGATGTCGTCGGTGTTGGAGGGCTTGGCCAGGTAGTGGCAGGCGCCCAGCTTCACGGCCTCCACCGCCGTGGCAATGCTGGCAAACCCCGTGAGCACCACGATGAGCATGTCGGCATCGGCCGCGTGCAGCCGCTGCACGCAGGCCAGGCCCGAGGCATCGCCCTTGAGTTTCAGGTCCACCACCGCGTAGCCCGGCGTGTGATCGGCCAGCAGGGCTTCCACCTCTGGCAGGCTGGCGGCCTGCAGCACGCGGTAGCCGCGCCGCTCGAACGAGCGCGTGAGCGTGCGCGCAAAGGCCTCGTCGTCTTCCACGATCAGCAGCAGGCGCCCGTCGTCGTCATCGTGTGCGTTGTCTTCGGTGTGCATGGCTCAGAGGCTGAGAGTTTTTTGGCCGAGCCCGAAAGGCGCGCGAAAACGCTTCGGATCTAGGCGTAAAGCACCGCCATAGCTCGTGCTATGGCGAGCATTTGCAACGACGAGCTGGAGTGTTTTGGCGTGCATGGCGGGTTGGGACAAAAGATTCTCAGCCTCTCAGGTCTTTGTGCCGGGCAGGGCCACGGCGGCCAGGGGCAGTTCTATGGTCACTTGCGCCCCGCCCTCGGGCAGGTTGCGCGCCGCCACGCTGCCGCCCAGGGTGCGGGCCACATTGAGCACCAGGTACAGGCCCAGCCCCCGGCCGGGGCGGTTTTTGGTGGACTGGTACGGGGTTCCCAGTTTGGACAGCATGTCGGGTGCAAAACCGGGGCCCCGGTCCGTCACGGTGATGCACAGCACATCGGCATTGCGCGTGACGGCCAGGCGCACCCAGTCGGGCGAGGCGTCCCGGGCATTGTCCAGCACGTTGAAAACCATCTGCTGCAGTGTGGTGTCCGACACCATGGGCGTGTCGGCGCCGAACTGGTTGTCGTACTCGAACGTGGGCATCGACCGTGTGCCGTGCCACTCGTGCGCCAGCGCATCGACAAAGGTGCATACGGTGGTCTGCACCGACTCCTCGCCGCGCGCCTCACCCGCTGAGAGCAGGATGCCGCTCACGATGCTTTTGCAGCGCTGCACCTGCGTCTGCATCTCGCGGATGTCCTCTTGCAGCGGGGTGTTGTCGGCCAGGCGCTTGTCGTGCTGCCAGTCGCCCAGGATCACGGCCAGGGTGGACAGCGGCGTGCCCAGCTCGTGTGCCGCGCCCGACGCCAGCAGCCCCATGCGCACGATGTGTTCCTCTTCCACGCGGCGGCGGCGTGCGGCGGCCAGGCGCGCGTCGCGCTCGCGCAGGTTCAGGTTGATGCGGGTGATGAACACCACCACCAGCGTGGCGTTGAGCACAAAACACACCAGAAGGCCCAGCACATACAGGCTGGAGAGCCCCTGGTGCAGGTCCTGGGGCAGCTCCAGCGGCAGGTGGTGCGTGGCCAGCACCGCAAAGCACAGCAGCGTGATGACGACGATGGACCAGATGTAGGCCCCGCGCAGCAGCACGGCGCCGATGGTGATCTGCAGCAGGTACAGGAACACAAAGGGGTTGGTCGTGCCGCCGCTCAGATACAGCTGCACGGTGAGCACGGCCACGTCGATCAGCAGGGCGAGGAACAGCTCGACGGTGCGTACCGTGACCCCCGTGCGCAGCCGCAGCAGGCTCACCACGTTGAACAGGGCCAGGCAGCCCACCACCAGCAGCATCTCGCGCAGCGGCAGGGTCAGGTTCAGGCTGTAGTGCGCCACCTCGATGGTGAACACCTGGCCCACCACGGCGATCCAGCGCAGCTCGATCAGCTGCTGCAGGTTCTTGATGCCCGCAGCCGCGTCGGCCGCGCGCGGGCTGCGCTGCTGCTGAGGCGTGGCGGTGGGTTCTGTGCGCGGGGTGGCGGTCATGGGCGGGGGCTGGCGGGCGGATGGGCGCTGCCTGCATCGCGCAGGCGGCGCTCGTAGCGTGCCACATACCAGCCTGCGCCCGCAACCATGAGCGCCAGGCCATACCAGGTCAGTGCGTAGACCAGGTGGCTGTTGGAGAAGCGGACCACTGTCATGCCAGCGCGTGGCCAGGTGGATTCAGCCCCCGGGGCGGGCGCGCTGCCCGGCGGCGGTGGCAAGCCCGCATCGATGAAAAACGGGGCGGCCTGGGGCAGCTGCAGCGCGCGGCCGATGGCGGCGGTGTCGCGCGAGTACCAGCGCTGCTCGGCCGGGGCATTGGTGCGCAGGAATCCGCCGTCCGGCTCGCTCATGCGCAGCAGGCCTTGAATGGTTGCTGTGGTGGGAGCGGAGGCGGGCAGGGGCGTGGCCAGCCACCGGGCGCGCTGCTCCTGCGGCACAAATCCCCGGTTCACCAGCACCTGGGAGCCATCGGCCAGCTGCAGGGGCGTCATCACCCAGAAGCCCGAGCCCAGCTCGGTCAGGGCCTGGGTGAGCACGGTCTTCTCAGGCAGCCACTGGCCTTGTGCGGTGACGGGCAGGTATTCGTGGCTGGCGGCGCTGACCCGGGGCCACTCGGGGCGCTGGGGCAGGGCCACGGGGGCGGCATGCACGCGCTGTTCCACGCGCTCGATCAGCGCGAGCTTCCAGGCGCGGCGCTGCACCTGCCAGGTGCCCAGCGCGATAAAGCCCAAAAACAAGGCGATGCCCACAATTGCGAGCACCGCCTGGCGGAGCCGCCGGGCCTGGGGGCCCGGGGCTGTGGGGTGGGATGGCATCAGGGCGTCGAGTGGCCGGGCGCCTCGTGCGTTGCGGGCGCAGGCGTGGGGTGCTCGGGCATCATGTTCGCGTTCATGTGGAACATCACCCACAGCGTGCCAGCAATGGCGATGGCCACGAACACCACGGTGAAGATGGTGGACAGCATGGTCCAGCCGCCTTCGATCTTGCCGTTCATGTGCAGGAAATACACCATGTGCACCAGGATCTGCACCACGGCAAAAGCGCCCAGCACCAGAATGGCGGTGTTGCGGTCGGCAATCACCTTGGCCATGACCAGCCAGAACGGGATGGCGGTGAGGATGACCGACAGCACGAAACCGATCGTGTAGTCGCGCAGGCTGCTGTGGGGGCCCACGTCGCCATGGTGGTCGTCGTGGTCGCCATGGCCGTGGTGGTGGTCATGTCCGGCATGTGCCGTGTGTTGTGCGGCGCTCATTTACAGCACTCCCATCAGGTAGACAAAGGTAAAGACGCCAATCCAGACCACGTCCAGAAAGTGCCAGAACATGGACAGGCACATCAGGCGGCGCTTGTTCTCGTGGATCAGGCCGTGTTTGCCGATCTGCACCATCAGCACCACCAGCCAGATCAGGCCGAAGGTCACGTGCAGGCCGTGGGTGCCCACCAGTGTGAAGAAGGCCGACAGGAAGGCGCTGCGCTGGGGCGTGGCGCCCTGGTGGATCAGGTGGGCAAACTCATAGAGTTCGAGGCCCAGGAAGCACAGGCCGAAGAAGCCCGTGACGGCCAGCCACAGCAGCGTGCCCTTCACGTCGTTCTGCTGCTTGCGCAGCATGGCAAAGCCGAAGGTGATGGACGACAGCAGCAGGAAGGCCGTGTTGATCGCCACCAGCGTCAGGTCGAACAGCTGCGCCCCCGTGGGGCCCGCCGCATAGCTGCGGCCCAGCACGCCATAGGTGGCAAACAGGGCGGCAAAGATGAGGCAGTCGCTCATCAGGTAGAGCCAGAAGCCCAGGGCCGTGCCATTCTCGGGGTGCGGCTCGTGCGTGGGGTGGTACTGGCGCAGCGGCAGGGCTGCGCTCGCGGCGCCTGCCGCGCCAGGGGTGTAACGGATATCAGACATGGCTGGCGCGCAGTTGTTGGGTGCGAAGGTTTTCCGTCTCTGTCACTTCAGAGGCGGGAATGTAGAAGTCGCGCTTGTAGTTGAAGGTGTGGATGATGGACGCCAGGATCACGCCGACGAACGACACACCGGCCAGCAGCCACATGTGCCAGATCAGCGCAAAGCCCAGCACCAGCGACAGCGCCGAGATGACCGCACCCGAGCCCGTGTTGGCGGGCATGTGGATGGGCGCAAAGCCGCTCAAAGGGCGCTGGTAGCCGTGTTTCTTCATGTCCCACCAGGCATCGATCTCATGCACCACGGGGGTGAAGGCGAAGTTGTAGTTGGGCGGGGGCGACGAGGTGGCCCACTCCAGCGTGCGGGCGTCCCAGGGGTCGCCGGTCACGTCGCGCAGCTGCTCGCGCTTCAAGTAGCTCACCACGATCTGGATCAGGAAGCAGGCGATGCCCGCCGCAATCATCGCAGCGCCGATGGCGGCGATCACGAACCAGATCTGCAGCGATGGGTCTTCAAAGTGGTTGGCACGACGCGTGACGCCCATCAGGCCCAGCACATACAGCGGCCCGAACGCCACCCAGAAGCCCACCACCCACAGCCAGAAGGAGCGCACGCCCCAGGTGCGGTCGAGCTTGTAGCCAAAGGCCTTGGGATACCAGTAGTTGATACCCGCGAACAGGCCAAACAGCACGCCGCCGATGATCACGTTGTGGAAGTGGGCGATCAGGAACAGGCTGTTGTGCAGCACGAAGTCGGCCGGGGGCACGGCCAGCAGCACGCCGGTCATGCCGCCGATGGCAAAGGTCACCATGAAGGCCACGGTCCACATCATGGGCAGTTCGAAGCGGATACGGCCCTTGTACATGGTGAACAGCCAGTTGAAGATCTTCGCGCCCGTGGGGATCGAGATGATCATCGTCGTGATGCCGAAGAAGGTGTTCACGCTGGCGCCCGAGCCCATGGTGAAGAAGTGGTGCAGCCACACCAGGTACGACAGGATGGTGATCACCACCGTGGCGTAGACCATGGAGGTGTAGCCGAACAGGCGCTTCTTGCAGAACGTGGCCACCACTTCGGAGAAGATGCCGAAGCAGGGCAGGATCAGGATGTAGACCTCGGGGTGGCCCCAGATCCAGATCAGGTTCACGTACAGCATGGGGTTGCCGCCCAGGTCGTTCGTGAAGAAGTTGGTGCCCGCATAGCGGTCCAGCGACATCAGCACCAGGGCAGCCGTCAGCACGGGGAATGACGCCACGATCAGCGCATTGGTGCACAGGGCCGTCCAGGTGAAGACGGGCATGCGCATCAGGTTCATGCCGGGGGCGCGCATCTTGATGATGGTGACGATCAGGTTGATGCCTGACAGCGTCGTGCCCACCCCCGCGATCTGCAGCGCCCAGATGTAGTAATCCAGCCCCACGCCCGGGTTTTGCGCCCCCAGGTTCGACAGCGCCAGCCAGCCTGCGGTCGAGAACTCGCCCAGGAACAGCGACACCATCACCAGCACGGCACCGGCCGTGGTCATCCAGAAGCTGAAGTTGTTCAGGAAGGGGAAGGACACGTCGCGCGCACCGATCTGCAGCGGCACGAGGTAGTTCATCAGGCCCGTGACCAGCGGCATGGCCACGAAGAAGATCATGATCACGCCGTGGGCGGTGAAGATCTGGTCGTAGTGGTGCGGCGGCAGGTAGCCCATGTTGTCGCCAAAGGCCATGGCCTGCTGCAGGCGCATCATCACGGCGTCGGCAAAGCCGCGCAGCAGCATCACCAGGCCCAGGATCATGTACATGATGCCGATGCGCTTGTGGTCGATGCTGCAGATCCAGTCACGCCAGAGCGTGCCCCAGAGCTTGAATTTGGTGATACCGGCCATCACGGCCAGGCCACCGAGCAGGGTGGCGATAAAGGTCCACAGCACGATGGGCTCGTGCGCCATCGGTATGGAGTCCCAGGTGATTCGGCCCAGGGCCCAATGCGGTTCGGTTACAACGGGTGAGGTGGACATGTTCGTCAGTCTCTTATGCGCGGATCATTGGCGGGAGAGGGTGCGGTCGTAGACCGTGGCGTGGCGCGCTTCAAGGGCAGCCACCACCTGGGCGGCGTTGTCCACGGTGCAGACGTCCTGGGGCAGGTTCAGGCCCTGGGCCTTCATGAAGGCCTCGCCGCCGCGCTCGTCGATGGACATCATGTGGTGCATACACATCTTGCCGTCCTCGACGCAGCGGTTCAGCACCTTGTCGTACAGGCCGTCTTCCACGCTGGCAAAGCGCTGCACGGGGTCGCGCTCGCTGGGCTTGACCAGGTCCAGGTAGGCTTGGCGCGTCAGTGGCTTGCCTTCTGACTTGTTCCGGGCCACCCACTGGTCGAAGTCGCCCTGGCTCAGGCCGTGGAACTTGAACGTCATGCCCGAGAAGCCGGAGCCGCTGTAGTGCGAGGACATGCCCTTGTACACACCGGGCTGGTTGATCACGGCGTTCAGCTCGGTCTGCATGCCAGGCATCGCGTAGATCATGCCGGCCAGGTCGGGCACGTAAAACGCGTTCATGGTGGACGTGGCCGTGAGCTTGAACAGAATGGGGCGGTCCACCGGTGCGGCCAGCTCATTCACGGTCGCAATGCCCAGTTCGGGGTAGAAGAACAGCCACTTCCAGTCCATGGCCACCACCTGCACTTCCAGCGGCGTGGACTGCGCATCCAGCGGCTTGGTGGCCGAGATGCGGTCCAGCGGGCGATAGGGGTCGAGCTTGTGGGTGCCGATCCAGGTCAGCGCGCCCAGGGCGATGATGATCAACAGGGGCACCGTCCAGATCACCAGCTCCAGCGAGGTGGAGTGGTGCCAGTCGGGGTCATAGTCGTCCTCGGTGTTGGCGGTGTTGTTCTGGCGGTACTTCCAGGCAAACCACAGGGTCAGGGCAATCACCGGCACGATGATGATCAGCATCAGCAGCGTGGCCTGAATGACCATGTGGCCTTGCTGCGCAGCGATGTCGCCAGCGGGGTTGAGGACGACTGCCTTGCTGCAGCCAGCCAGGCTGCCCAGGGCAGCCATGGCGGCCAGCCAGGCGGGCACGCGGGAGAGGGATAGTTTAGGCATGTGGAAGCGCAATCGGGGCGTTTAGTTACGGGTAAACGCGGATAACGAAGTGCCGCCGAATGTAATAGCTCTAGCGAGTTTGTACATTGGACATTTTGTCCAAGGTCAAAGAGGTCTGCCCCACTTTGGTGCGTTTTGGAGGCGTTGTCCTACCTGCACCGGGTAAAACCGCACTTGTGGCTGGTTGGACTTGCGTGTAGAACGGTGTTGTCTTATTCACACAACGACAAGGAGCCCTGTTCATGAGCAGCCCCGCCTCTGCCACCTACCCTGCGGCCGGCTTTGAAGAAAGCCCCGCCTCTCTCTCGCGGGCTGATACGCATGAAGATGTCACCCCCAGCGAAATCGCTGTGGGCGTGATCATCGGACGCTCGTCCGAGTATTTCGACTTCTTCGTTTTCGGGATCGCCTGCGTTCTCGTCTTCCCGTCTTTCCTGTTTCCTTTCCTGTCGCGCCTGGACGGTACGCTGATGGGTTTTGCGCTCCTGGCGGTCGCTTTTGTCGTGCGCCCGGTGGGCACGGCCCTCTCCATGGCCATCCAGCGGCGCTGGGGCCGGGGCACCAAGCTAACTGTTGCGCTCTTCCTGCTGGGCGTGTGCACGGTGGGCATGGCGTTCTTGCCGGGCTACAAGGACGTGGGCCTGACGGCCGTGGTGGCGCTGCTGATCCTGCGCGTTGGCCAGGGGCTGGCGCTCGGTGGTTCGTGGGACGGCCTGCCATCGCTGCTGGCCATGTCGGCCCCCAAGGAGCGCCGGGGCTGGTACGCCATGATCGGGCAACTGGGCGCCCCGCTGGGGTTTGTGCTGGCGGCGGGCCTGTTTGCCTACCTGTACAGCAGCCTTTCCGTGCAGGAGTTCCTGGCCTGGGGCTGGCGTTATCCCTTCTTTGTGGCCTTTGCCGTGAACGTGGTGGCCCTGTTTGCGCGCCTGCGCCTGGTGGTGGGGCAGTCGTACTCTGAACTGCTCAAGGACCGGGAACTGCAGCCCGTGCCCGTGAGCCGCGTGATGCGAGACGAAGGCAGCAACGTGCTGCTGGGCGCATTTGCGGCGCTGGCCAGCTTTGCGCTGTTCCACCTGGTCACCGTGTTCCCGCTGTCGTGGATCACGCTGTATTCCGAGCAGCCCGTCACCCAGATCCTGGGTGTGCAGATCGTGGGAGCCTTCCTCGCTGCGGGCGCCATCATGGTGTCCGGCTGGCTGTCGGACCACCTGGGCCGCCGCAAGCTGCTGGGCGGCATGGCCGTGCTGATCGGCGTGTTCAGCTTCATGGCGCCCGTGCTGCTCAACTCGGGCGAAGTGGGCAGCACCATGTTCCTGCTGCTGGGTTTTGTGCTGCTGGGCCTGTCGTATGGCCAGGCCTCGGGCACCGTGACGGCCAATTTCTCGCCCCAGTACCGCTACACCGGCGCCGCCCTGTCGGCCGACCTGGCCTGGATCATCGGCGCCGCTTTTGCGCCCCTGGTGGCCCTGTACCTGTCGGCCCAGTTCGGCCTGCTGGCCGTGACGGTGTACCTGCTGTCCGGCGTAGCCTGCACGCTGGGGGCATTGAACCTGAACCGCCGCATGGAGCGGCGGGACCGGTAAAAGCCCGGGGGAATGGGTCCAGGTAATTTGCTATTCAATTGATAGCTGCTTGGGCTTGTCCATCAGGCGGTGGAGGCCAAAAAAGCCTTGAAAAGCGCCCGGTAGATGCCGGGCGTTTTTGTTTTCTGGGCAGACAGTCAAAGCGCGGTGCAGGTCTCTGCAAAAACCTCAGCCCGAACGGCTGGGGTGGCTGGAGGGCGATCCCGCCCCGTCAGTCCTGGGGCCTGAAACCAATGGTCAGCGAAGACGGCACCCGCCCATCCACGTCGCGTGGCAGGGTCTCGGTCTTGTCCAGCGCGCGCAGCACAGCGTCGTCCCAGGCCTTGTTGCCGCTGGGTTGCACCAGGCGCTTGCCTACGATGGTGCCGTCGGGTGACAGGCGCACCTCGACCTCGGCGCGCGGGTTGCCCGAGATGGCATCGGGGTACACGATGTTGGGTTTGACCTTGGCTGCGACTTTTCCGCCGTAGCTGCCCGAAGGGCCTGCGCTGCGCAGCGCGGTCCCGGTGGCGTTTTCTCCACCCGTGGCGCCCGCCATGCCGGCAATGCGGCGCAGATTGGCTTCGCGTTGCTCGGCCAGTTGCTTGGCCTCGGCTTCGGACTTTCGCTTGGCGGCCTCATCGGCCTTGCGCTTGTCCTCGGCCAGCTTCTTCTGCTTCTCCTTCTCCTGCTCGGCCTTTTTCTGTTCAGCCAGCAGCTTCTCGCGCTGTTCCTTCTCTTTCTCACGCTCTTTTTGCAGGCGCTCTTTCTTTTCCTGCTCCAAGCGGTCGCGGCGTTCCTCTTCCTTGCGTTCGCGCTCGCGCTTCTCGCGCTCCTGCTGCTGTTCGCGGGCTTTCTTTTCCTGTTCCAGGCGCTTCTTCTCGCGCTCGATGGCGATATCGGCCTCGCGTGTGTCGGGCGGCTGCACGGCGCGCACGGGCGGCGGTGGAGGCGGGGGGGGCGTGATGGGTTCGGGTGTGGACGGCGGTGGCGGGGGCGCCGGGGGCTCCACGGCGCGCGCTGCGGCCTGGGTGGGCACGGCGGCCCACAGTTCGGCCTCTACGGCGGGTTGGTCGGCCGTGTTCTTCCAGTTCACACCCCAGGTGAGTGCGCCAATCAGCACCGCGTGCACCAGCACCGCGAGCGTGATGGCGCGCAGGCGTGCTGGGGGGCGGGGCGGGGCAAACTGGTCGCGGTCGGTGTGGGCTTGCATGGGCGTGAGAGCGGCGCGCGGGGACGGGGTTCAACCGCCTTGTTTGACGGAGAGGCCCACGCGCTGCACGCCCGCCTTCTGCAAGGCATCCATGGCCTTCACCACGGTTTCGTATTGCACGCCTTTGTCGGCGCTGATGACCACCGCGCTGGCGCTGTCGGCACCCTGGGCCTTCTGCCAGCGGATCGCGGCATCGCCGATTTCGCGCTGGTTCAGGCTGCGGGTGGCCTCCGGCGTTTTGAACTGCAGCGTGCCGTCCTTGTTCACGATGACCTGCGCGACGACCTTGGGCATGTTCTTGCCCTTGCCCACGCTGGGCACATCGACCACACCCGGCGTGAGCATGGGCGCCGTCACCATGAAGATGATGAGCAGCACCAGCATCACGTCGATGAAGGGCACCATGTTGATTTCGTTGATGGTGCGGCGGCCCCGGCCGCGGGATGCCATGGCGGGCATGGTGTCAGTGCCCCGAGGCCGTGTGGCCCATGGACGCGGGCTGGGCGCCCAGGTTGCGCTGCAGGATGTTGGAGAACTCCTCGATGAAGGTCTCCTGGTGCGTGGCCACGCGGTCGATGTCGCGCGCGAAGCGGTTGTAGGCGATCACGGCAGGGATGGCGGCAAACAGGCCGATGGCCGTGGCCACCAGGGCTTCGGCAATACCGGGTGCCACGGTGGCCAGCGTGACTTGCTCCATGCCTGCAAAGCCGGTGAACGCATGCATGATGCCCCACACCGTGCCGAACAGGCCCACATACGGCGACACCGAGCCCACCGAAGCCAAGAAGGACAGGCTGGATTCGACCACGTCCATCTCGCGCTGGAAGCTCGCGCGCATGGCGCGGCGGGCGCCGTCGAGCAGGGTGCCGGGGTCCACGATGCGGCGCTCGCGCAGCTTCTGGTACTCGCGCATGCCGCTGGCGAAGATGCGTTCCATGGGACCGGCCTGCTTGGCGTTTTGCGCGGCGGCGGCGTACAGGTCGTTCAGGCTGGTGCCCGACCAGAACTCGCGCTCGAAATCCTCGTTCAGGGTCTTCACGCGCTTGAGCGCAAACAGCTTGCGGAAGATGGCCGCCCAGCTGGCCACCGACACGCCCAGCAGCAGCAGCATCACGAGTTGCACCACCCAGCTGGCGTGCAGCACCAGGGAGATGATGGACATGTTTTGGGAATTCATGGTGTGAGTTGTTCCAGAAGGGTGCTGGGGATTCTTGCAGGGCGCATCGTGGCGGCATCGACCCATCCGATGCGGATGGTGGCTTCAGACAGCAAAGTGGGAGGCTGATCGGTCATCTGCTCTGGTTTCAGGATCGCCTGCTGCAGTATTGTCAACGATGCCCGACCTGCGTCCTGCAGGGCGGCGGTAACAATGAGTTCATCGTCCAGCCGCGCTGGGCGGTGGTAGCGCAGCTGCGCATCGGTTACGACAAACATGCCGCCGGTTTGTTCCCTGAGGCGTTGCTGGCCTACACCCAGCGAGCGCAGCCATTCGGTGCGCGCACGCTCGAAGAACTTGAGGTAGTTGGCGTAGAACACGATGCCGCCAGCATCGGTGTCCTCCCAATAGATGCGGATCGGGAACGCGAACGCCATCTGCTTAGCCGAGCAGCGTGCGCAGCCGCGCCACCGATTCTTCCAGCTGCGCCATCGAATTGGCGGTGGAGAAGCGGATGAAGCGCTCAGGCTCGGCCGTGCCGAAATCGCGCCCCGGCGTCACGGCGATGTGGGCACGGCGCATGACCTCGAATGCAAAGTCCCAGCTGCCGTTCACGCCAAGCTGCTGTGCTGTCTGCGTGCAGTCGGCCCAGGCGTAGAAGGCGCCGTCGGGCATCACCGGCACCGTGAGGCCCAGCGATTGCAGGGCGGGGATGAAAAAGTCGCGCCGGGCTTTGAATTCGGCGCGGCGACGTTCGTATTCGGTAATGCTTTCGGCTTCGAAGCAGGCCAGTGCTGCATGCTGCGACACGGTGCTGGCGCAGATGAACAGGTTCTGCGCTAGGCGCTCGACCACGGGCACCATGGCCTCGGGCACCACCATCCAGCCCAGGCGCCAGCCGGTCATGTTGAAGTATTTGCTGAAGCTGTTGATGCTGATGATGTGGTCGTCAATCGCCAAGGCCGTGTGGCCGAACTCTTCCTCGTACGACAGGCCCAGGTAGATCTCGTCGATCATCGTGATGCCGCCCTTCGCGCGCACCACCTCGTGGATGCGGCGCAGCTCGTCGGGCGCGATCGAGGTGCCTGTGGGGTTGGACGGCGAGGCCAGCAGCACGCC
>CAYXSL010000093.1:0-17217 GCA_964466605.1 uncultured Verminephrobacter sp.
GCATGTAGCGGATCAGCCAGCCCCAGGGCACATCGCGCATGATGTACTCGACCGAAGCAAACGCCAGGTTGGCGTCGGGCTTGTAGTGCATGACCAGGAAGATGCCGGTCACGATCTGGATCACCAGCACCACGAGGGCCAGCGAGCCAAAGATGTACCAGAAGTTGAAGTTCTTCGGAGCGTAGTACTCCGACATGTGCACCTTGTAGGCATCGAACGCGGTCGGGAAGCGGTTCTCGAACCAGTTCGTGACCTTGGCGCCTGCCGAGGCATTGGGGGAGATTTCCTTGAATTCAGCCATGTCGTCGTGCTCCTTCAAGCCTTCTTGTCTTCACCGATCAGCAGGCGCGTATCGGACAGGTACATGTGGGGAGGCACTTCGAGGTTGTCGGGTGCGGGCTTGTTCTTGAAGACGCGGCCGGCCATGTCGAATGTGGAGCCATGGCAAGGGCACAGGAAGCCGCCCTTCCAGTCGTCGGGCAGCGAAGGCTGGGCACCGGGCTGGAACTTATCGGAGGGCGAGCACCCCAAGTGCGAGCAGATGCCCACACCCACAAAAATCTCAGGCTTGATGGAGCGCGCTTGGTTACGGGCGTACTCAGGCGTCAGATCGGAAGGGTTCCGCTCAGACTTGGGGTCTGCCAGCTGGCCGTCGAGCTTGGGCAACTCGGCCAGTTGCTCGGGCGTGCGTTTGATGATCCAGACGGGCTTGCCGCGCCACTCCACGGTGACTTTTTCTCCAGGCTTGAGGGCGGAGATATCCACCTCTACCGCAGCCCCGGCGGCTTTTGCACGCTCGGAGGGCTGGAAGGTACTCACGAAAGGGACGGCGGTTGCCACGCCGCCCACCGCACCAGCACATGCTGACGTGATGATCCACGTCCGCTTGCTGGAGTCGATTGGAGTGTCACTCATGGGGATCCTCGATTGATCATCGCTAGATTGGGGTCAACCGCGAATTGTAGCGGAGTGAAAATGGTTATTTCAACGCGGTTGTCTGCATTGACAGCCCATCGGGCTGAGCAATACTCCTGTATCAACATCCATTCACGCAAGGAGCAATCAATATGGGGATGATGCAAGAGTTCAGGGAGTTCGCAGTCAAGGGCAACGTGGTGGACCTCGCGGTAGGCGTCATCATTGGCGGCGCCTTCGGCAAGATTGTGGATTCGGTGGTGTCCGACCTCATCATGCCGGTGGTGGGGCTGGTGTTCGGCAAGCTTGATTTCTCCAACCTGTTTGTGGTGCTGGGCACCATTCCGCCGGGCACGGGCACCACGCTGGATGCACTCAAGAAGGCCGGCGTGCCGGTGTTTGCCTATGGCAACTTCCTCACGGTGGCCGTCAACTTTTTCATCCTGGCGTTCATCATCTTCATCATGATCAAGCAGATCAACCGCCTCAAGCGCGAAACCCCGGCCCCCGCCGCGCCTGAAGCCCCGGCAGCCCCGCCGGAAGACATCGTGCTGCTGCGCGAGATCCGGGACAGCCTGAAGAAGTAAACACCCCCTGAGTCGCTTCGCGCCTTCCCCCTCTCTCGACTCGCTGCGCGATTCGGGAGGGGGACGCCCCCAGCGCGGCGGGGCGGCCCTTGCGCGGGGGCACTCGCCTTGGCCGCGCCAGTTTCACAGGCTACATGCTCTTGGCAGCAGCCTATGGGCCACCGCAACGCAGGTGCAGAAGCGCTAAACGGACAGCTGACGCGCCATGCGCACCGCCTCGATGAGGCTGGCCGCATCGGCCACGCCCTGCCCCGCAATGTCAAAGGCCGTGCCGTGGTCGGGGCTGGTGCGCACCAGGGGCAGGCCCAGCGTCACGTTCACCCCCTTGTCCACGCCCAGGTACTTCACAGGGATCAGCCCCTGGTCGTGGTACATGGCGATCACAGCATCAAATTCGCCCGCACGCTGCGGCGTGCTGCGTGCACGCATGAACACTGTGTCGGGCGCGAACGGGCCATGCGCATCGAGTCCCTGTGAGCGCGCAGCAGCGATGGCCGGGGCGATCACCTCCAGCTCCTCGCGGCCAAACAGGCCGCCCTCGCCCGCATGCGGGTTCAGCCCCGCCACGGCGATGCGCGGCACGCGGCCCAGGCTGCGCTGCAGCGCGGCGTGGGTGATCTGCAGCGTCTGCAGCACGTTGTCCTGCGTCACCGCTGCAATCGCGTCGCGCAGCGACACATGGATGCTGACCAGCACGGTACGCAGCTCGTCGTTGGCCAGCATCATGCGCACGGGCATGCGGGCCAGCGGCACTCCCTGGTGGGCTGCGGCCTCGGCCTGCAGCAGCTCGGTGTGCCCCGGAAAATCGACGCCCGCAGCGGACAACGCCTCCTTGTGCAGCGGCGCAGTAACCAGCGCTGCCACCTCGCCACGCAAAGCGGCACGGGCCGCCCAGACCACCGCGTCGGCAGCAGCCCGGCCAGCCGCAGCACTCACCCGGCCCCAGGGCTGGGGGCCAGGAATGCCAGGCACCGGCAGCACGGGCACGCAGCGCGGGGGCATGGCCAGCGCCTCGTGTGGCGCACTGATCTGGGCCAGCGGCAAGCCCCCCACACCCGGCCGTGCTATGGCCTCGGCCGCGCGCCGCAGCGTGGCCACATCGCCCACCACGAAACAATGGCGCAGCAGTTCGGGCGCGTCGCGGAAGGCCTTGGCCACGATCTCGGGCCCGATGCCGGCAGGGTCTCCCTGGGTGATGGCGATGGTGCGCATGTTTTTTAAGGTTTTTTTGCCGCTACCGCGCTATCAGAAAGCCTTGGTAGCTATGAATATGTGAGTAAACACCCTGCGCAGCGGACCCCACCGGCAGGGGATGCAACGGCGACACAGGCGGCTACGCAGGGTTGTCGATCTCAATGAACTGGTGTTCCAGACCGCACTGCGCCGCGATATGGGCGGCCACGGCGGGCGCGCCGTAGCGCTCGGTGGCGTGGTGCCCGGCGGCGATGAAGCCCACGCCCATCTCGCGCGCCAGGTGGGCCTGGGGTTCGGAGATTTCGCCGGTGATGAACACATCGGCACCCGCTGCAATCGCCGACTCGAAATACCCCTGGGCACCACCCGTGCACCAGGCCACGCGGCGCACAGGACGCGCTTCATCGCCCGCCATCCCGGGCTGCGCCAGCGTCACGGCGCGGCCCAGTGCGCGCGCCACATGGTCGGCCAGGGCCTGGCCGCTGTCAAAAACCGCCGGGGCGGAGAACCCCAGGTCCTGCTCGCCAAACCGCGCATCGGCGGCAAAACCCAGCACCCGGCCCAGTTGCGCGTTGTTGCCCAGCTCGGCATGGGCATCCAGCGGCAGGTGATAGGCAAACAGGTTGATGTCGTGCGCCAGCAGCAGTTGCAGCCGCTGCTTCATCCAGCCCGTGATGCGGCCGTCCTGCCCGCGCCAGAACAGGCCGTGGTGCACAAAGATGGCGTCTGCGCGGGCGGCAATCGCAGCCTCGATCAGGGCCCGGCTGGCGGTCACGCCGCTCACCACACGCCGGATCTCGGGCCGCCCCTCGACCTGCAGGCCGTTGGGGCCATAGTCCTTGAAGCGTTCGGGCTGCAGCAGGGCGTCGAATGCCTGCAAAAGTTGGGGGCGTGAAATGCTCATGCCGCTATTGTCGCGCGCAGTCCATGCCCCCAGTTGGGGGACAATGCCGCCAGCGAGACGGGCTGGCGCCGCCCCCGGTGCAAGCACCCTCGGCCCCCTCCCCACCCACCACCTGTACGTTCATCGGGACGTGAATTTCATGAAACGACTCTGGCTGCTGTTTTCCCAGACCGTGACGGTGTTCGTTGCGGCCTACTTTGTTGTTGCCACCCTGCAGCCCGACTGGCTGGGCCGGGGCACCACACGCTCCGGAGCGGGCATTGCGCTGCTGGAAGCGCCCGCCACGGCGCCCTCGCAGCCGGCAGCGGGCAGCTTCAGCGGTGCCGCGCGCAAGGCAGCGCCCGCCGTGGTCAGCATCAACACCAGCAAGGAAGTGCGCCACCCGCGCAGCAACGACCCCTGGTTCCAGTTCTTCTTTGGCGACCAGGGCAGCCAGGCCCAGGCAGGCCTGGGCAGCGGCGTGATCGTGAGCCCCGACGGCTACATCCTCACCAACAACCATGTGGTCGAGGGCGCCGACGAAATCGAAGTCACCCTCACCGACAGCCGCCGCGCCCGTGCGCGCGTGATCGGCACCGACCCCGACACCGACCTGGCCATCCTCAAGATCGAACTCGACAAGCTGCCCGTGATCGTGCTGGGCAACTCCGACGCGCTGGACGTGGGCGACCAGGTGCTGGCCATCGGCAACCCCTTCGGCGTGGGCCAGACGGTGACCAGCGGCATCGTGAGCGCGCTGGGCCGCAGCCAGCTGGGCATCAACACGTTCGAGAACTTCATCCAGACCGACGCGGCCATCAACCCCGGCAACTCGGGCGGTGCGCTGGTGGATGTGAACGGCAACCTCATGGGCATCAACACCGCGATCTACTCGCGCTCGGGCGGCAGCATGGGCATTGGCTTTGCGATCCCCGTGTCCACGGCGCGCATGGTGCTCGACGGTATCGTGAAGGACGGCCAGGTCACGCGCGGCTGGATCGGTGTGGAGCCCAACGAGCTTTCGCCCGAACTCGCCGAGACCTTTGGCGTGAAGAAGGCCACCGAAGGCGTGATCATCACCGGCGTGCTGCAGGACGGCCCCGCCGCCCAGGCGGGCATGCGGCCTGGCGATGTGATCGTGCAGGTGGATGGCAAAAAGGTGGGCAATGTGTCCGAGCTGCTGAGCGCCGTGGCCGCGCTCAAGCCGGGCACCAGCTCGGCCTTCAACGTACAGCGGGCGGACAAGCAGGTGGAGCTGAGCATCCACCCCGGCGTGCGCCCCCGGCCACAGCAGCGGAACGTCCGGCGGTAAGCGAAGAGGCGGCGGGCGGGCCCTCGGGCCCGTTTGCGCGTTTGCGCGTTTGCGCGTTTGCGCCTAGGACCGCAACCACACAGGCGGGCGCGGCCCAACCGCTGGCACGCTCAGATGCTATACAAAATATAGCAATAAATCGTTTATGGATCCGCGGAAACGACCAATTTCATTCAAAAAAATGGTCACAGGGATCGCGCAAAAAGCGCAGACCAGCCTCTCTCGCGTTTGATGGCCCTGCCCCGCTGCGCATGTTGCGCGCCGCCAGCAGGCACCGGTGATTCAGAAAGCCAGGAACGAATCAAGAAGCCGAGGCGGACTCTTCCGCTTCTTCCGGCGCCTTGGTGTGCTTGATGAAGATCTGCGCTGCCCAGATGCCCACCTCGTACAGGATGCACATGGGGATGGCCAGCGACAGCTGCGACACCACATCGGGCGGCGTGACGATGGCGGCGATCACGAACGCGATCACGATGAAGTAGCCGCGGAACTCGCGCAGCTTCTGCACGCTGACCACGCCCATGCGGGCCAGCACCACCACGGCAATCGGCACCTCGAACGCGAGGCCGAAGGCCAGGAACATCGAGAGCACAAAGCTCAGGTAGGCCTCGATGTCTGGCGCGGCCGTGATGCTCTTGGGCGCAAAACTCTGGATGAACGCAAACACCTGCCCGAACACGAGGTAGTAGCAAAACGCCACGCCAATGAAGAACAGCAGCGTGCTGGAGATCACCAGCGGCAGCACCAGCTTCTTCTCGTGCGAGTACAGCCCGGGCGCCACAAAGGCCCACACCTGCCACAGCACAAACGGCAGCGCCAGCAAGAAGGCCGACATCAGCAAGATCTTGAGCGGCACCATGAAAGGCGAAATCACCGACGTGGCGATCAGCGTGGCCCCCTTGGGCAGGTGGGCCACCAGGGGCGCCGCCAGGAAGTCATACAGCGCGCCGGGGCCGGGGAAGAAGAACAGGATCGCCGCCGCAATGGCGATGGCGATGATGGCCTTGACCAGCCGGTCGCGCAGCTCCATCAGGTGCTGCACAAACGGCTGCTCGGTGCCGGCCAGCTCGTCTTCTTTGGTGGGGGTGTCGGACATGGTGGGTCTTCAGGTGCGCACGGGGCGCCCATGCAGCGCCGCGCACAGGGGGCTGCGCGGCATCATCGTCAATGGAATTTCTGGGGGCGGAAGCGGGCCACGCGCGCAGCGCCCGACTGCGCCTTGGTGCGCACACCACTTCTGGACTTGTACCACTGGGGCACAGCGCCGCGCTTGAGGCGCCAGTTCTTGCCCGGGTGCTTGTAGGCGGGCACCACGGTGGTCTGCTCGGTCAGGGCCGCGCTGGCCGTGTCGGTGGCTTCGGCCCAGTCCTTCTCGAACTCGCTGGCGCTGGTCTGGATGGAACTCTGCACATCGCGTGCGGCGTTCTCGACCGTGTCCTTCATCTTCTTGAGTTCGTCCAGCTCCATGGAGCGGTTGACCTCGGCCTTCACGTCGGACACGTAGCGCTGGGCCTTGCCCAGCAGGGTGCCCACGGTGCGGGCCACGCGCGGCAGCTTTTCGGGGCCGATGACGATCAGCGCCACGGCACCGATCAGCGCCATCTTGGACAGGCCAATATCAATCATGGATGGATCAGGCGCAAAGGCAAGGCAAAGTGCAGCGTGTGCAGGTCAGCAGACACACCGGCTCAGCTTTTTTGCTTGGCTTCGACATCGATGGTGGTCTTGTCGGCGGCCTGGCTGTTGGCCACCTGGCCGGCCGGGGGCGTTGCGGCGGTGTCGGAGGAAGAACCGTCCTTCATGCCGTCCTTGAAGCCCTTCACGGCGCCTCCGAGGTCGGAGCCCATGTTCTTGAGCTTCTTGGTGCCGAACACCATCACAACGATCAGCAGCACGATCAGCCAGTGCCAGATGGAAAAAGAGCCCATGGAATATCTCCTAACGAATTGCAACCATTTTAGACGGGGGCTGTGACCGGAGTTCGGCGCACGCGCTCCCCAGCGGGAAACTACCGGCTTGCGCCGTCAGTCTGGGTCAGCCTTTGAGCCACGGACGGGGGCCGCCCATCACATGTATGTGCAGGTGGTGGATTTCCTGCCCGCCTTCCAGACCCGTGTTTACCACGACGCGAAAGCCACCCTCGGGGTACGGGTTGCAGCCTTGTTCCAGCGCCAGCTTCGGGGCCAGCGCCATCATGCGCCCCAGCACGCCCGCATGCTCGGCAGTGACCTGGGCCATCGAAGGGATATGCAGCTTGGGGACCATCAGAAAGTGCACCGGCGCCCAGGGGTGGATGTCGTGGAAGGCGAAGATTTCTTCGTCCTCATAGACCTTCTTCGAAGGAATCTGGCCCGCGATGATTTTGCAGAAGAGGCAGTTCGGATCGTGCATGGGAAAAATGTCAGAACGAAGTTAATGGTTCACCGGCCGCTTCTCACCACCCAAAGCCGTCGCAACCGGCGCGCCCCAAGCCAGCGCCACCGTGGAACTGGCTTTGCCAGGCCACGGGCGGCGTCCCCCTCCCGAAGGCGAGGGGGAAGGCGCGCAGCGACTCAGGGGGAGCATCACGCATTTTCAGCGATCTTGATGGTGGGCCGCACGCCCACGTCCTTGCGGTGCGCCTGCAGCCATTCCTGGCCCGCCGTGCGGCCCAGGGCGAACAGCTTGCGCACAAAAGGCAGGTCCGCGCGGGTCTTGCTGTCGGCCCCAAAGGGCGCGAGCACGGCACCGCCGTCGATGCGGTGCATGCGCACGCTCTTGTAGCGGCGCGGGTCCAGCTTGCCCTCGGCCAGCAGACGGCGCACGAACTCGATGGCGCGCATCTCGGCCAGCAGGCTGGCGTTGAAGGTGACCTCGTTCATGCGCTCCATGATCTCGGGGCCGGAATGGGGCAGCTCCAGGTGCTCGATGGGGTTGATCTGCACCAGCAGGATGTCGGAGGTTTCGGTCTGGTAGATCAGCGGGTGCAACGCGGGGTTGCCTGAATAACCGCCGTCCCAATAGTGCTGGCCGTCGATCTCCACCGCCTTGAACAGCAGCGGCAGGCAGGCCGAGGCCATCACCGCATCGGCGCTGAGGCGGGGGCCCGAGAAGATCTCGCCGCGCCCGGTGCGCACATTGGTGGCGCAGACAAACACCTTGGGCCCACCCGCGGCAGTGATGGCGCGGCGCTCGGAGCACAGCAGGTCAAAGTCCACCTCGCGCTCCAGCAAGCGGCGCAGCGGGTTGATATCGAGCGGATTGGTCTGGTAGGGCGAGAGCCACTGGCGCATCAACCCCATCATCGGGTTGGCGGCCGACAGGGGCGAGCCCCACATCAGGCTGCCCAGCGTGCCCACCCCCTCCCACAGGCGGGTGAGGGTATCGCGCGCCTGCTGGCAACCGGCCTGGTGCGCCTCATGCGGGTCTTTGTGCTCCTTGGCGGCTTTGGCAAAACCGTGTGCCAGGGCCACGGCATTCATGGCGCCGGCGCTGGTGCCGCTCACGCCGTCAAAGTGCCACTGCCCGCCTTCGAGCAGCGCGTCCAGCACGCCCCAGGTCAGCGCGCCGTGCGAACCACCGCCCTGCAAGGCCAGGTTCAGGCGCGGCAGCGGCGATCCGGGGGCTTCAGGCATCCACCGCCTGGCTCTTGTTCATGGCCACCATGCCGCGCACGATGCGGTACAGGAACCAGAGCGAAATCAGCGCCCAGGCAATCCAACCCGGCAGCAGAAACAGCAGCCACAGCGGTGCCGTGACGATGTAGAGCACGCCCGCCCAGATCACCGTGCGGATGCGCCACGAAAAGTGGTTGGCCTGCCAGGTGCCTTCGGCGTCGCCCTTCTTCACCAGGTCGATCACCAGCGCAATCAGCAGCAATGCCGCGCCCGGCTGCGCGCCCGGGATGACCGCGCCCACGGCCACGATCAGGTGCAGGATGTAGCTGACCCAGCCCACGGCCTTGAGGTCTTCGGCCTTCTGGTCCGTGGTCTGCACATCAACGATATCGCTCATGAAGAACCCTCCTGGCTGGCACGCGCATCGGCCTTGCGCAAGGCTTTTTCCTCGATGCCGCTGGTGCCTTCGCGGCGTTCCAACTCCGCCAGCACATCGGCCGGAGTCAGGCCGTAATGGGCCAGCGCCACCATCGAGTGGAACCACAGGTCGGCCACCTCGTACACCAGCTTGGACTTGTCGGCGCCGTGGTCCACGTCCTTCGCCGCCATCACCACCTCGGTGGCTTCCTCGCCGATCTTCTTGAGGAAAGCGTCCGGCCCCTTGTGCAGCAGGCGCGAGACATAGCTCTTCTCAGGGTCGCCGCCGTTGGCCGGCTTGCGGCTTTCAATCACGGCGGCCAAACGCGCGAGCGCGTCCTGCGACGCGGGGGCGAGGGAATCGTTGGAACTCATGGGTGTTATTTGTAGATGGATTCGGGGTCTTTCAAGACCGGATCGACCGGCTGCCAGGCGCCGTCCTTGAGCACGCTGAAAAAGCAGCTGTGGCGGCCGGTGTGGCAGGCAATGCCGGGCTCGTGGCCCAACTGGGTGATCTTGAGCAGCACCACGTCGTTGTCGCAGTCGAGGCGGATCTCGTGCACCGTCTGCACATGGCCCGATTCTTCGCCCTTGAACCACAGCTTCTTGCGCGAGCGGCTGAAGTACACGGCGCGGCCCAGTTCGGCCGTTTTTTCGAGTGCTTCGCGGTTCATCCAGGCAAACATCAGCACGTCGCCCGTGCCCTGCTCTTGCGCAATCACGGGCACCAGGCCCTGCGCGTCCCATTTCACTTCATTGAGCCAGTTCATGAAAGGGATTGTCGGTGATTTGAAATCCAGGGAACGGCCCCTCCGCGGATCTCTTGCATCCTTTGGGTGCCTGCCGCGCACCCATCAAGCACAAGATGCTATTTATTTAATAGCAAAAACTCACAGCCGCACAGGAATGCCGCGCTCGGCCATGCGGGCCTTGGCCTGGCCCACGGTGTATTCACCGTAGTGGAAGATGCTGGCGGCCAGCACCGCATCGGCACCGCCTTGCTGCACGCCGTCGGCCAGGTGGTCGAGGTTGCCCACGCCACCCGAGGCGATCACGGGCACGCTCACGGCATCGCTCACGGCGCGCGTGAGGGCCAGGTCAAAGCCGCTCTTGGTGCCGTCGCGGTCCATGCTGGTCAGCAGGATCTCGCCCGCGCCCCGGCGCGCCATCTCGGAGGCCCAGGCAATGGCGTCCAGGCCGGTGTTCTTGCGCCCGCCATGGCTGTACACGTCCCAACCTTCGCCGCGCGCAGCCACGTCGTCGCCCTGGCGGCGCTTGGCGTCGATGGCGACCACGATGCACTGCGCGCCGTACCTGGCCGACACGGCGTTGATCAGGTCGGGGTTGGCAATGGCGGCAGAGTTGAAGCTTGTCTTGTCGGCACCCGCGTTGAGCAGCCTGCGCACGTCTTCCACCGTGCGCACGCCGCCGCCCACGGTCAGGGGAATGAACACCTGGCTGGCCACGGCCTCGATGATGTGCAGGATCAGGTCGCGCCCATCGCTGGTGGCGGTGATGTCGAGAAACGTGAGTTCGTCGGCGCCCTGCGCGTTGTAGCGCGCAGCGATCTCGACCGGGTCGCCCGCGTCGCGCAGCTCAACAAAGTTGACGCCCTTGACCACACGGCCTCCGGTGACGTCGAGGCAGGGGATGATGCGTTTGGCAAGCATGTCAAAGGTCCGTCAGATGTCCGATGGGACGGCGCTGCCGCCCCGGGGCTTGTTACCCATTCAATTCGTCGGCACGCGCCTGGGCGGCTGCAAAGTCGAGGTCGCCCGAGTAGATCGCACGGCCACAGATCACGCCTTCGACGCCCTCGCCCTCCACCGCGCACAGCTGCTCGATGTCGGCCATGTTCGACAGGCCCCCCGAGGCGATCACGGGGATGGAAAGCGCCTGGGCCAGCTTCACCGTGGCGTCGATGTTGATGCCCGAGAGCATGCCGTCGCGGCCGATGTCGGTGTAGATGATGGATTCAACGCCCCAGTCCTCGAATTTCTTGGCCAGGTCCACCACTTCGTGGCCGGTGAGCTTGCTCCAGCCGTCGGTGGCGACCTTGCCGTCCTTGGCATCCAGGCCCACGATGATGTGGCCGCCGAAGGCGCTGCAGGCGTCCTTCAGAAAGCCGGGGTTCTTCACCGCCGCCGTGCCGATGATCACGTAGCGCAGGCCGCCGTCGATGTACTTCTCGATGGTGTCCAGGTCGCGGATGCCGCCGCCCAGCTGCACGGGGATATCGTCGCCCACCTCTTTGAGGATGGACTTGATGGCGCCGTAGTTCTTGGGCACGCCCGCAAAGGCGCCATTGAGGTCCACCAGATGCAGGCGCCGTGCGCCCGCGTCCACCCACTTGCGCGCCATGGCGGCGGGGTCTTCGCCAAAAGTGGTGGATTGGTCCATATCGCCTTGCTTGAGGCGTACGCAGTGGCCGTCTTTGAGGTCGATGGCGGGGATGAGCAGCATGGTGGTGGGGGGTTCAGGGGATCGGCCAAGTCTCGGCGCGGCCCGAACGGGGTGGTTGAGGAGGAAGGGTGGAGAAAAAAATCAGGGGTTCCAGTGCAGAAAGTTGCGGTACAGGGCCAGGCCATGTTCCGCACTTTTCTCCGGGTGGAATTGCGTCGCAAAAATATTATCGCGTGCAATGGCCGCAGCGAAAACACCGCCGTAGTCGGCCTGCCCCGCGCAATGGGCGGGGTTTTGCGGCACGGCATAGAAGCTGTGCACAAAGTAGAAGTAGCTGTTGTCGGGCACACCGGCCCACACGGGGTGCACAGCACCTGCATGGGCCATCTGGCGCACCTGGTTCCAGCCCATTTGGGGCACTTTGAAGCGGCTGCCGTCGGGCTGGGTGCGGCCTGCCAAGTCGAACTTGAGCACGTCGCCAGGGATCAGGCCCAGGCCCGGCGTATCCCCCTCGGCGCTGTGGTCCAGCAGCATCTGCATGCCCACACACACGCCAAACAGGGGCTTGGTGGCAGCGGCTTGGAGCACCGACTCCTGCAGGCCGGATTCGCGCAACTCGCGCATGCAGTCGGGCATGGCGCCCTGGCCGGGCAGCACCACGCGTGCTGCGGCGCGCACGTCTTCGGGGCGCTGGGTGACCCGCACCGTCCAGCCCGTGCCCTGGGCGGCGGCCTGCACGGCCTGCGACACCGAGCGCAAGTTGCCCATGCCGTAGTCCACGACCACCACTGTTTTTGCTTCCATATTCATAGCTGCTAGCGCTTACCCATCAGGCGCAGAGGCCCGATTTGATTCATAAAAATCACAAAGAACCCTTGGTGGACGGGATGACACCCACCGAGCGCGGGTCGCGCTCGAGTGCCGCGCGCAGCGTGCGCCCGAACGCTTTGAAGATGGTCTCGCACTGGTGGTGGGCATTGAAGCCCTTAAGATTGTCGATGTGCAGCGTGACGCCCGCGTGGTTCACGAAACCCTGGAAGAACTCGTAGACCAGTTGCGTATCGAGCTGGCCGATGCTGCCCGCCGTGAACTTCACGTCGATGTGCAGGCCCGGGCGCCCCGAGAAATCGACCACCACGCGCGACAGTGCTTCATCCAGCGGCACGTAGGCATGGCCGTAGCGGCGGATGCCCTTCTTGTCGCCCACGGCGCGCGCAAAGGCCTGGCCCAGCGTGATGCCGACGTCCTCCACCGTGTGGTGGCCGTCAATCCGCACATCGCCTTCACAGTCGATGTCGAGGTCGATCAGCCCGTGGCGGGCGATCTGGTCGAGCATGTGGTCGAAGAAGCCGATGCCGGTGTGCAGCTTGGCCTGGCCCGTGCCGTCGAGGTTGATGCGCACGCGGATGCGTGTCTCGGCGGTATTGCGGCTGACCTCGGCGATGCGGTCGGCCATCGGGTCGGCCGAAGGGGCGGAAGGAACAAGTGCGGAGGAAGTCATAGGGAGGCTTGCAGGGCGGCCAGCATCTGCGCGTTGTCGGAGGCGGCGCCTACCGTGAGGCGCAGGCAGTTGGCCAGCATGGGGTGCATTGTAGAAACGTTCTTGACGAGGACCTTGCGGTTTTTCATGCCGTCATACGCCCGGGCGGAATCCGCCACGCGGATCAGGATCATGTTGGCCTCGCTGTCCCAGCATTTTTCAACACCGGGCATCTGCCGCAGGGCTGCGACTACCTGGGTGCGCTCGGCGCGGATCTCGGCGGCCTGGGCGGCAAACACATCGGCGTGCTCCAGTGCAAACAGTGCCGCCTCGCAGTTGAGCACGCTCACGTTGTAGGGCGGGCGCACCTTGTCGATCTCGCCCACAAACGCCGAAGGCCCGATGAGGTAGCCCAGGCGCACACCCGCGAGGCCAAACTTGCTGAGCGTGCGCATCAGCAGCACGTGGGCGTTGCGCGCAGGCTCGGCGCGCATGCGGTCGATCCAGGTGCGGCTGGCAAAGGGCTGGTAGGCCTCGTCCATCACCACGATGCCACCCTGCGCGCCTGCGGCGTCGATGATGCGCTGCACTGCGCCTTCGTCCCACAGCGTGGCCGTGGGGTTGTTGGGGTAGGCGATGTAGGTGATGGCGGGGTTGTGCTGCGCGATGGCGGCCAGCATGGCGGGCTCATCCAGCTCGAAGTCGGGCGTGAGCGGCACGCCGACAAAGTCCAGGCCCTGCAGCTGCGCCGACAGCGGGTACATCACAAAACCCGGCATGGGCGCGAGCATGGTGGCGCGCTGGCCCGTGCCAGGTTGCGCACAGGCCAGGGCCAGCAGGGTGATGAGTTCGTCCGAACCATTGCCCAGAACGATGCCGTAGCCCTCGGGCATGCCGGCGTATTGGGCCAGGGCCGCCTTCAGGTCAAGCAGCCGGTCACCGGGGTAGCGGTTGAGCACCACCGCGCCCAAGCGCTGGCCCAGCGTGGCCTGCAGGTGCGCGGGCAGGCGGAACGGGTTCTCCATCGCGTCCATCTTGAGCATGCCGGTGGAAGGCTGAACGCTGTACGCGTGCATGGCGCGCACGTCGGGGCGGATGCGGGCCAGGGCCTGGAGGGGAGACGACGCGGGAGTAGTCATTCGGTGGTGTCCAGTTCGTTGGGGAGGAGGAGAAACGGGTTGATCGGCCGCACGGCGTCCAGCGGCTGGTCGTGTGGCAGCGCCTCGGTCAGCAGGTAGCGGCAGCCCTGCTGGTGGGCCGACGAGAGGATGAGCGCATCCCAGTAGCCCAGGCGGTAGCGGTCCTGCAGATCCCAGGCGCCGTCCACGGTGTAGGAGTCGAGGTGCGGCGGCAGCCACACGCGCAGGCGGCGCACCTGGGCGCGCACCTGCTGCAGCACCTGCGGGCCGTCAAAACGCTGGATCGCCTGGTTGTACAGCTCGTTGAGCACCTGCGAGCTGATGCGGCCGCTGCGCGTCTGCCAGCAGAAGCTGATCCATTCGCGTGCCCGCGCTTGGCGCTCGGCATCGCGGTCGTCCACGCTGGCGAGCAGGATTTCGGTATCGACAAAGATGGGGACAGTGGCCATGCGCTCTCCGCTGCTCAGCGCAGAAACAGGGTTTCGCGCGGCACATAGGGCCCGCTGGACGCACCCCAGGACTCGAAGCCCAGCGCCTCGCGCATGGCCTGGGCGTAGGCGTCTTCCTGGCGCATCTTTTCGGCCAGCCATTCACCGAGCAGGCGCGACACGCTGCTGCCGCGCTTGGCAGCCTCCACACGCACCCATTCGGCTACGGCGTCGTCCATGGTGACGGTGACATTTTTCATGGGGCTATATTACACGAACTTCGTGGAACACGAACTTCGTGATTGATTTGAAGGAAATCAGGCCGCCTGCCGCTGCCCCTGCAGCATGCGCGTGGCCATGTCGCCCACGGTGCGCAGCGCCTGCAGGTGCGCGGGCGACCAGTCGCCGCCCACGCCGATGCGCAGGCAGTTGCGAAAGCGCCCGCTGGTGCTGAACACCGTGCCCGGGGCGATCAGGATCTGCTTTTCCAGGCAGGCCTCGTGCAGTTGCACCGAATCCAGCGCGCGGGGCAGCTCCAGCCACAGCAGCAGGCCACCGGGCGGGTCACTCACGCGCGTGCCCTGCGGGAAATGCGCGGCAATCACCCGCCGCGCCTCGTCCATGCGGGCCGCTACACCCGCATGCAGCTGGCGCATGGCGGCAGCATGGCCCGCCTGGGTAATGAGGTCGGCCAGCGCCAGCTCCAGCACGGCCGACTGCCCGCCCGCCTGCAGGTCTTTGATGGCGCGCACCTTCTCGGTCCAGCGGCCCGCCTCCAGCCAGCCCAGGCGCAGGCCCGGCGCCAGCGTCTTGGAGAACGAATCGCACAGCATCACATGGCCCATGGTGTCGTAGGACTTGACGGTGCGCCGCATCTCGTCCACCTCCGCCAGGTCGTTGTAGATCGCATCCTCGATCACCGCCATGCCGTGGCGCGCCGCCATCTGCGCCAGGCGCTTGCGCTCGGCCTGCGGCATGCAGCTGCCTAGCGGGTTGCTCAGCGTGGGCACGATCATCACGGCCTTGACCGGCTGGGTGTCCAGCGCAAGCTGCAGCGCATCCAGCGACAGACCGTGGCGCGGGTGCGTGGGGATCTCCAGCGCCTTGAGGTGCAGGCCCTGCAGCACCTCCAGGAACGAGAAATGCGTGGGCGACTCCAGCGCCACCACGTCGCCCGGCTGCGTCACGGCGCGCAGGCACAGCGCAATGCTGTCCATGCAGCCGCCGGTGATCACAATGTTCTCCGGGTCCAGGCTGCAGCCCAGGCTGACCGCATAGCGCGCCAGCGCGCGGCGCGCATCCACATGGCCCGCAGAGCTAGGGTAAGTGCACAGCAGGTTGCGGTGGCGCTGGGCCGCGCGCACCACGGCGCGGCGTACGCGGTCGGGGTTGAACAGCTCGGGACCCGGTGTGCCGCTGCTGAATGAGAGCATGTCCTCCGGCTGGTTGCGGCCCAGAATGCGCTGGCCCAGCCAGTCCACCGACACCTCGCGCGGGCGGCGCATGGGGCGCGGCGTGCTGGGCTCGGGCAGGCTCACCGGCCGCGCCGCCACAAAAAAGCCGGAGCGCGGGCGGGCCGTAACCAGGCGCGCATCTTCGAGCCAGTGGTAGGCCTGCACCACCGTGGTCTGCGCCACACCATGCTGACGGGCCAGTTCGCGCACTGAGGGCAGCTTCTCGCCACGCGCCAGCGTGCCGTTGCGGATCAGTTGCGCCAGCTGCTCGGCGATCTGAAGGTAAAGCGGGGGTGCGTCATCGGTGGCCATGGCCGCATTCTGTACTGGTAGCCAGAAAAAGAGCCAGTACAGAGCAGATGCAGCCCATACAGTACAGATGGCCAGTACAGCCGGTCTGTACTGGACCAGGTCCTGCATTCCTGTCCGTAGCGCCGCGCGCGCCCTGGCCGCACAGTGAGGGCATGAACACGCTGCACATCCCCACCCCGCCGTCGCCCACGCTGCCCACCCCGCCTGTGGTGCCCCTCACCCTGCAATGGAAGCGCCAGCCGCTGCCGCCGCTGCAGGCCGTCCAGGTGCTGGACTTTCGCTCGGGCGAGATCGCCCTGCTCGAAGTCGAGCAAGGCCGTGTCTGGGTGACTTGCGATGGTCTGCTGGAAGACTATTTTCTGGAGGCGGGCCAGCGTCTGTCGTTCACCGGGCCTGTGAGGCTGCGCGTGAGCGCAGAGGGCCACCGGCCTGCGCGGCTGAGCTGGGCGAAGCACCGGGCAGTGGCAGGCACTGCCTACCCGCCAGCACCCACCGCGGCTTCTCAGCCCAAGGCAACGGCACCCGTACAGAGCGCCCTGCCCCGGGGAGCAATCAGCGCGGTTTGACGGGCGTTGTCAGGCGCATCTCTGCCGCCTGCGCGTGGGCCTGCAGGCCCTCGCCGTAGGCCAGCTCGGCGGCGATGGTGCCCAGCACCTGGGCACCGGCCTCGCTCACCTCGATGAGGCTGCTGCGCTTCTGGAAGTCGTACACGCCCAGCGGCGACGAAAAACGTGCCGTGCCGCTGGTGGGCAGCACGTGGTTGGGGCCCGCACAGTAGTCGCCCAGGGACTCGCTGGTGTAGGCGCCGAGGAAGATCGCGCCCGCGTGGCGCAGCAGCGGCTCCCAGCGGTGCGGGTCGGTGCTGCTGACCTCCAGATGCTCGGGTGCGATGCGGTTGCTGATGGCGCAGGCTTCTTCCATGTCTTTGGTGAGGATCAGCGCGCCCCGGCCCGTGAGGCTCTTGGCGATGATCTCGGCGCGCGGCATGGTGGGCAGCAGGCGGTCGATCTCGCGCTGCACGGCGTCAAGGTAGGCTGCGTCGGGGCACAGCAGGATGCTCTGGGCCAGCTCGTCGTGCTCGGCCTGGCTGAACAGGT
>CAYXSL010000094.1:0-17206 GCA_964466605.1 uncultured Verminephrobacter sp.
AGCCACCCCAACGAATTCACACAGCGCTTGATTGATGTGTACGCCAAAGTGCCCAAGTTGGTCAGCCACTTGCATTTACCGGTGCAGCACGGCAGCGACCGCATCCTGATGGCGATGAAGCGCGGCTACACCGCCATGGAATACAAGAGCACGGTGCGCAAGTTGCGTGCCCTCCGCCCCGATCTGGCCATGAGCAGCGACTTCATCGTGGGCTTTCCGGGCGAGACGGAAGACGACTTCAACAAGATGATGAAGCTGATCGACGACATCCACTTCGACAACAGCTTCAGCTTCATCTTCAGCCCCCGCCCCGGCACGCCCGCCGCCGGCCTGCACGACGACACGCCGCATGATGTGAAGCTGCGCCGCCTGCAGCACCTGCAGGGCGTCATCAACGCCAACATCAAGTCCATCAGCGAAAGCCGTGTGGGCACGGTTCAGCGCATTCTGGTGGAAGGTGCCTCCAAGCGCGACGCCACCGAACTGATGGGCCGCACCGAATGCAACCGCGTGGTCAACTTTGTGGGCCAGCCCCGCCTGGTGGGCCAGATGGTGGATGTGACCATCACCGAAGCCAAGGCCTACACCCTGCGCGGCGAGGTGCTGGTACGCGAGGGCGCAGCCCTCACGGCCTGACCCACACACACCGGCGCATGGCCCACGACCCCACGAGCCCCCGAGAGGCTCGCCCGCATGGCCCATCGTTTCAGCAACTGCTGCTGCTCGCCTTCTTGCTGATTGCCGCTGTGCTGGGCGCCAGCGCCCTGCGCGCGGTGTTCACCCTGGAGGCGCTGATGGGCCAAAGCCAGGCCAGCACCACCCAGGCTGCCGCCCTGAACGTGGCCGCGCAGGCGCTGAACCAACGCGGTCAGGCAATGGAGCGATCGGCCCGGCAATCGCTGGTGCTGAATGACCCGCTCCTTCGCCAAAGCTTTGACGACATGGCCGCCGATGCCCAGGGCATCGTGCGCCAGTTGAGCGACGCGGGCCTGCCGCCCACCCAGGCCCAGCAGTGGCAAGCCCGTATACAAACGGTCCACGATTTGCTGCGCGCCCCGCCTTGGCAGTCACTGGAGAATGAACGCAGCGTGGCCGAAGAGTTTGCGGCGCTCGACACCCTGCACGCAGCCATTACCCAATCAGTGCAGGAACTCAATGCCCGCCAAGCCAGCGAACTGCAGGCGCAGGTAGACGCAAGCCGCCGCACCGTGCTGCACCAGTTGGTGGGCGCGATCGTGCTGGCGCTGGTGCTGGCGCTGTGGCTGGGCATCTGGCTGGCGCGCCCCTTCAAGCGGCTGGAGCGCGCCATTCGCCGCCTGGGCGAGAACCAGCTCGAACAGCCCGTGGCCATCACGGGCCCTGCCGACGTGCGCCGTGTGGGCCAGCAGCTGGAATGGCTGCGCCTGCGGCTGCTGGAGCTGGACGCCGACAAGGCGCGCTTTTTGCGCCATGTATCGCACGAACTCAAAACCCCGCTGGCCGCGCTGCGCGAAGGCGTGGCCCTGCTGCAAGACGGCGTGACCGGTGCGCTCAGCGAAGGCCAGAAGGAAGTGACGCAAATCCTGCATCAGAACACCCTGGTGCTCCAAAGCGAGATCGAGGCGCTGCTGCGCTTCAACGCCGCCGCCTTTGAGGCCCGCCAGCTGCACCGGCGCGAGACCGATATGGTTGCCTTGCTGGAAGACCTGGTGGAAACACAGCGCCTGCAATGGCAGGCCCGCAGCCTGCGGGTGGAAGTGAGCGGCGAGCGCACCATGCTGCTTCTGGATGCGGAGAAAATCACCTCGGCCATGGGCAACCTGTTGTCCAACGCCATCCGCTTCTCGCCCGAGCAAGGCACCGTACGCCTGGTGGTGTCGCGCGTCCCCGGCCAGGTACAGGTGGATGTGACCGACGAAGGTCCGGGTGTGGCTCCCGCCGACCGGGCCCATGTGTTTGAACCCTTTTACCG
This sequence comes from uncultured Verminephrobacter sp., assembly GCA_964466605.1. GTDB lineage: Bacteria > Pseudomonadota > Gammaproteobacteria > Burkholderiales > Burkholderiaceae_C > Acidovorax. The sequence goes on from CAYXSL010000094.1 coordinate 1,952, forward strand.
GGGCGAGCGCCAGCCCGAGAACGCCGTGCGCGGCACCGGCATCGGGCTGTCCATCGTGCAGGAATACATCCATGCCCACGGCGGGCGGGTGCAGGTGCTGCAGATGCCGGGTGATACGCCCCGTTCTTTTTTCCGGATCGAATTGCCCGATGTTTCCTGACCCCCTCGCCCAGCCAAGCCTCCGCCCTGCGTACTGGATGACATCCTGGGGCTTGCGTGCGACCCTGTGCGCAGGCGCTACGTGGCTTGCAGGCTGCGCCACGGTCCCCTGCCCCCCAGAGATGCTCTCGGTGAAAAATGTTCACGCGGCAGAGGCCGTCGCAGAATCCGCCACGGCCGCGCCCGAGCCCCTGGCCGCCGAAAGCGACGAGCCCACCACGCCGCCCAAAGACCTGCTGCGAGACACCTTGGCCTATGCCGACCGCACCCTGGGCGCGAGCAGCACCGAGCTGGCACTCGAGACAGCCCGCCTGTCGGACCTGGACGAGAGCAAACCCTCTCGCGCGCTACGGCTGGCGCTGGTGCTGGCGCAAACCCGCCAGCCCGCAGATACGGCCCGCGCTCTGGGCCTCGTGCAGCGCACCCTGGCCAATCCGGCTGCACAAGACCTGCACCCGCTGGCCCGTTTGCTGGAGGCGCGCCTGACCCAGCAGCGCCGCCTGGAAGAGCAGCTGGAACGCCAGGCCCAGCAACTGCGCGACGCCCAGCGTCGCAACGACCAGCTGAGTGAACGCCTGGAGGCCGTGCGCGCCATCGAACGCAGCCTGACCACACGCCCTGCACCGGCGGCCCCGGCCGCGCCTCCCCCGGGCGCTGCCTCCGGCGGCACGGGCAACAATGGCAACACCAAACCCTGATACACCACGCCATGCCCGCATCCCCACGCCCATCCGCCCCGCGCAGCACCGCGCCCCGCATTCTGGTGGTGGACGACGATGCCGACATGCTGCGCCTGCTGTCGCTGCGCCTGAAGGCCGCCGGGTACGAGGTGGTGGCCGTGGGCTCGGCCGAGGCCGCTCTGGCGCAGCTGGATGTGGCCCGGCCCCAGCTGGTGCTGAGCGATGTGCGCCTGCCGGGCAAGGATGGCCTGGCCCTGTTTGACGAGGTGCATGCACGCCATCCTTCGCTACCGGTCATCCTGCTCACGGCACACGGGACCATCCCCGATGCGGTCGAGGCCACATCGCGCGGCGTCTTCACCTACCTGACCAAGCCCTACGACGGCAAAGAGCTGCTCGAGAAGGTCGCCGAAGCCCTGGCCCTGAGCGCCCCCGCCGTGCACCAGGCCCATGCCAACGAAGCCTGGCGGGCCGACATCGTGAGCCGCTCGGCCCGCATGACCGACCTGCTGGCCGAGGCCTACCTGGTGGCCCAGTCGGACGCCAGCGTACTGCTGCTGGGCGATAGCGGCGCAGGCAAAGAGCTGCTGGCCCAGGCCATCCACCGCGCCAGCCCGCGTGCTGGCAAGCCCTTTGTGGCCGTGAACTGCGGCGCCATCCCCGAGGCGCTGCTCGAATCCGAGCTGTTCGGCCACGTCAAAGGCGCATTCACCGACGCGGTCAGCAACCACAAGGGCCTGTTCCAGGCGGCCGAGGGCGGCACGCTGCTGCTGGACGAAATTGGCGACATGCCGCCCGCCCTGCAGGTCAAGCTGCTGCGCGTGCTGCAAGAGCGTGCGGTGCGTCCCGTGGGCGCAAGCCAGTCAATCCAGATCAATGTGCGCATCATCTCGGCCACGCACCGCGACCTGGAGGCGGCCATGGCCGCAGGCCAGTTCCGCGAAGACCTGTACTACCGCCTGAATGTGGTGACCTTGCAGCTGCCCACGCTGGGCGAGCGGCGCGAGGACATTGCGCTGCTGGCCAACCACTTTCTCGACAGGCTGGCCCGCAAGTACGACAAACGCCTGTCGGGCTTTTCGCCCGAAGCGCTCAAGGCCCTCACCACCGCCGCCTGGCCGGGCAATGTGCGCCAGCTCTACAACGTGGTCGAGCAGGTGTGCGCCTTGTCCACCACGCCGCTGGTACCGCTGTCGCTGGTGCAGCGCGCCCTGCGCATTCCCTCGGCCCAGGTGCTGAGCTTTGCCGAGGCGCGACAGCGCTTTGAGCGCGACTACCTGGTGGACCTGCTGAAGATGACCGACGGCAACGTGGCCGATGCAGCTCGCCTGGCGCAGCGCAATCGCACCGAGTTCTACCGGCTGCTGCAAAAACACGCACTCACGCCCGGAAACTTCAAAGCCGACTCGCCTGAGCCCGACGACGTCGCCGATGAGCGACACGACTAAGTCATTGATTTATTTGAGTTTGCTTCCATCACCTTTCCATGCCGTCGCCAGATGGCGACAAAAAGACCGGTTTGGGGTGGCTTCCAGCACCCCGCACAACTGCTTACATGCAAATGGCAGCGTAAGCCACTGATTTAAAACAATTTTTCCAAGCTGGCACAGGGTTTGCCCTAGTGTCGGCATGCACACTGTTTTTTTCTGCTGCCCACGTGCCACAGGCCGCTCCCTGCGGGCTGCGGTGGTGCTGGCCACCACCCTGCTGGCCGGGGTGGCACAGGCCTCGGGCCCGGCCTTCGATTTCGACACTGTCACCCGCATCGCACGCGAGCGCGCTGAGAAGCCCTACCAGGCCGCCAGCGACACGCTGCCCGCAGACCTCGCGCAGCTCAACTACGACCAGGTGCGCGATATCCGCTGGCGCCCCGACCGTGCCCTGTGGCGCGCCGACCAGCTGCCGTTTGAAGCCATGTTTTTCCACCTGGGCCTGTACCAGAAGGAACCGGTGCTGATCAACGAAGTCACGCCCCAGGGCGTTCGCCACCTCAGCTACCGCCGCGCCGACTTCGACTATGGCAAAAACCAGGTGCGCCCCGAGACCTGGGGGGACCTGGGTTTTGCGGGCTTTCGCCTGCACAACCACCTCAATACCAGCGCCTACAAAGATGAGCTGGTGGTCTTCCAGGGCGCCAGCTACTTCCGCGCTTTAGGCAAAGGCCAGCAGTACGGGCTGTCGGCCCGGGGGCTGGCCATCGATACCGTGGGCGGCCACGGCGAAGAGTTTCCGCGCTTCACCGAGTTCTGGCTGGTGCGGCCCGATCCGCTGGCCACCCAGGTCACGGTGTATGCCTTGCTGGACTCGCCCCGCGCCACCGGGGCCTACCGTTTCGACATCCGGCCCGGCACCCAAACCACCACCACCGTGCGCAGCCGCATTTTTGTGCGTCCCCTCACGGGCAACGGCAGCGCCAGGCCCATCGCCACGCTGGGCATTGCACCGCTGACCAGCATGTTCTTCTTTGGCGAGAACCAGCCCCGCAAGGGCGACTTCCGCCCCGAGGTGCACGACTCCGACGGCCTCATGGTGGCCACCGGCGACGGCGAATGGCTGTGGCGCCCGCTGCAGAACCCCCGGCACACCCTGGTCACCTCGTTCGCCACCCACAACCCCAAGGGCTTTGGCCTGATGCAGCGCGACCGCCAATGGGCCAGCTACGAGGACGTGGAGGCCCGCTACGAGCGCCGCCCCAGCGCCTGGGTGCGCCCACTGCACGATTGGGGTGCCGGCCGCGTGGAGCTGGTGCAGCTCAACACCCCCGACGAGACGCACGACAACATCGTGGCGTACTGGGTGCCCGCCCAGATGCCGCCGCCCGGCCAGCCGCTGGAGTTTGCGTACGAACTGAGCTGGCAAGGCGATGCCCAGCAGCGTCCACCCGGCGCCTGGGCCACGCAATCGCGGCGCGGCATGGGTTACTCCCAGCAGACCGCCGAGGCTCTGCGCCAGCAGGTGCAGTACGTGGTCGATTTTGACGGCCCAGCCGTGCAGGCCCTGCCCCCCGACGCCGCCGTGAAGGCGGTGGTGACCAGCGATGCCAATGGCCAGGTGCTGGAAAACATCGTCTACCGCAACCCCGCCACCGGCCAGTGGCGCATGACCGTTCGCATCCAGCGCCAGCAGGCCGACCAGCCCGTTGAGCTGCGCGCTTTTCTCCAACACGACAACCACGCTGTGAGTGAAACATGGACGCACATCATTCTTCCCGAGTAAGCCCCCCGGTGCCCGCCCATCCGCCCCGCAGCCCCCTGCGCGAGGAGCGGCACCCCAATGCCGTGACCGCACCCCCACTGCAGCGAGGATCCATGGTGCCCCTGCCCTGGCGGGGGTTCTGGAACAGCATCGGCACCGCACTGCTGCTGCGGCTGACCGGCCGGGGCAGCGGCAACGCGCCCCATGCATCGCCAGCCGACCGCGCCCCACAGGCCTGGGAGCAGGCGGCGCAGCGCCGCCGCTGGACCTTTGCCCTGCTCACCGTGCTGGCCACGGCGCTGGCGAGTTTCCTGTTTGCGGGCGTGCAGCCCGGCTATGACAACGCCTGGCTGGGTTACGGCCAGATTGCGCTGTTTGCGCTGCTGTCGGCCTGGGTGGTTACCGGCTTTCTCACCGGTTTGATGGGCTTCTGGGTGATGTTGCGTGGCGACCCCCATGCGCTGTCGGTGCGCAGCGTGGCAGGGCATGCACTGGCCCCCGAGGCGCGCACCGCCATCATCATGCCGATCTGCAACGAGGATGTGGCCACGGTGTTTGCCGGGCTGCGGGCGACCTGCGAGTCGGTCGCATCCACCGGCCACGGCGCCAGCTTCGACGTGTTCGTGTTGTCCGACAGCAGCGACCCCGCCATTGCCGCCGCAGAGCGCGCGGCCTGGGAGGCACTGCGCAGCGCGCTGGCACAGCACAGCCCGCAGCCCCAGGTACAGGTGTACTACCGCCTGCGCACACGGCGCACACACCGCAAGGCGGGCAATGTGGCCGACTTTTGCCGTCGCTGGGGCAAGGACTACCGCTACATGGTGGTGCTGGACGCCGACAGCGTGATGAGCGGCTCCTGCATCGTGTCCATGGCCAAGCTGATGGAGGCCAACCCCACAGCCGGCATCATCCAGACCGCCACGCAGGCCATTGGCCACGTCACGCTGCATGCCCGCGCACAGCAGTTTGCATCGCGCGTCACCGGCCGCCTGTTCACGCTGGGCATGCAGTACTGGCAGCTGGGCGAGTCGCACTACTGGGGCCACAACGCCATCATCCGCGTGGCGCCCTTCATGCAGCATTGCGCGCTGGCGCCCATCCCTGGCAAGGGGGGCCTGGCAGGCGGCATCATGAGCCACGATTTTGTCGAGGCCGCGCTGATGCGCCGCGCTGGCTACCACGTGTGGCTGGTGTCCGACCTGGTCGGCAGCTACGAGCAGCAGCCGCCCGACCTGCTGGCCGAGCTGCAACGCGACCGCCGCTGGTGCCAGGGCAACCTGCAGAACGCGCGTCTGATGGCCGAGCCCGGCATCCATCCCGTGCACCGCTCCATGTTCATCACCGGGGCCATGGCATACCTTTCAGCGCCGCTGTGGCTCGCCTTCCTTACGCTGGGCACGGCGCTGTGGCTGTCGGGCGCCAAGCTGGTGGCCGACTGGCACATCCTGCCCGCCGAACTGCTGGCGCTGTGGGCGTGGACGCTGTGCCTGCTGTTCCTGCCCCGCATCCTGGGCGTGGCCGCCGTGTTCATGCGGCGCGAGCAAAAGGAATACGGCGGCACCTTCAGCCTGCTCAAAAGCGCCGCGCTGGAGAGCGTGCTGGCCATCCTGCAGGCCCCCATCCGCATGCTGGCGCATTCGCTGTTTGTGCTGATCGCGCTCACCGGCCTGAAGCTGGAGTGGAAGTCGCCCCCGCGCGAAGCCCATGCCGTGCCTTGGCGCCACGCGGTGCGCCAGCTGGCCCCCATGAGCGGAGTGATCGGACTGCTGGCCCTGGGCGTGGCCCTGATCGACAGCAGTGCCCTGCTGTGGCTGATGCCCGTGGGCCTGCCGCTGGCGCTGGCGATTCCGCTGGCCGTCTGGACCAGCCAGATCGCCCTGGGCCGGGCCCTGCGTGCGCAGCGCCTGCTGCTGATCCCCGAGGAATCCTGGTCGCCCCCGGTGCTGCGCCGCGCCTGGCTGCATGCGAGCCGCCTGGCCCGGCCCGCGCCGCTGGCCGCATTGTGACAATGTGAAAAATCAGGCACAAACCACCCGCCGGTGTCCACACCGGCTTTTTCACATATGCTACATTTTTTATAGCAACAAAGTGTTTACTATCGCGCGCAGAGGCCTTAAAAACCCTCAAATTCTGGGCCTCCTGGCCTTGTAACGCACACCTGGCAAGTCGTTACGATGCGTGTCCTTTTCACTTGGCCCCTGCGCACAGACCGTTCTGCCTGACGGGGTCTGCGCCGCCGAAGGGCCCCGTTGTCGATGCCACCTCTTCCTTTGTTCCCAGCCGTCCGCTGGAGACTGATCCAAGCCAGCGCTCTGGGCCTGGCCCTGACTCTGGTGGGCTGCGCCCAGCCCACCCCGGCACCGCCCCACAAGCCCGTCCCGATCGCCACCCCGGCACCCCCGCCTCCGCCCCCCGAACCACCCGGGCGCATCATCTTTGCGGGGTTTGCCATGCACTCTCAGGCCAAGGCCTTCCGCAACGACGTGCTGCTGGCCGAACAGCGGGTTAAGGAGATCGACCCCCATGCGCTGATGCTCAAGCTGGCCAACCCCGCGCGCGACCAGCCCACCGACTGGCCCCAGGCCACGGCAGAAAACTTTGCGCTGGTGATGTCCAAAACGGCCGAGGTGGCGCGCCCGCGCGACCGCGTGCTGCTGTTCATATCGACCCACAGCAACCCCGGCCTGCTCAACATCAGCGCGGGCGGCAAGAACCTGCCGCCCCTCACGCCCCAGGCCCTGAGCGATGCGCTGGCACCACTCAACAAGGTGCCCGTGCTGGTGGTGCTGTCCGCCTGCTACAGCGGCGCCTTTGTCGAGCCCCTGAAAGCGCCGAACCGCGTGGTGATCGCGGCCACGGACGCACGCCGCACCAGCTTCCAGTGCAATTACAGCGGCAAGCACACGCCCTTTGCCGAAGCCTTGTTTGGCCAGGCAGAAGGCGCCAGCCTCTCGGTGAGCGACTGGATGAGCGAGGCGCAAAAGTCCATCGCGGCGCAGGAAAAGCGCCGCAAGCTCCCGGCCTCCCAGCCGCGCATCTTTGTGGGCGAGGAAGCCAAGGCGTGGGCGAACCAGCCACTCAAGCACTGGCTGCAGGCGCCATAGACCCCTCGGGGCGCCCCGCCACCAAGGCAAGAGTGCCGCGTTGCCGCCCTGAATACAAAAACCCTGAAGAGGTCGCGCCTCTTCAGGGTTTTTTCATGCGGGGGCCAGAAGGCGCAGAACGTCAGAACGGCATCTTGGGCATGCCACCGCCGCCCAGGCCTTTCATGCCGCCCATGCGCTTCATCATCTTCATGAGGCCGCCGCCCTTCATCTTCTTCATCATGCCCTGCATCTGCTCGAACTCCTTGAGCAGGCGGTTGACCTCTTGCACATGCACACCTGCCCCGTTGGCGATGCGCTTCTTGCGCGTGGCCTTGATGAGGTCGGGCTTGCGGCGCTCCAGCGGCGTCATGCTCTGGATGATGCCCTCCTTGCGCTTGATGTCCTTCTCGGCCTTGTCCATGTCCATGGCCCCGGCCTTGGCGGTGAGCTGCGACGGCAGCTTGTCCATCAGACTGGAGAGGCCGCCCATCTGCTTCATCTGCTGGATCTGGGCCAGGAAGTCGTTCAGGTCAAAGCCGTCACCGCTCTTGACCTTGGCCGCGAGTTTTTGCGCGGCCTCCATGTCCACCCCGGCCGTGACCTGCTCGACCAGCGCGACGATGTCACCCATGCCGAGGATGCGGCCTGCGTGGCGCTCGGCATCGAACACTTCCAGGCCGTCGATCTTTTCAGAGACACCCGCGAACTTGATGGGCGCGCCGGTGATCTGCCGCACCGACAGCGCGGCACCACCGCGAGAGTCGCCATCGAGCTTGGTGAGCACGATGCCGGTGAGGGGCAGCGCCTCCTTGAAGGCCTTGGCGGTGTTGATCGCGTCCTGCCCCTGCATCGCATCGACCACGAACAAGGTTTCGACAGGGTTCAGCGTGGCGTGCAGGTCCTTGATTTCCTTCATCAAGGCTTCGTCAATGGCCAGGCGGCCGGCCGTATCAACCAGCAGCACGTCGAAGTAGTGCTTCTTGGCGAAGTCGAGCGCGGCGCGCGCGATATCCAGCGGCTTCTGGTCGGGCGTGCTGGGGAACCACTCGGCGCCCGCCTGCTTGGTCACGGTCTTGAGCTGCTCGATGGCGGCCGGGCGGTACACGTCGCCCGAGACGGTCAGCACCTTCTTCTTGCGCTTTTCGATCAGGTGCTTGGCCAGCTTGGCTGTGGTGGTGGTCTTGCCGGCGCCCTGCAGGCCCGCCATGAGGATGATGGCCGGGGGCTGGGCGGCCAGGTTGATGTCGGAGATGCCCTCGCCCATGGTGGCGGCCAGCTCGCGGTTGACGATGGAGACCAGCGTCTGCCCGGGCTTGAGCGAGCCCAGCACCTCCTGGCCCAGCGCCTTGTCCTTCACGCGGGCAATGAAGTCGCGCACCACGGGCAGGGCCACGTCGGCCTCCAGCAGGGCCATGCGCACTTCGCGCAGCATGTCCTGCACGTTGGATTCGGTGATGCGGGCCTGGCCGCGCATCTCCTTGACGAGGCGCGAGAGTTTGTCGGTAAGGGCGGAGGCCATAGGGGAAGTTCCGGTGTTGCCTGCGCGCGGTCAACACAAGGTCGGGGGCGGACAGGCCCGCCAGGGCGCTGGCGGTGGGGGCAAAAGGCTAAACTGTGACCCATGATTTTAGCGAGTAGCTCCCCCATCAGCTGGCTGCTGGCCCTGGCCGCCGCGGTGGCATATGCCGTGCCAGCCGCCGCAGCCTCGCGCCTGGGCGCCACAGCCGCCCGAAACGCCCTGCTGATGGCCTGGGTGCTGCACGGCGCGGTGCTGGTGTGGGGCCTGTGGGGCGACACCCCCCGCTTTGGTTTTGCACCGGCCCTGTCGATGACTGCCTGGCTGGTGCTCACGGTGTATGCGGTGGAGCGGCAGCTGTTTCCGCAGATGCAGTCACGCTGGGTGCTGGCGGGCCTGGGCGCCGCCGCCATTGTGCTGGCCATGGTCTTCCCGGGGCAGCCGCTGCATGTGGCCGCGTCGGCCTGGCTGCCGCTGCACCTGGCCCTGGGCATTGCCTGCTATGGCCTGTTTGCGGCGGCCGTGGTGCATGCCTGGCTCATGACCCGCGCCGAGCGCCACATCCGCCAGGCGGAAGACCCGCACAGCGGCATCCCGTTGCTCACGCTGGAGCGGCTGACCTTCCGTTTCGTGACCGCTGGTTTTGTGCTGCTCACCGCCACGCTGCTGGCGGGGTGGCTGTTTGGCGAGGCCCTCTATGGCCGCAGCTGGCGCTGGGACCACAAGGCCATCTTCTCCCTGCTGTCGTGGCTGACGTTTGCCACCCTGCTGCTGGGCCGCGCACGGTTTGGCTGGCGCGGGCGCAACGCGGTGCGGGTGCTGTATGCCGGGTCTGCCCTGCTGCTGCTGGCCTATGTCGGCTCGCGGTTTGTGCTCGAAGTGGTTCTGGGGCGCAGCGCATGAAGTACCTGGTCTTGTTCGTGGTCCTGGCCGTGGCCATCGGTATCTGGCGCAGCCGCCGCGCGCAGGATGATGCCGCTCCCAAGCCATCGTCTCCCTCGCCTCGCGCGCTGCCCCAGGACATGCTGGCCTGCGCGCATTGCGGCGTGCACATCCCCCAGGCAGAGGCCGTAATGCTCGGCAACCAGGCCTATTGCAGCACCGAACACCGGCAGCTGGGCCCGGCCTGAGCCATGCAAACCCTGCCTGCTGGCAACTACCTGGCCACGGTGGATGCGCCTTTTGTGCGCATGTGGCGTGGGTTCCTGACCGGCCGCCTCATGGTGGCCTTCGCCCTGCTGGTCCTGCAAGGGGCGGGGCAAATCATCAATCAGGTGGCCGACCCCACGGTGCTGGCACTGTGCGTGGCCTACCTGGTGGCCACCGTGGCCTTGCGCGTGCTGGCCCGTCAGGGCCCGCCTTCGCCCGGCGCTGGCCCCCAGTGGCTTCCGTCCATCGGCATCGACCTCGCAGCGATTACGGCCCTGCAGCTGCTGCACGCAGGCACCATGAACTACACACCCCTGTTCGGTCTGCCCATCCTGATGGCGGCGGTGCTGGGCACGCTCACGCTGGCGCTGGGCACCACCGCGGGCGTTACCCTGCTGCTGCTGGGGTGGGCCTGGTGGATGGGTGCGCGCACGGGCGATGATGACGCCCAGCGCTACCTGCAAAGCGCACTCACCGGCACGGGCTACTTCATCGTGAGCTATTTGGTACACCAGCTGGCAACCCGGCTGGCGCGCGAACAGGAAGTGGCGCAGCAAAGCCAGATCGCGGCCCGGGTACAGACCCAGGTCAGCGCCTTGGTCATCCAGAACCTGACCGACGGCGTGCTGGTGGTGGACGAGAACGATGTGGTGCGCGTCGCCAACCCGGCCGGGCTGCAGTTGCTGGCCAGTGGTGCGCTGCCTGACTTGCCACTGACCCTGCAGTCCGCCTCCCCCTGGAAACCCCTGCTGATCCTGGCCCGGCGCACTTTTCGCCACGAACAACCCCAGACGGCAGATGTGGACCTGCTGCACCCCGGCCAAAGCCCGACCGGGCTGCATGTGCGTACCTGGCTCACGTCAACCCGGGCAGCCGCGAGCGAAGCCCACACCGAGCGGCTGTGCGTGATGTTCCTGCACGATCTGCGCGAAATGGAAGCCCGCCTGCGCACCGAAAAACTCGCAGCCATGGGCCGCATGTCTGCCGCCGTGGCCCATGAGATCCGCAACCCCCTGGCGGCCATCGTGCAGGCCAACGCGCTGCTGGAGGAAGACCTGCACGACCCGGCACAAAAACGCCTGGCCCACATGGTCCAGCAGAACGCAGACCGGCTGGCGCGCATTGCCGAAGAAGTGCTCGATATTGCCCGGGTCCAGCACCAGATCAGCCACGCGCCCGCGTCCACCCTGCAGCTGGACGAGACCATCGCTCAGATCTGGCACGACTGGCAGACCCAGGACCCGGTGCAGCGCCGTGCCGTGGTCATGCTGGACACCCAGGCCACACAGGTGGAATTTGATGGCGAGCACCTGCGCCGCGTGCTGGTGAACCTGCTGGACAACGCCCTGCGCTACATGGGACCGGAGCCCGACTCCCTGTGTGTAGCGACACGCACCACCCCGGCGGGCCAGGTCAGCCTGCAGGTGTGGAGCGACGGCGCCCCCATGGACAAATCCGTGGAGCGCCACCTGTTCGAGCCCTTTTTCTCGTCCGAGAGCCGCTCCAGCGGCCTGGGCCTTTATATTTGCCGCGAACTGTGCCAGCGCCACGGGGCGTCCATCAGTTACCAGCGGCTGAACCGCACCACGCTGCGGGGCGAGACCGGAGGCAACGCGTTCACCGTGGGCTTCCGCCGCACCACCCGCCCTGCCGACGCCGCGACGCTGTTTGACACCATCGTGGTCTGAACCGGATTGCCATGAACGCCCCTGCTGCCTCCATCCTCGTCGTCGATGACGAACCCGATCTGCGCACCTTGTACGAACTGACCCTGCTGCGCGAAGGCTACCGCGTGGAAACGGCGTCCAGCGTGCAGGAGGCGCGCGACCAGCTCAAGGCACATCGCTTCGATGCCGTGATCACCGACATGCGGCTGCCCGATGGCTTTGGCATGGAGTTGCTGCAGGATCTGCGTGACCAGCAGCGCCGGGAACGCTGCGTGGTCATGACCGCCTACGGCTCGGCAGAAAACGCGGTCGAGGCGCTGCGCTCGGGCGCCTTCGACTACCTGACCAAACCGGTGGACCTGAAACAGTTCCGCTCGGTGGTGGCCTCGGCGGTGCAAGGCACCGGCGGGGTGCCCGCACCACGGGCAGCACGCAGCCCCGGGCAGCAGCGGCAAACAGCTACAGCGGCGGAGCATGCATCAGGCAATGCGGCGCTGGACAAACTGGTCGGCGCCTCTGACGCCATCCGCAACGTCAAGCAGCGGGTGGCCAAGGTCTCGCGGGGCATGGCCCCGGTTCTCATCCATGGCGAGTCGGGCACTGGCAAGGAACTGGTGGCCCAGGCGCTGCATGCCAGCAGCCAGCGGGCCGACGGCCCCCTGGTGGCAGTGAACTGCGGTGCGATCCCGGAGAACCTGCTCGAAGCCGAATTTTTTGGCGCACGCAAAGGCTCGTACACCGGCGCCACCCAGGACCGGGATGGGTACTTTCAGGCTGCACGCGGGGGCACCCTGTTCCTGGACGAAATCGGCGACCTGCCTCTGGCAATGCAGTCCAAGCTGCTGCGCTCCATCCAGGAGCGCAGCGTGCGCCCCCTGGGCTCCACCCAGGAAGAAACCGTGGACGTGCGCATCGTGAGCGCCACCCACCGGGATCTGGCAGCCGATGTGCAGTCCGGCCGCTTCCGACAGGATCTGTACTACCGGCTCAATGTGATCGAGATCGTGATCCCGCCCCTGCGGGAGCGGCGTGAGGACCTGCCTGCGCTTTGCGCAGCGCTGTTGTCCCGCATTGCCCAAGAGTCCGGCATGCCCGTGCCAGCCCTCACCGATCGCGCCCTCGCCGCCATCGCCGCCCACCCGCTCACGGGCAACGTGCGGGAGCTGGAGAATCTGCTGCACCGCGCGGTGGCGCTCAGCGATGGCGAGGAGCTGCATGTGGACTGGCCCACCGGTGCCACCGACCCGCAGGTCGTGCGCTCGGCGGCATCGCTTGGGAGCAGCCCCCAGGCGCAAACCGCCGATGTCTCCGCTTCAGCCCCGCAAACCACCAACTGCGCCGCGCCCCTGCCCAGCGACCTGCAGGCCTGGCTGGACCAGCAGGAGCGCGAGATACTGATCCGCGCTCTCAAGGAGGCAGGGTTCAATCGCACCGCCACCGCCGCGCGGCTGGGCATCAGCCTGCGCCAGATCCGCTACCGCATCGCGCGTCTGAATATTGCCGTCCCGAACGACCAGGACCCGCATGACGACATGGGATGACGCGCAGCGCGCTTCTGTCTGGGATGGCGGCTGGCACCGAAGCGCGCGCCGCCTGGAGTCGCCCAACTACGGTACGCGCCCGGCAACAGCCCCGGCGGTGGATCTGATCGTGGTGCACTCCATCAGCCTGCCACCGGGCGAATTCGGCACGGGCGCTGTGCAGCAGCTTTTCACGAATACCCTGGATTGGGATGCCCACCCCTACTACCAGGGCATCCGGGGGCTGCAGGTCTCCGCCCATTTTTTTATCGACCGCCATGGAGTGCCATGGCAGTTTGTGGACTGCGATCTGCGTGCATGGCACGCGGGGCAGTCGTTTTACCGGGGGCGCGCCCAGTGCAACGACGACTCCATCGGTATTGAGCTGGAGGGCCTGGAAGGCCTGGGCTTTGAGCCGCCCCAGTACCAGACCCTGGGCCGGCTGTGCCAGGACATCGCACTGCGCTATCCCATCGCACATGTGGCAGGGCATGAACACATTGCCCCCGGGCGCAAGCAGGACCCCGGCCCTGGATTCGACTGGGCCACACTGCAGAAAGAGCTGGACTGGCCACGCCACCGGTTTCCCCCGGCCACACAGCCCTCCGCGCCTTCGCAGCACTGAAAGACGCTGTCGCATCGGAGCGTCAGCCCGGTATTTTTCTTTGTGCATTTGCACATTTTTTTTCGTCCAGCCACCACGCGGCTCCGAAGGGACAATCCGCCGCCAGCACCCGCCACTGCTGGGTTTGCGGTGCCCATCGCAACACCCGCAAGGGCTTCACGCCGGGTGCTTGGCCCCTGCTCTGAGGGGTTAACACAGGTTGGTTGCGTTTTTCAGGCCGGTTCAGGCGGTACACTACCGGTAGTGTCTTGAACACACATGACACACCATATATAGTGTGCGACAGACTAAAGTCCAGCGCGCCACTCCCCCATCGCGGCGGCCACTTACGCCGCGCTCCCACTCCAGACAGCCCAAAGAAGAGGACACCCATGCAAGCTGCTTTGAACACGCCTTCCACCGCCCAGCCCGGCCCGGCAGACTCGACAGAATCCCAGGCCACCCCTGCGGCAACAGCCAGCAACGCGTTCGCACACCACCAGATCATTCGCCGCAATGGCGCTGTGGTGCCGTTCGAACCGCAAAAGATTGCTGTGGCAATGATGAAGGCCTTTCTGGCAGTCCATGGAACGCAGGGTGCCGCATCCGCCAGCGTCCGCGAAGTGGTTGACACCCTGACCCACAACGTGACCCGGGCACTGGTGCGCTCGCGCCCCGGTGGCGGCACCTTCCATATTGAAGACGTACAGGACCATGTGGAGCTGGGCCTGATGCGCGGCGGCCACCACGAAGTGGCCCGCGCCTACGTTCTGTACCGCGAACGCCGCACCCAGGAACGCGCACGCCAAAGCGAACAGCAAGCACCAGTGGCATCGGCACCGTTGCTGCACGTGATGGACGGCGATGCACGCATTGCCCTGGACCTGGGCCGCCTGCAGGCGCTGATCGAGTCGGCCTGCGTGAACCTGGGCGCGGACGTCACTGCCGCCCCCATCGTGTCCGAGACCATGCGCAACCTTTATGACGGTGTGCCCATGGACGAGGTCTACAAGGCGTCCATCCTGGCCGCGCGCACGCTGATTGAAAAAGACCCTGACTACACCTACGCCACGGCCCGCCTGCTGCTGCATACCATCGTGCGTGAGGTGCTGGGCAAGGAGGTGACCCAGGCCGAGATGGGCCAAGCCTACCTGGAGTATTTCCCTCAGTTCATCAAAAAGGGCGTGGACAACGAATTGCTGGACGAGCGCCTGCTGCAGTACAACCTGCAGCGCCTGGGTGCCGCCCTCAAGGCTGACCGCGACCTGAAGTTTGATTACCTCGGCCTGCAGACCCTGTACGACCGCTACTTCCTGCACGTCAAGAAGACCCGCATCGAACTGCCACAGGCCTTCTTCATGCGTGTGGCCATGGGCCTGGCTCTGAACGAGACGGACCGCGAAGCCCGCGCCATCGAGTTCTATGAAGTGTTGTCGTCGTTCGACTTCATGTCGAGCACGCCCACGTTGTTCAACAGCGGCACGCTGCGCTCGCAGCTGTCCTCCTGCTACCTCACCACCGTGCCCGACGATCTGGACGGCATCTACGAATCCATCAAGGAAAACGCCCTGCTGTCCAAGTTTGCAGGCGGCCTGGGCAACGACTGGACCCGCGTGCGCGCCCTGGGCTCGCACATCAAGGGAACGAACGGGGAATCACAGGGCGTGGTGCCCTTCCTC
>CAYXSL010000095.1:0-17031 GCA_964466605.1 uncultured Verminephrobacter sp.
TGGGCGGCGAGCAGGCCGCCAGCGTGCTGGCCACCGTCAAGCGCGACGGCATCGAAGGCAAGGGCGGCCAGTGGAGCGCCGACGAGGAAGCGGCCTTCAAGCAGCCGATCAAGGACCAGTACGAGCACCAGGGCCACCCCTACTACGCCACCGCGCGCCTGTGGGACGACGGCGTGATCGACCCCGCCGACACGCGCCGCGTGCTGGCGCTGGGCCTGTCGGCCACGCGCAATGCGCCAATCGAAGACACCAAGTTCGGTGTGTTCCGGATGTAATCGTCGCTGTCCGGAAATGCCCGCCATGCGCCGCCAAACCTCGTTGTGTTGCCTCGTCACCAGCTTGTTGCTGGCCGTGCCTGGCGGTGCGTCGGCGCGCCTGCTGGAGGAGCAGATCGACGTGCCCGTGCGCGTGCGCGACGCCTGGGGCAAGGAGGCGGCGCAAAACATTCGCGTGACGGTGTTCTCGGACGATGCCAACCCGCGCCCGGCACCCATCGCCATCCTCAACCACGGCCGTGCCACCACCGCCGAAGCCCGCGCACGCATGGGCCGTGCAAGGTTTGGTGACGCGTCGCGCTACCTTGTGCAGCGCGGATTTGTGGTGGCGGTGCCCACGCGCGTGGGCTATGGCGTGTCTGGCGGGCCGGACGTGGAAGACACAGGGTCTTGCAACAGCCGCAACTTCGCACCGGGATTTGCGGCCGCTGCAGACCAGTCGATGGCAACGCTGGCGGCGGTGCGCCGGCGGCCGGACGTGTCGCCGGACCGTGTGCTGGCCGTGGGGCAGTCCTTCGGCGGGGCATCGACCGTGGCGCTGGCTGCGATGAACCCGCAGGGGCTGACGGCGGCCATCAATTTCGCAGGGGGCTCGGGGGGCGACCCGGTGGGGCGGCCGCAAGACCCCTGTTCCTCCGCGCGGCTGGAGAAGGTCTACCGGGACTACGGTGCGCAGGCTCGCGTGCCCATGCTCTGGATCTATGTCGAAAACGACCAGTTCTTCGGCCCCAAGTTGCCGCGCGAGTGGCATGCGGCTTTTGTGCAGGCCGGGGGCACCGCAACGTTCGTGCAACTTCCTGCGCAAGGGGATGACGGGCACCTCCTGTTCAACCAGTTTCCCCAGGTGTGGCAACCGCTGGTTTCAGAGTTTCTCGACAGCCATGGCTTTGCGCCACCGGATGGCCGGAAATAACGGGAGCGCCTGATCATGGAATTTTTTTCTCGCTGTGTGGTGTGCGTGGCTGTCGTGTTCACGCTGGCTGCAGCGCATGCCGCACCCGCGCTGCAGCGCGTGGACTTGCCGCTGCAGCCCTCCGGCCTGGCACTGCGCGCACATTGGCTACCGGCCGATGGCGCGGAGCGCCGCCCGGCGGTGCTTGCGCTGCACGGCTGTGGTGGGCTGTACGCCAAGGGCGGTGCTCTGGCCGAGCGTTACCGCGAGACGGCCGAGCGCCTGCACGCCGCAGGCTACGCGGTGCTCATGCCCGACAGCTTCGGCTCGCGTGGGCTGCGCGACGTCTGCCAGACCCGCTACCGCGATCGCAGCGTGGACGTGGCCCAGCGTGTGCAGGATGCGCGTGCTGCGCTGGCCTGGCTGGCGGCCCAGCCGCAGGTGGATGCGCGGCGCATCGGTGTGCTGGGCTGGTCCAACGGGGCGACCACCACCCTGAATCTGCTGGAGCAACGCCGCACCCACCCCGAGCCGGGTGAGCCCGCCATCGCCGGTGCGGCCGTTTTCTACCCCGGCTGTGGCCCGCTGGCCAAGCGCCAGGCGGTGCTGGAGGCCGCTCCGCTGCTGATGCTGCTGGGTGCCCTGGACGACTGGACACCGGCCCAGCCCTGCGTGGACTTTGCACGCAGCCTGCAGGCGCGCAGCGGGGGCAGCGACATCACGGTGCAGGTCTACGACAACAGCTACCACGGCTTTGACGGCACCGCCCCGGTGCGCCTGCGCGCCGACGTGCCCAATGGGACCTCCCCAGAAGGTGTACACCAGGGCGGCAATCCGGAAGCCCGTGCCCAATCATTGGTCGTGCTCGATGCTTTTTGGAGCCGGGTGCTGGCCACCCGCGCTGCGCCATGACCACCGGCTGGACCGCACACTTCGACCTGCTCGCACGCTACAACGTGTGGGCCACCGCGCGCTTGCTGGGCGCGGTGGCTGCCGTGCCCGATGCGGCCTATCGGCACGATGTCGGCCTGTTCTTCCGAAGCATCCACGGCACGCTTAACCACCTGCTGGTGGGCGAGCACTTGCTGTGGTTCGTGCGGTTCGCCGAAGGCCGTTCGCCCACCGTGGCGCTGGACGCCGAGGTGGAACCCGCCCGCGCACAGCTGGACGCCCGCCTGCGCGAGGGCGCAGCCCGCTGGGCACCGCTGATCGCATCGGTCTCGCCTGACCGGTGGGACGGCACCCTGGACTACACCACCATGCGCGGCACGGCGGCATCGCTGCCGTTTGCGGCCACGCTGGCCCATGTGTTCAACCACGGCACACACCACCGGGGCCAGATCACGGCGGCCTTGACCGCCCTGGGCCATCCCAGCCCCGAGCTGGACCTTGTCTACTTCCTGCAAAACCCGTCCGAGCCATGAGCAGCCAGAACCTTTCCCTCACCCAGACCGGCGCCGTGGCGCGCATCACGCTCACCCAGCCCGAGGTGCGCAACGCCTTCAGCGACGAAGTCATTGCCGAGATCACCGCCGCCTTCACAGACGTGGGCAGCCGCCCCGATGTGCGCGCCGTGGTGCTGGCTGCCGAAGGCCCGGCCTTTTGCGCGGGCGCCAACCTCCACTGGATGCGCCGCATGGCCGACTACACGCGTGCCGAAAACATCGCCGACGCGGGCAAGCTGGCCGAAATGCTGCGCGTGATCTACGAGTGCCCCAAGCCCACGATTGCGCGGGTGCAGGGCGATGTGTACGCAGGCGGCATGGGCCTGGTGGCGGCCTGCGACATGGCCGTGGCGGTGGACACGGCGGGCTTTTGCCTGAGCGAAGTGAAGCTCGGCCTGATCCCCGCCACCATCAGCCCCTATGTGATCCGTGCCATGGGCGCGCGCGCCGCGCACCGCTACTTCCTCACGGCCGAGCGCTTCGGTGCGGCCGAGGCGCTGCGCACCGGCTTCGTGCACGAGGTGGTGGCGGCGGACCTGCTCGACGCCAAGGTGGACGAGCTGCTCAAGGCACTCACCAGCGCCAGCCCCAACGCCGTGCGCGCCTGCAAGAAGCTGGTGCTCGACGTGGCCGAGCGCGAGATCAACGCGGGCCTGATCGCCGCCACCGTGCAGGGCATTGCCGACATCCGCGCCAGCGACGAAGGCAAGGAGGGCGTGCAGTCGTTCCTCAACAAGCGCAAGCCCAACTGGCTGGGCTGATCGGTACCCGCAGGCCATGGACACCCTCTGGTTCAACATCGTGCAGTGGCTCCACACGCTGGGGCTGCATGTGGATGGCGGCACGGCGCGCGCTGTGGGCAACGCGGCGGCCAACGCCACCGCACAGCTCGACATGCCCGGCCTGCTGGCCCTGGCCGCTGCGCTGGGTTGGGCCAGCGGGTTCCGGCTGTATGCCGTGGTGTTCCTCGTGGGGATGATGGGCGTGCTGGGCTGGATGCCGCTGCCTCCAGGTCTGGCCGTGTTGCAGCACCCGCTGGTGCTGCTGGTCAGTGGCGCCATGTTGCTGGTGGAATTTTTTGCCGACAAGGTGCCGTGGGTGGACAGCGCATGGGACGCCATACACGCCTTCATCCGTGTGCCTGCAGGGGCGGCGTTGGCGTATGGCGTTTTTGGTGCCGACAACGCCACGATGGCCATCGTGGCGGGGCTGCTGGGGGGCTCGCTGTCGGCCACCGCTCTGGCCACCAAGATGACCACGCGCGCAGCGGTCAACACCTCGCCCGAGCTGTTTTCCAACTGGGGCCTGTCGTTCTTTGAAGACGGCCTGGTGGTGGCCGTGGTGTGGCTGGCCACGCAGCACCCGGTGGCCTTTGGTGTGGCGCTGGTCGTGATGGTGGCCGTGTCGGTGCTGCTGCTGGTGGTGCTGTTCAAGTTTCTGCGCGCGGTGGCGCGGCGCCTTTCCTCTTTCTTTTCTGGTTCTGCCAAGGTGGCTTAAATGTTTAAAAAGATTCTGATTGCAAACCGAGGCGAGATCGCCTGCCGTGTCGCCGCCACGGCCCAGCGCCTGGGCGTGAAGACCGTCGCCGTGTATTCCGACGCCGATGCCAACGCCAAACATGTCGCCGTGTGCGACGAGGCCGTGCACATCGGCGGCAGCGCACCCAAGGACAGCTACTTGCGCTGGGAGCGCATCATCGAGGCCGCCAAGGCCACGGGCGCGCAGGCCATCCACCCCGGCTACGGTTTTCTGAGCGAGAACGAGGATTTCGCGCAGGCTTGCGCGGCAGCGGGCCTGGTGTTCATCGGCCCGCCCGCTTCGGCCATCAAGGACATGGGGCTCAAGGCCGAGTCCAAGCAGCTCATGGAAAAGGCCGGTGTGCCCCTGGTGCCCGGCTACCACGGCAGCGACCAGGACCCAGCCCTGCTGCAGCGCGAGGCCGACCGCATTGGCTACCCCGTGCTCATCAAGGCCAGCGCAGGCGGCGGTGGCAAGGGCATGCGTGCGGTGGACAAGAGCGAGGACTTTGCCGCCGCGCTCGAATCCTGCAAGCGCGAAGCCATCAACAGCTTTGGCGACGATGCAGTGCTGGTCGAGAAATACGTGCAGCGCCCCCGCCACATCGAGATCCAGGTGTTTGGCGACACCCACGGCAACTGCGTCTACCTGTTCGAGCGCGACTGCTCGGTGCAGCGCCGCCACCAGAAAGTGCTGGAAGAAGCTCCCGCTCCCGGCATGACGCCTGCGCTGCGCCAGCAGATGGGCGAGGCCGCCGTGGCCGCCGCCAAGGCCGTGAACTACGTAGGCGCTGGCACGGTGGAATTCATCGTGGAGCAGCCGGGCGGCTACGAGCGGCCCGATCAGATGAAGTTCTACTTCATGGAGATGAACACCCGCCTGCAGGTGGAACACCCGGTGACCGAGGCCATCACCGGCCTGGACCTGGTGGAGTGGCAGCTGCGTGTGGCCTCGGGCGAGCCGCTGCCGCTGCAGCAGCAAGACCTGCGCATCACCGGCCATGCCATCGAAGCCCGTATCTGCGCCGAGAACCCCGACAACAACTTCCTGCCCGCCACGGGCGCGCTCAACGTGTATGCGCTGCCCGATTGCGTGACGTTTGAACGCGGCGCGGTGCGCGTCGATTCCGGCGTGCGCCAGGGCGATGCGATCAGTCCGTTCTACGACTCCATGGTGGCCAAGCTCATCGTGCACGGCGACACGCGCGCGCAGGCGCTGGCGCGGCTCGATGACGCGCTGGCGCAGACCCACATCGTGGGCTTGGCGACCAACGTGCAGTTCCTGCGCCGCGTGGCGAAGACGGATGCGTTTGCACAAGCCAAGCTCGACACCGCGCTCATCCCGCGCGAGCAGGCCGTGCTGTTCCACCAGGAACCCGTCGGCCTGCCGCTGGCCGCCGCCGCTGCGGTGGCGCAAACGCTGCTGAAGGAGCGCGCGAGCGAAGGCGTGGACCCGTTCAGCCGACGTGACGGTTTCCACACCCATGGTGTGGTGCAGCGCCGCTTCGAGTTCGAGTTTGGTGGCGAGCATGCCAAGGCGTTGTTGACCTACGAGCGCGGTGGCAGCCTGCATCTGGCCGTGGGCGAGGGGGACGCTGCCGTGGCCGGTCCGCTGGTGTTTGCCGCGCAGGCCAATGGCATCGGGCTGCAGTTTGCCGGCCAGCGCACCCGCGCTGCCGTGTATGCGCAGGGCGAGGTGGACCATGTGTTTACCCCGCTGGGCGCCACGCAGATCACCGCCATCGACCTGCTGGCCCATGCGGGCGAGGTGGCGGCCGAAGGTGGGCGCCTGACGGCCCCCATGCCCGGCAAGGTGGTGTCGTTTGCCGTGAAGGCGGGCGACACGGTGGCCAAGGGCCAGCCCCTGGCGGTGATGGAAGCCATGAAGATGGAGCACACCATTGCCGCGCCTGCGGATGGTGTGGTGCAGGAGCTGCTCTACGCGCCCGGCGACCAGGTGACCGAGGGCGCCGAACTGCTCAAGCTTTCCGCTGCGTGACAGCACGCAGCGGCAGGGCGCGGTACGCTCGGCAGCCATGAAAATCACCTTTTGCTGTACCGACACCAAGGCCGAGCCCTGGCTGCAGGGCTTGGCCGCCGCGCTGCCCGGCGCTGACATCTCCGTGTGGCAAGCCGGCGCGCCGCAGGCCGATTGCGCTGTGGTGTGGGCACCGCCCCAGCAGTTCATGGACGAACAGCCGGGCCTCAAGGCCCTGTTCAACATTGGTGCGGGTGTGGATGCGCTGCTCAAGCTGCGCCTGCCGCCGCACGCGCTGGTGGTGCGGCTGGATGATGCGGGGATGGCCGTGCAGATGGCCGAGTATGTGTGCCATGCCGTCATCCGCCACTTCCGCGAGTTCGATGGCTACGAGGCCGACATGGCGGCGGGTCGCTGGGGCTACCGCAAGCCGCGCCTGCGCAGTGACTTCCCCATCGGCGTGATGGGCCTGGGCGTGCTGGGCGAGCGCGTGGCCAAGGCGCTGGCGCAGTTTGACTTTCCCATCAACGGCTGGAGCCGCAGCCCCAAGGCCATCGCGGGCGTGCGGGCCTTCAGCGGTGCAGACCAGTTCAACGACTTCCTGGCCGCGAGCCGGGTGCTGGTCAACCTGCTGCCGCTCACGCCCGGCACGGCCGACATCATCAACAAAGACACGCTGGCCCGCCTGTTGCCCGGCGCCTACGTGATCAACGTGGCGCGTGGCGCGCACCTGGTGGACAACGACCTGCTGGCCGCCATCGACAGCGGCCAGGTGGCGGGCGCCACGCTCGACGTGTTCCGCACCGAGCCGCTGCCTGCAGGCCACGCGTTCTGGAGCCAGCCGCGCATCACACTCACCCCGCACACCTCGGCGCGCACGCTGCGCGACGAGAGCATTGCCCAGATTGCGCGCAAGATCGCCGCGCTGCAGCGGGGCGAGGCCGTGGCGGGCATCGTCAACCCGGCGCGGGGGTATTGAACCCGCGCCTTTTTTTGCATCAGGATTCCCATGACCTCTTCCATCCCCTCCCGCGTGCGCCTCATCGATGTGGGCCCGCGCGACGGCCTGCAGAACGAGAAGACGCCCGTGCCCGCTGCCGTCAAGATCGAGCTGGTGCACCGCCTGCAGCAGGCGGGCCTGAAAGAGATCGAGGTCACCAGCTACGTGTCTCCCAAATGGGTACCGCAGATGGCCGACAACCACGAGGTGATGGAAGGCATCGCGCGCCAGAGCGGCGTGGCGTATTCGGTGCTCACGCCCAACCTCAAGGGCTTTGAGGCGGCGGTGCTGGACAAGCCCGATGAAATCGTGGTGTTCGGCTCCGCCAGCGAGGCCTTCAGCCAGCGCAACATCAACTGCAGCATTGCCGAGAGCATCGAGCGTTTTGCGCCCGTTGTGCAGGCGGCGCTGGCCGCTGGCATCCGCGTGCGGGGTGCCATGAGCTGCACCGTGGGCTGCCCCTACGAGGGCGAGATCGCACCCGAGCGCGTGGCGTACCTCGTGGGCCTGCTCAAGGGCATTGGCGTGCAGCGCGTGGACGTGGCCGACACCATCGGGGTGGGCACGCCACGCAAGGTGCAGCGCGCCATCGAGGCGACGCTGCAGCACTTCGGCATCGACGAGGTGTCGGGCCACTTCCATGACACCTACGGCCAGGCGCTGTCCAACACGCTGGCCGCGCTGGAGCTGGGCGTGTGGAACTACCAGTCGTCCGTGGCCGGGCTGGGTGGCTGCCCCTATGCCAAGGGCGCCACGGGCAATGTGGCGACCGAGGACGTGGTGTACATGCTGCAGGGCATGGGCATCGAGACGGGCATTGACCTTGATAAGCTCATTGATGCGGGCGCGTACATCAGCGATTTTCTCGGCCGCAAACCCAATTCCCGGGCAGCCAATGCGCTGCTCACCAAACGCGCCGGGTGAACCCGCCGGGCGCAGGAGAAAACAACCGTGTGTGGAGCTGAACTGAAAACCCTGCCCGAGGGCGTGCAGCGCGTGGCTGCGGCGCTCGAATCCCTGGGCCACCCCCACCGCCCGCAGATGCTGGACGACGCCGCGCGCACCGCGCAGCAGGCGGCCGACGCGCTGGGCATTGCCGTGGGGCAGATTGCGAAAAGCATCATCTTTCGCCGCAAGAGCGACGATGTGGCCGTGCTGGTGGTCACCTCGGGCGACCGCCGCGTGGACGAAAAAAAGGTCGAGGCCCATGTGGGCGGCAAGATCGGCCGCGCCGATGCCGACTTCGTGAAAAGCCGCACGGGTTTTTCCATCGGCGGCGTTTCGCCCGTGGCGCACGCCACGCCGCCCGTCACGCTCATCGACCAGGACCTGCTGCGCTTTGAGGTGGTGTGGGCGGCCGCAGGCCACCCGCATGGCGTGTTTGCGCTGCACCCCAGCGACCTGCAGCGCCTGACGGGCGCCCCGGTGGTGGATGTGGTCCAGGCCCCGGTAGCCGCATGAATGCTATTGATTTGCTAGCTGCAAAGGCAATGCAGTTGCGCGCAGAAGGCCATTTTGACCATGAAAATGCCGAGCCGGTGCCTTCGCCCTGCATCTCGGTGTGCCGCATGTCGCCCGACCGCAGCCACTGCGAAGGCTGCTTTCGCACGCTGGACGAGATCCGCCTCTGGTCGCGCGCCGATGGCAGCCTGCGCCGGGGCATCTGGGAGCAGCTGCTGGGCCGCGCAGGCATCGGCCATGCGGCACCCCCCTGAGCGGCCGAGCGGCGGCCCTCGCCCGGGCCGCGCCCGTTGTGTGCACGGTGGCTCGCCGTGCAATGACATGGAGAGCTGACATGAAGCACATCACCTTCTACCTGGACTTTGTCTCCCCCTATGCCTGGCTCGCGTTCGAGCGCCTGCCCGAGGTGCTGGAAGGCCTGAGCTACAGCGTGGCCTACCAGCCCGTGCTGCTGGGCGCGCTGCTGCAGCAGCACGCCAACCCCGGCCCGGCGGGCATTGCGCCCAAACGCGACTGGACCTATCGCCACGTGACCTGGCTGGGCCACGCACAGGGCACGCCGCTGCAAATGCCCGCGCGCCATCCGTTCAACCCGCTGCCGCTGCTGCGCCAGGCGCTGGCCTGCAGCGACGACGGCGCCATCAACCGCTATGTGGCAGGCACCGTGCTGCGCCATGTGTGGCAGGGCGGGCATGATGCGCTGGACGCCGAGCGCCTGGCCGCACTGGCGGCCGATCTGGCCGAGCAGATCCGCCCGGAGCAAGAAGCGAACAGCGATGGCCCCAAGGCGCTGCTGCGCGCCAACACCGAGGCCGCGCAGGCAGCAGGCGTGTTCGGCGTGCCTGCGTTTGCTGTGGACGGCAAGATTTTCTGGGGGCTCGACAGCCTGCCCATGCTGCGTGCCTACCTCGACGGAGATGCATGGTTTGATGGCCCGGGCTGGAATGCTGTCAGCCAGCTTCCATCGGGTTTACCCCCGAAGTCCTGAGCCGTTTCCGGATGCTGAAAGGGGTGCTGCGGGTTTCACCCTAAATTGTCAGAGAGCGGTCAGTTTGATGAAAGCTCGTGTTGGTTTCGCGTCAGAGCGTGGTCAGTGCTGTCCTGAAGAATCCGTGCAGCCCGCCGCAGTGCGGTCTGAATAACCAACAGGAGACATTCACCATGGCTACAGTCCATCCCGCACCGCGGCCGATGTCGCCCGAAGAGCGCAAGGTCATCTTCGCGTCATCGCTCGGCACCGTTTTTGAGTGGTACGACTTCTACCTCTACGGCTCGCTCGCAGCCATCATCGCCAAGCAGTTCTTCAGCGGGCTGGACTCCGGCTCGGCGTTCATCTTCGCGCTGCTGGCGTTCGCGGCGGGCTTCATTGTTCGCCCCTTCGGCGCCATCTTCTTCGGCCGCCTGGGCGACATGATCGGCCGCAAGTACACCTTCCTGGTCACCATCCTGATCATGGGCCTGTCCACGTTCATCGTGGGTATCCTGCCGACCTACGCGTCGATTGGTGTGGCCGCTCCCATCATCCTGATCGTGCTGCGCCTGCTGCAGGGCCTGGCCCTGGGTGGTGAGTACGGCGGCGCTGCCACCTACGTGGCCGAGCACGCCCCGCACGGCCGCCGCGGTGCCTACACCGCCTGGATCCAGACCACCGCCACGCTGGGCCTGTTCCTGTCGCTGATGGTGATTCTGGGCACCCGCACCATCGTGGGCGAAGAAGCCTTTGCCGACTGGGGCTGGCGCGTTCCGTTCATCGTGTCCATCGTGCTGCTGGCCATCTCGGTGTGGATCCGCCTGGCCATGAACGAATCGCCTGCCTTCCAGAAGATGAAGGCCGAAGGCAAGACCTCCAAGGCGCCCCTGAAGGAATCCTTCGGCGAGTGGAAGAACCTGAAGATCGTGATCCTGGCGCTGGTGGGCCTGACGGCTGGCCAGGCGGTGGTGTGGTACTCGGGCCAGTTCTATGCCCTGTTCTTCCTGACGCAGGCGCTGAAGGTGGATGGCGCGACGGCCAACATCCTGGTGGCTGTGTCGCTGCTGATCGGTACGCCCTTCTTCATCGTGTTCGGTGCCCTGTCCGACAAGATCGGCCGCAAGCCCATCATCCTGGCAGGCTGCCTGCTGGCCGCACTGACCTACTTCCCCGTGTTCGGCGCACTTACCAAGGCGGCCAACCCCGCCCTGGCGGAAGCCCAGGCCAAGAACAAGGTCGTGGTGGTGGCAGATGCCAACGAGTGCTCGTTCCAGTTTAACCCCACGGGCACCGTCAAGTTCACCAGCTCGTGCGACATCGCCAAGCAGGTGCTGGCTGGCGCTTCGGTGAGCTATGAAAACGCGCCTGGTGCAGCCGGCACGCCTGCTGTGATCAAGATCGGCGAGACCGCCATCACCGGCTACAGCAGCAAGGGCCTGCCCGCTGACGAAGCCAAGAAGAAGGACGGCGAGTTCAAGAAGGCCGTGGCCGATGCGCTCAAGGCTGCTGGCTACCCCACCAAGGCAGACCCTGCCCGCATCGACAAGGTCATGGTCACAGCGATCCTGGTCTACCTGGTGCTGCTGGTGACCATGGTGTACGGCCCCATCGCCGCCATGCTGGTCGAAATGTTCCCCACCCGCATCCGCTACACGTCCATGTCCCTGCCGTACCACATCGGTAACGGCTGGTTCGGCGGCCTGCTGCCCACCACGGCATTCGCCATCGTGGCCCAGACCGGCAACATGTACAACGGCCTGTGGTACCCCATCATCATCGCCGCAGCCACGGTGGTGATCGGTGGCCTGTTCATCAAGGAAACCAAGGACGTGGACATCTACGCCAACGACTGATCGTGATGCCCGACCGGTGACCCTGCGGGTTGCCGGTCGGCACCGACCGGTGTGCAGGGCCCAACCCGCAAGGGGCGGGCCCTGTGTTCCATCAAGGGGCTTGTGCCGCGCACCAGTACAACCGATAACCCTGCGCCTGAGCAGGCCCCTTGATTGAACAAACCCATTCCCTAGGACCCAAGGAGATTTTTTATGTGGAAGATTGTTGTTGGCTTCGTTCTGTTTGCAGCGCTGTCGATGTACGTGATCATCGTGGCGGGCGACAAGGCCGACATGGGCGGTGAAAAACACGGCGCAGATGCCGTGCACGCGCCAGAAGCCCCCGCCAGTGCCGCCGCACCCGCGCCTGTGGCCGCCCCCGCTTCGGCACCTGCCGCTCCGGCCAGCGCCCAGTAAGCGTTCAGCTTGGTGATCGGGCGCCCGCTGGGGCTCTTGGCCACCGGCGGTGTCTCACAACCAAAAAGCCCGGTGCGTTGGCCCCGGGCTTTCTCTTTTTGTGCTGCCGCTGTCAAGCCGCAGCGTTCAGGGCCTTTGCGGCTCAGCGTTTGAAGCGGCCGTCACTGCCAATGATGGAGAGATCGGCAAACTCCAGGCCGCTGTGGTCGGCGGGGCTGTAGCTCAGCTCCACCCCGCCCAGGTCCCATTTCTTGATGCTCTCCAGCCCGGCGTGCAGCTTGGCGCGGTCCGGCTTGGGGCCCGCGCGCTTGAGGCCCTCCACCAGGACCTTGGCGCTCACAAAACCCTCCACCATGGCGGGGGTGAGGTCGGTCATGTTCCTGGCCCGCGCCAGCTGCATCGCCTCCTTGACCACGGGGTAGTTGAGCGAGCGTTCCGACGGAAACACCTGCGTGACCACCACGCCCCGTGCCTGGTCGCCCAGCAGTTTCACGAAGCCACCCGAAGCGTTGTTGGACAGCGTGACGATCTGCCCGTTGACCCCTGCAGCACGCAGTGCCTTGATGCCGTCCACCACCGCCGCACCGGTGCCAATGAAGACCACGGCCTGCGGCTGCTTTTGTGCCACCCGGGGTGCGATTGCGCTGTAGTCGGGCTTGGCGCGGTCAAATTTCTCGATGAAAAGGGCGTCCAGCTGGTTGGCCTTGAAGCCGGATTGCGCACCCGCGAGGCCATCGGCACCAAAGGTGTCGTCCACATGCACGACACCAATGCGCTTGATGCCCAGGGTGTTGAGGTGGGTGATGGCCTTTTCCACCTCGCGCTGGTAAGGGGCCCGCACGTTGAAGATGTATTTGGGCACGGGCTGGTGCAGCACCATGGCCCCGGTGGAGGGGCCGACCAGCGGCACGCCGTGTTGCTCCAGCAGCGGCATGATGCCCTGCGTGTGGGGCGTGCCGCGTGTCATGAACAGGCCGATCACGCCTTTTTCCTCGATCAGCGTCTTGGTGTTCTGCAGCGTGAGTTTGGGGTCGAACTTGTCGTCCAGCGAAACCACTTCGACCTTCTGGCCGCCCACGCCGCCTTTGGCATTGACGTGGTCGATGTAGAGGGCCGCGCCCTGCATGGATTCGGCCACCGTGGCGGCGGCCGAGCCGGTGATGCCGACCGTCTGGCCAATCAGGATCTGGGCGTGGGCGGAACCGATGCCCAGGGCGGCAGCCAGGGCGCAGAGCGCGCCGGCCAGGCCAGTCTTCTTCATGGGGTTGTCTCCTGCATATGGAGCGCCCGAGTGTAGGGACGCCCCTGCGCAGGACAACTGTAAAAACGCGTAGGCGGGCGCTCAGCGGCGGAAGCGCCCGTCCGTGCCAATGATGGCCAGGTCGGCAAAATCCAGCCCGGTATGGTCTTCGGGGCTGAAGTTCACCTCCAGCCCGCCCAGGTCCAGCTTCTTGATGCTCTCCAGCGCGGTCTGTATCTTCTCGCGGGTGGGCTTGGGGCCTGCGCGCTTGAGGCCTTCGACCAGCACCTTGGCTGCGGCAAAGCCCTCCAGCATGGCGGGGCTGATTTCGGTGAGCCCCTTGGTCTTGGCCAGTTCCTGGGCTTCCTTCACCATCGGGTAGGTCACGGCGCGCTCGTTGGGGAACACCTGGGTCACGATCACGCCCCTGGCGTTGGCCCCCAGGCTCTTGATGAAGCCGCTGGAGGCATTGTTGGACAGCGTCACGATCTGCGCGGCCGAGCCCGCCGTGCGCAGGGCGTTGGTGGCATCCACCACCGCAGAGCCCGAGGCCACCATCAACACCGCCTGCGCATCGGCCTTGGCCACCTTGGCGGCAATGGGGGCGAAGTCGGGTTTGGCACGGTCGAATTTTTCGGACACCACGGCGGTCAGCTTGGCGGCCGTCAGGCCCTTCTGTGCGCCTTGGATGCCGTCGGCGCCAAAGCTGTCGTCCGCATACACCAGTGCCACGCGGGTGATGCCCATCGATGCCAGGTGGGTGATCGCCTTTTCGGCCTCGCGCTGGTAGGTGGCGCGCACATTGAAGATGTATTTGCGCACCGGCTGGTGCAGCACCATGGCCCCGGTGGAGGGCGCCACCAGCGCCACGCCGTGTTTGTCCAGCAGCGGAATGATGGCCTCGGTGTGCGGCGTGCCGCGTGTGAGGAACATGGCAGACACGTTCTGCTCTTCGATCAGCTTGCGCGCGTTCTCGGCGGCCAGCTTGGGGTCGAACTTGTCGTCGAGCGAGGTGAGTTCGATCTTCTGGCCGTTCACGCCGCCCTTGGCGTTGATGGCGTCGATGTACAGCCGGGCACCGTCCGTGGTCTCCTTCACCCCTGCGGCGACCTGGCCGCTGAAGCCTGCGGTCTGGCCGATCAGGATCTGGGCATGGCTGGCGCCGCTCACTGAAAGGGCCAGGGCCAGGGCGGCCCACAGTGTTTGCCATTGCTTCATGGCTGTCTCCTCTTGTTGGTGTCTGATGGTCGGGGCGAGCGGGCAGTCTAAACGCAGGCCTCCCGGGTGCCCAAGGGGTTTGTTGGGTGAAACACCCTTTGTGGCGTGGGTTTTTTGTGCATTGTCAAACCCCGTCGTACTGCCCTGCGGGGGTAATCGCCGGGCGTACGCACCGTGCACCGGGCGTCCCTAGAATGTTCTGCCTCACACCCGAAAGACCGCCTCCATGACCCAGGGACAGATCCGCATCCGTGGCGCACGCCAGCACAACCTCAAGAACCTGGACCTGGACATCCGCACCGGCGAACTCACGGTGGTGACGGGGCCCAGCGGCTCGGGCAAGTCCAGTCTGGTGTTCGACACGCTGTACGCCGAGGGCCAGCGCCGCTACGTGGAAACCTTCAGCGCCTATGCGCGCCAGTTCCTGGACCGCATGGACAAACCGGCCGTGGACAAGGTCGAGGGCGTGCCGCCCGCGATCGCCATCGACCAGACCAACCCCGTGCGCTCCAGCCGCTCCACCGTGGGCACGATGACGGAGCTGAACGACCACCTCAAGCTGCTTTTCGCGCGCGCGGGCCAGCTCTTTGACAAGCAGACCGCGCAGCCGGTGCGCCACGACTCGCCCGAGACCATCTATGCCGAGCTGCAGCAGCGCAGTGCCGCCGCAGGTGACCCGCGCATCGTGCTGACATTCCCGGTCGAGCTGCCTGCCAACACATCGGCTGAGCAGGTCGAACAATGGCTGTCCGCCAGCGGTTTCACCAAGGTGCAGGCCGAGCGCGAAGAGGTCAGGCCCATCGGGCCGCGCACGAGCGCCGCGCCGGGCCGCCCCAAGCAAGCGAGCGCCCCCTCGGGGGGCAGCGAACCACACGCAGTGGGGAGCGTGGGGGCGGTGAAGGTGCTGGATGTGGTGGCCGACCGCTTTCGCCTGGGCAATGCCGAGAAGGCGCGGGTGATCGAGGCGATTGAGGTGGCGCTCAAGCGCGGCACAGGGCGACTCAACGTGTATCGGCTGGTAGATGAAGGGGAACCGGAGCTGTGGCGTTTCTCCACCGGCCTGCACTGCCCCGACAGCGACCTGCGCTACAGCGACCCCATCCCCTCCATGTTCTCGTTCAACTCGGCCGTGGGCGCGTGCGACAGCTGCCGGGGTTTTGGCCGTGTGATCGGCGTGGACTACGGCCTCGTCATCCCCAACGACAAGCTCACGCTGCGCGCAGGCGCCATCAAGACCATCCAGACCCCCGCATGGCAGGAGGCGCAGGACGACCTCATGCGCCACGCCGAGGCTGCCGGCATCCCGCGCGACACGCCCTGGTACAAGCTCACCGACGACCAGAAGAAATGGGTCATCGGCGGTGCGCCGGGCTACAAGGAAGGGCAGTGGAGCAAGCAGTGGTACGGCATCAAGCGCTTTTTTGAATACCTGGAGAGCAAGGCCTACAAGATGCACATCCGCGTGCTCTTGTCCAAGTACCGCAGCTACACGCCGTGCCCCACCTGTGCCGGTGCGCGCCTCAAGACCGAAAGCCTGCTCTGGCGCATTGGCCGCAAGGAGGATGCCGACGCGGTGTTGGCGCCCGGCAAGCGCTTCCTGCCCGAAGGCGTGCAATGGTCGCGCGAACAGCTCGAAGCGCTGCCCGGCCTGTGCCTGCACGACCTGATGCTGCTGCCCATCGACCGGCTGCGCCAGTTCTTTGACCGCATGCAACTGCCCGTGGGCGACGACGCCAAGGGCGGCGACGCGCAGGCGCTGAAACTGCTGCACGAAGAAATCACCACGCGCCTGCAGTACCTGTGCGACGTGGGCATTGGCTACCTCACGCTCGACCGGCAAAGCCGCACGCTCAGCGGCGGCGAGGTGCAGCGCATCAACCTCACCACGGCGCTGGGCACGTCGCTGGTCAACACGCTGTTCGTACTGGACGAGCCCAGCATCGGCCTGCACCCCCGCGACATGCACCGCATCACCGAGGCCATGCTGCGCCTGCGCGATGCGGGCAACACCCTGGTGGTGGTGGAGCATGACCCGGCCGTGATGCTCGCGGCCGACCGCATGATCGACATGGGCCCCGGCCCGGGCCGCCTGGGCGGGCAGATCGTGTTCGACGGCACCACGGCCGACCTGCGCCAGGCCGACACGCTCACCGGCGCCTATCTGGGCGGGCGCAAGCATGTGGGCTTCGGCTTCAAGCGCATGGTGACCGAATCGACGCCGCGCCTCATCCTCGAAGGCGCACGCGAGCACAACCTGCAGAACGTGTCGGTCGAGTTCCCGCTGCAGCGCCTGGTCACGGTGACGGGCGTGAGCGGCTCGGGCAAGTCGAGCCTGATCCAGGACGTGCTCGCCCCCGCGCTGCTGCGCCACTTCGGCAAGGCCACCGATTCGCCGGGCGCGCACGACCGCATGCTGGGCGCGGACCACCTGTCGGACGTGGTGTTCGTGGACCAGTCGCCCATCGGCAAGACCGCGCGCTCCAACCCCGTGAGCTACGTGGGCGCGTGGGACAGCATCCGCGAGCTGTTTGCCGTGGCGCCGCTGTCCAAGCAGCGCAGCTACACCGCCGCCAAGTTCAGCTTCAACAGCGGCGACGGGCGCTGCCCGACCTGTGGCGGCTCGGGCTTCGAGCATGTGGAGATGCAGTTCCTCTCCGACGTGTACCTGCGCTGCCCGGACTGCGACGGCAAGCGCTACCGGCCCGAAATTCTGGAGATCAGCATAGAGCGGGGCGGGCGCACGCTGAACGTGGCCGATGTATTGGCGTTGACCGTGGCCGAGGCTG
>CAYXSL010000096.1:0-4635 GCA_964466605.1 uncultured Verminephrobacter sp.
GGCCTGCTGGCCGACCTGGAAGCGCTGGGCTTTGGCATCGTGGCCTTTGCCTGCACCACCTGCAACGGCATGTCGGGCGCACTCGACCCCGCCATCCAGCAGGAGATCATCGACCGTGACCTGTACGCCACCGCCGTGCTGTCGGGCAACCGCAACTTCGACGGGCGCATCCACCCGTATGCCAAGCAGGCGTTTCTGGCCTCGCCCCCGCTGGTGGTGGCCTATGCCATTGCAGGCACGGTGCGTTTTGACATTGAAAAGGATGTGCTGGCGGTGGTGAACGGCCAGGCGATTCGCCTCAAAGACCTGTGGCCTGGCGATGATGAAATCGACGCCGTGGTGAAGGCCGCCGTGAAGCCCGCGCAATACCGCGCCGTGTACGAGCCCATGTTCGCCATCCGGCAAAGCGATGGCCAGCGCGTATCGCCACAGTACGGCTGGCGGGCGCAGTCCACCTACATCCGCCGCCCTCCTTACTGGGACACGGAGGGCACCGGCGCGCTGGCCGCCCACCCGCGCACCCTGCAAGGCATGCGCCCGCTGGCCATCCTGCCCGACAACATCACCACCGACCACCTGTCGCCCTCCAACGCCATCCTGCCAGGCAGCGCGGCGGGGGAATACCTGGCCCGCATGGGCCTGCCCGAGGAGGACTTCAACTCCTACGCCACGCACCGGGGCGACCACCTCACCGCCATGCGGGCCACCTTTGCCAACCCGCAGTTGGTCAACGAGATGGCCGTGGAGGGTGGCCGGGTGAAAAAAGGATCGTTCACCCGCCTGGAACCCGAGGGCCAGGTGGTGCGCATGTGGGAGGCGATGGAGACCTATCTGAACCGCCGCCAGCCGCTGATCATCATCGCCGGGGCCGACTATGGCCAGGGCTCCAGCCGCGACTGGGCCGCCAAGGGCGTGCGCCTGGCGGGCGTGGAGGTGGTGGTGGCCGAAGGGTTTGAGCGCATCCACCGCACCAACCTGATTGGCATGGGGGTGCTGCCGCTGGAGTTTGAGGCGGGGGTCAACCGCACCACCCTGGGGCTGGACGGGACGGAGGTGTATGGCGTGCAGGGCGACATGCAGCCCCGTGCGCAGCTCACCCTGGTCATCCGCCGCAAAAATGGCGAGGTCACCCAGGTGCCCATGACCTGCCGCCTCGACACCGCCGAAGAGGTCTCCATCTACCAGGCGGGCGGCGTCCTGCAGCGCTTTGCGCAGGACTTTCTTGCCCAGGAAACAGGTCAAAAAAAAGGCTCTTGCGCCCGCCTGACAAGCGCCTAACGCTATCAAATTTGATATTTCTCCATGAGCCTCCCCTCCGCACCACAGATCCGCATCCCCGCCACCTACCTGCGCGGCGGTACCAGCAAGGGCGTGTTCTTCCGCCTTGACGACCTGCCCGCCCCCGCCCAGCAACCCGGCCCGGCACGCGACGCCATGCTGCTGCGCGTGCTGGGCAGCCCCGATCCCTACGGCAAGCAGATCGACGGCATGGGCAATGCCTCATCCAGCACCAGCAAGGCCGTGATCCTGTCGCGCAGCACCCGGCCGGGCCACGATGTGGACTACCTGTTTGGCCAGGTGTCCATCGACCAGCCTTTTGTGGACTGGAGCGGCAACTGCGGCAACCTCTCGGCCGCCGTGGGGCCGTGTGCCCTCCACATGGGGCTGATCGATGCGGCGCGGATTCCGCAGGACGGCACGATCCCCGTCCGCATCTGGCAGGCCAACATCGGCAAAACCATCGTGGCGCATGTGCCCATCAGCAACGGGCAGGTACAGGAAACAGGCGACTTCGAGCTGGACGGCGTGACCTTTGCAGCCGCCGAGGTGGCGCTGGAGTTCATCGACCCGGCAGAGGATGGCGATGACGGCGGCGCCATGTTCCCCACCGGTAATGTCGTGGACACCCTTGAAGTCCCGGGCGTGGGCAGCTTTTCCGCCACGCTGATCAATGCGGGCATCCCCACCATCTTTCTCAACGCGGCCGACCTGGGCTACACAGGCACCGAGCTGCAACAGGCCATCAACGGCGATGCAGCGGCGCTGGCCCGGTTCGAAACCATTCGCGCCCACGGTGCGTTGCGCATGGGCTTGATCGAGCACGTGCACGAGGCCACCACGCGCCAGCACACGCCCAAGATCGCGTTTGTCGCGCCGCCTGCCAGCTACGCGGCGTCCAGCGGCAAAGCCGTTGACGCCAAGGACATCGACCTGCTGGTGCGCGCGCTCTCCATGGGCCAGTTGCACCACGCCATGATGGGCACGGCGGCGGTGGCCATTGGCACGGCGGCAGCCATCCCGGGCACGCGGGTCAACCTGGCGGCGGGCGGCGGCGTGCGCAGCAGCGTGCGGTTTGGCCACCCCTCGGGCACCTTGCGCGTGGGGGCCGAGGCCCGGCAGGCCAACGGCCAGTGGCAGGTGACCAAGGCGCTCATGAGCCGCAGCGCCCGCATCCTGATGGAGGGCTGGGTCCGCGTGCCCGGCGACATTTTTTAAGGTTTTTTGGCCTTCTGCGCGCATCCATATTGCCCCAAAAGCTATCAAAACAATAGCAAATCAAATAGATTGCCTTTCATGAACACCAAACAACAACTCAAGGCCCTGGCCCAGGCCCGCCGGGGCGTCATCGTGCCCGGCGCGTTCAACGCGCTGTCTGCCCGTGTGGTCGCCGACCTGGGCTTTGAAGCCATATACGTGACCGGCGCGGGCGTGACCAACATGTGGTTCGGCCTGCCCGACCAGGCCTTCATGGGCCTCACCGACATCGCCGACCACACGGCCCGCATCCGCGATGCGGTGGAGCTGCCACTCATCGTGGATGCCGACACGGGCTTTGGCAACGCGCTCAACACCTACCACGCGGTGCGCACGCTGGAGCGTGCGGGCGCCGACTGCATCCAGCTCGAAGACCAGGTCAGCCCCAAGCGCTGCGGGCATTTCAACGGCAAGGAGGTGATCGCTACCTGCGAGATGCTGGGCAAGATCAAGGCCGCCGTGGACGCACGCCGCGATGCAGGCACCCTCATCCTGGCCCGCACCGATGCCTGCGCCACCCAGGGCTTCGAGGCCGCCGTGGAGCGCGCCCAGCGCTTTCAGGAGGCGGGTGCCGACATCCTGTTTGTGGAAGCCGTCACCACGCTGGACGAGATCCGCGCCCTACCCCGGCGCCTGGCCGCGCCGCAGCTCATGAACATGGTGATTGGCGGCAAGACCCCCATCACCAGCGCCGAAGAACTGGCCACGCTGGGCTATGGCCTGGTGCTGTATGCCAACGCGGCGCTGCAGGGCGCGGTAGCGGGCATGCAAAAGGCGCTCACGGTGCTGCGTGAGCAGCGGCGCATCGACGAAGACCCGACCCTGGTGGCACCGTTTGCCGAGCGCCAGCGCCTGGTGCGCAAGGCCGAATGGGACGCACTCGAAACCAGGTACACCTAATACGGTGTGAACGAACCCGCCAAGCGGCGCGTTTGTTTGTGCACACAGCGCCACACCCAAGCGGCAGGAAAGCATCCGGAACGCAGCACGAAGGGATCGGGCGCGGCACAATGGCCGCTCCATGCACTCTGCGCGCGCCGCCCCATGCACAGCATCCCTTCCCTGAACGTGGTGGACCTGATGCTCGA
This sequence comes from uncultured Verminephrobacter sp., assembly GCA_964466605.1. Lineage (GTDB taxonomy): Bacteria > Pseudomonadota > Gammaproteobacteria > Burkholderiales > Burkholderiaceae_C > Acidovorax. Next base: position 3,624 of record CAYXSL010000096.1, read on the forward strand.
CGCTGTCTGCGTTGTCAATGCAGACAGCTCCATCGTGTTTGTCAGCCCGGCGTTTGAGCGCATCTTTGGCTACCGGCCCGAGGAAGTGGTCGGCAAGCGCATGCTGGACATGGTGCACCCCGAAGACCTGGCCATCACCCAGCGCCAGGCCCGCAGCGTGACCGACGGCCATCTGCAGCTGCAGTTCGAGAACCGCTATGTGCGCAAGGACGGCGGCATTGCCCACATCCGCTGGACGGCGCGCTGGCTGCCCGAGCAACAGGTGCGGCTGGCCGTGGCACACGACATCACCGAGCGCCGCCTCACCGAGTCCATGCAGGCCGTGATCTACGCGATCTCCGAAGCCGCCCACACCACGCAGAACCTGCAGGCGCTGTTCCAGCACATCCACCAGATCATCGGGCGGCTGCTGCCCGCCACCAACTTTGCGGTGGCGCTGTATGACGCGCAGGCCGATGCGCTGAGCTTCCCCTACCACGTCAACGAGTCGCTGCCCGCCCCCCCGCCCATGGCGCTGGCGCAGGATGCGCTGTGTGCCGAGGTCATCCACAACGGCTGCACCCTGCTGCTGACCCCCGAGAACCGCACCGCACACCCGCCGCCCGCTCCGCAGCAGCGCCCGCCCCTGTATTGGCTGGGCGTGCCACTGCAAACACAAAACGGGCCCATTGGCGCGCTGGTGCTGCAAAGCTACACCGAGCAGGGGCGCTACACCGACAAGGACAAGGAGCTGCTGCAGTTCGTCTCCACGCAGGTGGCGGCGGCCATCGAGCGCAAGCAGATGCTCGAACGCCTGGAGCACATGGCCCAGTACGACCCGCTCACGCACCTGCCCAACCGCCAGTTGTTTCTCGACCGTCTCAAGACGGCGCTGGCCCGCGCCCGGCGCGACCAGTGCCTGCTGTCGCTGCTGTTCATCGACCTGGACCGGTTCAAGGAGGTCAACGACACCCTGGGCCACGCCATGGGCGACCTGCTGCTGCAGCGCGTGGCGCAGCGCCTGCTCGAATGC
>CAYXSL010000096.1:4735-15362 GCA_964466605.1 uncultured Verminephrobacter sp.
GCACTATCGTCAGGACCACTGGATCAGCGACTATTCGATGGCATGAACCACATTTCCTTCAAGTTGCGCCTAGACACGAAGCCATGACTGCCTTCGGCCTTCCTCAGTTTTTAGCGTTTTGCATTTCGTTGTTTGGACTGCTGGGCCTATTCATTTACGCAACTCTCCGCTCAAAGAAGTCCTCAGGTTTAGGTTTAGGCACAGTGACATGCGGAGTTGTAGCCTGGATGTGTTTGGTGCTGCTCTCCTGGGGTTTGGCTGGACACATCTCAGGGAGACCGTTCCTTCTCTCAGCATTGGCACCTGTCGAGCTGGTTATCAAAGCCGTTCCTTTGTTCTTCAGAGCACTTTGACGCGAGCGCTGGTAGAGAATCAACACTGCCATACCCGCTTTGGCACACCACATGCAATTCGGGGGAAACTTCAGGGACTTACTCGGATCGACCCCAATCCACAACTTCATCAACCCCATGCTCTACAACGCCCTCAAGCTCGCCCATGTCCTGTCCATCATCGTGTGGATCGGTGGCATGGTGTTTGCCCATTTCTTTCTGCGCCCGGCGGCACAGTCGCTGGAGCCGCCGCAGCGCCTGCGGTTGATGCACGATGTGCTGCAGCGTTTTCTGGGCGCTGTCACCGTGGCGGTGGTGGTGGTGCTGGTCAGCGGGCTGTGGATGATCGGCAACGTCGCGCGGCAGGCCGCGCAGTCAGGCGGCAGCTTTGCCATGCCGCTGGACTGGACCGTCATGGCCACGCTGGGCCTACTGATGATGGCCATCTTCGGCCACATCCGTTTTGCGCTCTTTCGCCGCCTGCAGCGGGCGGTGGCAGCGTCCGACTGGCCCGCTGGCGGTCAGGCCATGGCGGCCATCCGCCAATGGGTGGCGGTGAACCTGGGCCTGGGCGTGGCCATTGTGGTCATCACCCTGCTGCTGTAACCCATGGCAACTCATTGCGCAGGCAGCCAGCCACAGTGCGCCTACTTCAGGCGCGGACAACTCACTGCTGACACACCCCGGGCCTGCGGCTCCTCTACCATCGGGTAACGAGGAGCCCTGCTACGTGTTCAAGTATTTCGAAAGCCGCCTTCCCCCTTATCCCCCCGCCGAACCCCATCTGCCCCCGAAGGACTTCATGGCCTTTGTGTGGGACTGCACCCGTGGCCTGCGCGGCTACGTGGTGGCCATGGCGGCGCTGTCTGCGGCCATTGCCGTGTTCGAGGCCCTGCTGTTCGCCGTGCTCGGCCATGTGGTGGACTGGCTGTCCACCGTGGCGCCGCACACCCTGTGGGCTGAGCGCAAGGGCTCCATCCTGGGCATCGTCGCGCTGCTGATGGGCACGCTGGTGCTGGTGTCCTGGCAGACCAGCCTCAAGCACCAGGTGCTGGCCATCAACTTCCCCCTGCGCCTGCGCTGGAACTTCCACCGCCTGATGCTGGGCCAGAGCATGGCGTTTTACGCCGACGAGTTTGCGGGCCGCATCACCACCAAGATCATGCAGACGGCGCTGGCCGTGCGCGACATGATCTTCACCACCACCGATGTGGTGATCGGCATGGGCATTTACCTGGTCACCATCCTCGTGCTGCTGGCGGGCTTCGATGCGCGGCTGATCGTGCCGTTTGCGCTCTGGATCGTGGCCTATGGCCTGGCCTGCTGGTACTTTGTGCCGCGCCTGGGCCAGGTGGGCAAGGCGCAGGCCGACGCGCGCTCGGTGATGACCGGGCGCATCACCGACGCCTACACCAACATCGCCACCGTCAAGCTGTTCTCGCACACGCGGCGCGAGTCCGAGTTTGCGCGGGCGGCCATGGATGCGTTCAAGCTCACGGGCTACGCGCAGATGCGGCTGGTGAGCCTGTTCGAGATCGTGAACCAGGCGCTGGTGGTGGCGATGATCCTGGGCGCCTGCGGCACGGCGCTGTGGCTCTGGACGCTGGGCGAGGTGGGCGCGGGCGCGGTGGCCGCCGTCATCGCGATGACGCTGCGCGTGTCCGGGCATGCCCACTGGGTGATGTGGGAGATGACCACGCTGTTTGAGAGCGTGGGCACCATTCAGGACGGCATCAATACGCTGACCAAACCCCGCCTGGTGGTCGATGCGCCCGATGCGCAGCCCCTGCAGGTAACACACGGCGAGGTGCGCTTCGAGAACGTGAGCTTTGCCTACGATAACCAGGGGACTGCCTCCGGCAAGGGCCGCCCGGTCATCGATGCACTGCAACTCACCATCCGCCCCGGGGAGAAGATCGGCCTCATCGGCAGATCGGGCGCAGGCAAATCCACCCTGGTGAACCTGCTGCTGCGCTTTCACGACGTGCACGCGGGCCGTGTGCTCATCGACGGGCAGGACATCGCCCATGTCACGCAGGACAGCCTGCGCCGCAACATCGGCATGGTCACGCAAGACACCTCGCTGCTGCACCGCTCCATGCGCGACAACATCCTGTATGGCCGCCCGGATGCGACGGAAGACGACATGCGCGCTGCGGCCCGCCGCGCCGAGGCCGCCGAGTTCATCGAAACGCTGAGCGACCTGCACGGCCGCACCGGCTACGACGCCCAGGTGGGCGAGCGCGGTGTGAAGCTCTCGGGCGGCCAGCGCCAGCGCGTGGCGATTGCGCGCGTGATGCTGAAAGACGCGCCCATCCTGCTGCTGGACGAAGCCACCAGCGCGCTCGATTCCGAGGTCGAGGCCGCCATCCAGCAAAGCCTGGACAGCCTGATGCAAGGCAAGACCGTGATCGCCATCGCGCACCGGCTGTCCACCATCGCCGCCATGGACCGGCTCATCGTGCTGGACGCAGGCCGCATCGTGGAAGAAGGCACCCACGCGCAATTGCTGGCGCAGGGCGGCGTGTATGCGCGGCTGTGGGGGCACCAGAGCGGCGGGTTCCTGGGCGAGTCGGACGAAGACTGAGCCCTGAGCCACATGGGTGACAGCCTGTCGCCCAGGCGGCTGTGCAGCAGGTGCGGTGTCCTTACGGTGGAGGTTTTCAACGACCGGATGGAAACCCACCGATGATCAAAGTCACCGCCGTTTACCGCTGGCGCGAAGGCGCCACTTTCAACCACGACTACTACCACAGCGAGCACATGCGCATTGCGCGCGCGGCGCTGCAGCCCCTGGGCCTGGTGCGGCTCGAAAGCGACCGCGTGCTCTACCCCGGCGAGCCGCGCCCAGGCCAGGTGGTGGCGCTGACCAACGCCTTCTTCAGCGACCTGAAACAGGCCCAGACAGCAGCCAGGCAGACGATGGCCGAGCTGGCGGGTGACATCCCCAACTACACCAACATCCAGCCGGAGTCGTACTTCGCGCAAATGTTGGCGCACGAAGTGCCGGGCGCCGCCGTCACGGGGTAACGCCGACTTTTCTGCGCCGGGGCGGAAACGGGGGGCGGCAACAGCTGAATTTAGTTGATAATACATTCTCATTAAATCCGCCCCACAGCAAACCTCCATGGAACGATTCACCCGGCAACGCACAGCGATCTATGCCGTGGTCGCGGGCGCGCAGCGCCCGCTGTCGCCGCAGGAGATCCTGGAAACCGCCCAGGTGTCGGTGGAGGGGCTGGGCTTGGCCACGGTCTACCGCAACCTCAAGGCGCTGCTGGAGGATGGCGCCATCGAGGCAGTGCAGTTGCCCGGCGAGAGCCCACGCTACGAGCCCGCAGGCCAGTCGCACCACCACCACTTCCAGTGCACGCAGTGCGCGCGTGTTTTTGATGTGCATGCCTGCCCGGGCGACTTGAAGGGGCTGGCGCCACAGGGGTTCCAGGTGCAGCGCCATGAATTGACGCTCTACGGCCTGTGTGCGGATTGCGCGCAGGCAGCATGAGCGCGAGGGCCGTCGCATTGCCCCGCCCCCAGGCGGGGCTACCCCAGTGGCTGGCCACCGCGCTGCTGTGCGCGTGGTGCGCCTTGTGTATCTTGTTTGCGCAGACACTTGGGCTGGTGCACGGCATCGCCCATGGCCCGGTCCACGGGGATGTTGGCACGCAGGCCACACAGTCTGTTGGGGCCCACGCTGAAGCGCCCCACCAAGCCCACCCTGGGCATGCCGCTGGCGATGCGCAGGTCGCGCCGGGAGCGTTGGAAACCCTCTTCTCCCAGCACGAAGACGCTGAAGACTGCCGCTTGTTCGACGCCCTGGGCCAGCAGCCGGGCGCCGCCATGGCCGAGCCTGTGCACCCGCCCGCAGTGCCCCCGTGCATGCAACGGCTGCGGCGCCTGGAAGGCGCGTTTGTGGCGCGCTGGGCCACGCTGTTTGACGCGCGCGGCCCGCCCTTGTCTCACTGAATCCCTCGGTAACCCACCTGCGGCCAGCGGGCATGCACAAGCACGCATGTACCCGCGCACTCGTGCGCCCGTGCGCCTCCGCCAGGCCGCATCGACCCATTCAGTGAGAAAGAACCATGAAACATTCATCATCCCTTCAGGGCGGCCTGGCGCTGTCCCTCGTTCTGGCATTGGCCGCTTGCGGCGGCGGCGGTGGTGGCAGCAGCGAAGCGCCCCACCAGGACACCCGCATCGACACCGCAGGCCGCCTGGCCGTGGCCGAAGACGCGGCCACCGCACTGCGCATCTATGACCTGGACAGCAGCGCCGTGGTGGCCAACATTCCCCTGGCCAACCCGCCATCTGCCGTGTATGCCAGCCCTGGTCGGCGCTATGCGCTGGCCTTCCAGCGGCCGCAGGACACGGTGCAGATCGCCGATGCGGGCATCTGGCAGGAAGACCATGGCGACCACCTGCATGACTACAAGGCCGCGCCCAAGCTGCTGAGCTTCCGCATCACCGGCCCGCAGCCCACCCACTACGACGACCGCGCGGGCCACGCCAGCATCTTCATGGACGGCCGCGCCCCATCGGCGGTGGCCTCGGCCACCGTCTTCCAGGATGCCGACCTGGGCGCGGGCCGCGTGGGCGCAAGCATCAGCTTTGCGCAGCCCATGCATGGTTTTGCCGAACCCAACGGCAACTTCCTGGTCGCCACCTACCGGGCGCCCGATGCCACCGGCGCCACACAGGCAGAGATCTACGGCCGCCAGGGCGCGCAGTACACGCTGGTGCGGCGCCTGGATGCGCAGTGCCCCAGCATGCACGGCAGCTTCACCAGCGGCGGCACCACCGTGAGCGGCTGCGCCGACGGCGTGCTGGCCGTGTCACCCCAGGCCACGGGCGCAGCAGCCGCCACCAAGATCGCCACCCCCACGGGCGTGGGCACCATTGCGGGCCACCCCAAGCTGGGGGCGCGGTTCATCGGCATTGGTAACGCGGGCACGCCCTCCACCACCCGCTTCTACGACATCGACCCGGCAGCGGCCAAAGCCACCCCGGTGGCCATCACCGGCTGGGCCGACGGCCGCTTGCGCCGCGCGCACGGGTTTGACCGCGCGGGGCGCACCTTCTTTGTGCTGGACGACACCGGCGCCCTGCATGCGCTGGAGCGGGGAACAACGGGCTGGGTGGTGAAGAAGACCATCACCGGCGCCATCCCGGCCATGCCCACGGCGGCGCCGTTCCCGGCGTTTGTGGCCAACGAGGCGCGCGACGAGGTCTACCTCTCCGACCCCGGCGCACGCCAGCTGGTGGCCATCAACACCACCACCCTCGAAGTGGTGCGCCGCACCGCGCTGGACTTCCGCCCCACCTACCTTGCCTGGCTGGGCATCGCGAGATAAGTGAACACAGCGCCGAGGGATGTCCTGCACAACCCTCGCGGGTCGGTGGTAGTGCGGATCGGGATGGGCCGCAAGGCGACTTTTTGCAGCCAATAGCACGGCTATTGGCAAGAAAAGCAACGCAGCGGACCGCCCGAGACCGCGCTATCACGGACCGCAGGGAGTTATGCGGGACATCCCTAGCGTGCGCGAAAGGCCTTGAACAGCAACCCCAGGCACACCGCCATGCCCAGCAGCGGGATGGCGGCGAGCAGCGCCACCACCGCGCGCGCCAGGGGCGACCAGTCAAAGTCGCGCGCCGTGCGCCAGGCGCCAAAGGCCGCCACCAGGCCCAGGCCGACCATGCCCATACGGAAGCTCCCGCCGGGCTTGAAGAAGGCGATCAGCAGCAGCACGCTGACCACGCCCACCGCCAGGGCCACATGGCCCAGGTGCAGCGAGAAGCCCGAGCCCTGAGTGTCTACGTCGGTGTCCTCATCCTCGTCGTCATTGCGTGTGCTGCGCGCACGGCTGGGCGCAGGCCGGGGAGCCTGTGGCGCCCCACCAGCTGCCCGGCCCCAGTCCGATGCCGACAGCCCCGCAACGGCCGCCGAAGCACCCGCTACCGCAGCCCCTGTGGCCGCTGCGCCCCCTGGCGCCGCCACCGCAGCCGCCAGCTCGCGCTGCTGCAGCACGGCGCGCAGGCGGCCGGGCTCGCGCAGGGCCACCACCAGCGCGCGCACGGGCCCCTGCTCCTGCGGCTTGATGCCCAGGTCGGCCACCTGCATGGTGGTGCCGCGCGTGTTGGCCAGCATGAACAGCGCCTTGGCCACCTGCGCGTCCTTGGGGCCGCCCTTGCCGCTTTCGATGAAGGTGCCCAGGTTGTAGGTGGCGTCGGCGTGGCCTGCCTCGGCCGCCTGGGCATACCAGGCGCGGGCCTGGGCCAAATTGACAGGCCCGCCATAGCGGCCATGCTCGTCGCTGGTGCCCAGGTGGAAGGCGGCGTGCGGGTCGCCCTCGCGTGCGTACCAGCCGGGCAGGTCGCGCAGGGGGTTGCCGGTCCACACCACCGGCGCAGCCGCAGACCCGTGCGAGGCCGAAGCCATGGGCGCCAGGCTCAGGCCACCGGGCGATTCCGCCTCTTCCTGCGCCTGCTGCTTTTTCTGCGCCCGCTGCCGTTGCTCTTGCGCGGCGGCGTTCCACTTCGCGGCCTCCTGCATGTCCACCGGCCCGCCCCAGCCCCGCTCGTGCATCAGCGCGAAAAGGCGTTTGGCGGGCTCGTGGTCCCATTCGGCGGCACGCTGGCACCAATAGCGGGCGTTTTCATAGTTGGGCTGCTCCCAGCCTGTCACGGTCTCCAGTGCATGCAGAAAAGCGGCCACCTCATGGCCCTGGGCGGCGGCAGGTTGCAGGGCATCGGCCGCTTCGATGCGCTTGCGCGAGTACAGCGCCAGCTGCTGGCTGCGGGCCACCGCGTCGTCCACCGCCTTGCGGTCGTTGTCGATGATCTGCAGCAGTTGTTCGCCCTGCGCCGACTTCAGGCGCGCCATCAGCACCTGGATGCGTGCCTGCGCCTCTTCGGGAAAACGCTGGAAGAACGCCTGGGCATCCTTGCGGGTCTCGGTATCGTGGGCGCCCATGAGCTGCAGCGCAGCCGCCAGGTCGAAGTGCCTGCGCTGGCCCATGGTGCCAAAACGCAAGGCACGGCCCAGGGCGTAAAGCGCGTGGGGGTTGCCGCGCGCGGCCCAGTGGCGGTATTCGGTCCAGGCGGTGGCATCGTCGCCGGCCTTGCGGGCGCGCGCCGCACGCTGCACGGGCAGGTCGGGCTCTTCGGGCGCATCGCCGTTGGCCAGATAGTGCACGCCGCTTTGCGGGTCATACAGGTTCAGGCCCAGGCGCACGGCCTGCTCCCAGCCTTCGTCAAACGGCGCCCCCCATTCCGACGCGCGGGTGTTGATGCCCACGCCCCAGGTCGGGTCGGTCATTTCTGGGCCACCAAGGTAGATGTCCCAGAACCCGGGAGAGCGCTGCTCGACAGCCTGGGCCCAAGCCGCGAACTTGGGGTTCATCGGCACCTGGGGGCCCGCCTCCGCGCGCTCGTACTGCGCGTCCGCCTCGGCCTTGGTGGTGGGCCAGGGCCAGTCGGCGGGCTTTTCCCAGATCTGGATGGTGTAACTCACAGGTCCCTCCTCGGATGCCGCGGGGTGCGCGGCCTGTTGTGGTGTTGTCTTTCGTCAAGCGCGAGGGAATTCTAGAAGCGCCCCCTCGCCATGCCCCCGGGCCGCACCCCACCGTTTTGTCCAGTGACGCACGAGCGCCACACCGCGATGTGGGCGCGCAGTTTTAGGTAAAAATGGGCTTCTCCGCGCGTCCACCATGCCCAAATAGCTCCTATTTCTATAGCAATCCTATGTCCCAGCCACCACGCCCTGCCCTCGCTCTCGCCATGCCCGTGCCCACTGGCGACCAGCTCAAGGCCGCCCGCACTGCCGCCGGGCTGAGCCAGGCCCAGGCGGCCGAACTCATGGGCTACCCGCTGCAGACCGGCAGCCGGGGCGGCGTGCAGTCGCGCACCTGGCAAGCGCTGGAGAGCATGAGCGACGAGCGCAACATGCAAGGGCCGGTGTTTGCGATGTTTCTGTTGCTGACGGGGCAGCACCCGGACTGCGTGCTGACGGCGCGCCCGGCAGACGGCAGCGCCGCCGCCCCTGGCTGACCAGCTCGCATGCACTGACACCATAAAAAGCGGAACAGCCCGCAGGCGGTTCCGCAAAGTCTTCACAGGGAGATAAGAGTCAGGCAGGCATTCAATCGACCTTGATGTTTGCCGCCTTGATCACCTGGGCCCACTTCTCCACCTCGGCCTTCTGGAAGGCGGCGATCTGCGTGGTGTTGAGGTCGGCGGGCTCCATGCCAAAACCCTTCAGGCGGTTCTGCATGTCGGGCTGGGCCAGGATTTTGCGGATCTCGTCGTGCAGGCGCGAGACGATGGGCGCGGGCGTGGCGGCGGGCACAAAAATCGCCTGCCACGACTGCACCTGGAAGTCGGCCAGGCCGTTCACCCCAGACTCGGCCACGGTGGGCACGTCGGGCATCGAGGCCAGGCGCTTGGGCGAGGTGACGGCAATGGCGCGCAGCTTGCCGCTCTGGATGTGCGGGGCCGCCACCACGGTGGTGTCGAACATCATGTCCACCTGGCCGCTGATCACGTCCTGGATCGCGGGGCCGCTGCCCTTGTAGGGAATGTGGGTGAACTTCACGCCCGACTTGTAGGCCAGCAGTTCCACCGCCAGGTGCTGCGAGCTGCCCGTGCCGGCCGACGCCGACGACAACCCGCCGTCCTTGCCCTTGGCCGCCGCCAGCACGTCCTTGAGGTTCTTGTGCGGGCTGTTGGCCGCCACGACCAGCACCACGGGGTTGGTGCCGATCAGCGTCACGGGGCTGAAGGACTTGATGGGGTCGTACCCCAGCTTGGGGTACAGGCTGATGTTGATGGCGTGCGAGCTGACGGTGCCGCCCAGCAGCGTGTAGCCATCGGGCGCCGCGCGTGCAGCGGCCTCCGAGCCCACGCTGCCCGCCGCACCGCCCTTGTTCTCCACCACCACCGTGGTGCCCAGCACGGGCCCCAGCTGCTGGCCGATGAGGCGGCCCAGCGTGTCGGTGGTGCCGCCAGCGGCAAAGGGCACCACATAGCTGATGGTCTTGCCGGTGGGCCAGGTGCCCTGGGCGGCGGCGGGCAGGCCGATGAAGCCCACGGCAGCGGCGAGGGCCGCCGTGTGGATGAAGTGTCTGCGTTGCATGGTCAATAGTCTCCTGATGCATGGATGGTGGATGGGTGCCGAAGGACAGGGCCGCGCTGGCGCGGCGGCTGGCGTCCGGCGCGTGTCAAGGCAGGTCAACAATCTCGACCCAGTTGGGGTTCTTGCCCGCAGGCACGCGCGTGGCGGCGCCCGGGATGCCGGTGGCGGGGTCGATGGGGTGCAGCGCGACGTGGTGCGACTCCTGCCCCGCCGCAATCAGAAAGCGGCCCGACGAATCCAGCGCAAAGCCGCGCGGGGTTTTTTCGGTGGGCACCTGGCCCAGCGGCTGCAGCTGGCCTGTGGTGGCATCCACGCGGAAGCTGCTGAGCGTGCTGGAGGTGCGCTCGGACGCATACAGCGTGCGGCCGTCGGGCGACAGGTGCAGGTCGGCCGCCCAGGGCTTGCCGGTAAAGCCCGCGGGCAGCGTGGTGGTGCGCTGCACGGCGCGCAGCGTGCCGCGCTCCTTGTCGTAGGCCATCACCTGCACCGAGGCGTCCAGCTCATTGAGCAAATACAGGCTGCGCTGGGCCTTGTCCCACACAAAGTGGCGCGGGCCCGACTTTTCGGGGGTCACCGTGGTCAGCGCGGGCTCGTGCGCCGTGAGCTTGCCGGTCTCGGCATCAAAGCGCCAGACCGAGAGGTTGTCGCCCCCCAGGCTGGTGGCCAGCACATGGCGGTTGGCCGCATCGGCGTGAATGGCGTGTGCGTGGGGCGCCGTGGGGATGAGCTGCTGCACCGCGCCCACCGCGCCGTCCTTGCCAATGCTGTTGACCGTGATCTTGTGACCGGGGTACGAAGCCGCAAACAGCCAGCGGCCCGTGGCATCGGTGTCGATGTTGGCCATGCTGTCGGCCAGCGGGGCCTCGCCCAGCTTGCGCAGCTTGCCGCTGGCCGGGTCGATGGCCAGGCTCACCACGCGAAACGGCTGCGAGCGCAGCGCCACATACAGCACCTTCTTGTCCGGGCTCACGGCCATGGGCATGGCCATGCCACCGAGCGCGGTGGTGTCCACCAGCTTCAAGGCGCCCGCGCTGCGGTCCAGCTCGAACACCGACACATCCTGGCTGTCGGCGTTGGACACATAGACCCAGGTGGCGGCCCCGGCACCAGGTGCAGCCAGGGCCAGGGCAAACGCAGCCAAAGGCGACAGGCGCGCAAGACGCGC
>CAYXSL010000096.1:15462-16988 GCA_964466605.1 uncultured Verminephrobacter sp.
AGACGCGCAAGAGGCCCGGCCGGGCGGCGGGTGCGAAATACAGCGGTCATGCAGTTCTTCCTTCTTCGGGTGGTGCGCAGCCTGCGGGCCGGGGGCCACAGACATGCGATGTCTCGGTAACTGGGCGCCTTCTTCGGGGCGGGTCGGGCAGCACCCACCCCATGGGAAGCAGGTGTTTATCCGGGTCTGGGTGCCACTTTGTTATATGTCGTCATACAACATAGACGGCATTGTGAACCGAACCCGCTCCATCCGAGCAAAGGGATTACCCGCAGTTTTTGTGAGCGCTTGAAGCCCTGTTTCCGAGGCATTCCAAAGCCAACAACGCGCCAAATGCTCAGTATTTACCCTGATTTTTCCGTACACCGGGCCACTTTGCGACTGGGTGTCTTGTGTTTTTGTTGACCTAGTTGTACGATGACTAACAACAAACTGATCCACCGGAGACATTCCATGACCCTGAACCGCCGCGCCGTCCTTCTGGCCTGCACCGCCGCTCTGGCTGCCGCCTCTGCCACCGCCCAGACGGCCGACTGGCCCGCCAAGACCCTGCGCATCGTGGTGCCCTACCCGCCCGGCGGCAGCTCGGACATCATTGCGCGCTCCATCAGCCAGGTGCTGTCCGAATCGCTCAAGCAATCCGTCATCGTCGAGAACAAGCCCGGCGCCAACGGCAACCTGGGAGCCGACTTTGTGGCCAAGGCCGAACCCGACGGCTACACCATGCTGCTGTGCGACGTGGGCGCGCTGGCCATCAGCCCCTCGGTCTATACCAAGCTGTCGTTCGACCCCTCCAAGGACCTGCGTGGCGTGACCATGCTGGCCTACTCGCCCCACCTGCTGGTGGTGCACCCTTCGGTGCCGGTCAACAACCTCAAGGAGCTGGTTGCCTACTCCAAGAAAAATGACCTGAACTTTGCCGTGACGGCCACGGGCAGCGCCCCCCACCTGGCCGGTGTGGCGCTGGAGCGCGCCAGCGGCGCACGCTGGCAGTACATCCCCTACAAGGGCGGCGTCACCGCGATCCAGGACACCGTGGCGGGCCAGACCCAGGTGCTGATGAACGGCATGCTCGCCACCCTGCCCCAGGTGCAGAACGGCAAGCTCAAGGTGCTGGGCGTGTCCAAATCCACCCGCATGCCGCTCATCGGCAACGTGCCCACCATTGCCGAACAGGGCGTGACCGGCTACGAATCCGGCACCTGGCAAGGGGTGCTGCTGCCACGCGGCACGCCCGAAGCCGTGGTGCAAAAGCTCAACAAGGCCCTCATCACCGCCATCCGCTCGCCTGAGATCCGCTCGCGCCTCGCGGGCCAGGGCGCCGAGGTGGTGACCATGACCCCCGCCGAGCAGGACCAGTTCTTTGCCAAGGAACGCGCACGCTGGGCCAGCGTGGTGACGGCCGCCAACATCAAGCTGGACTGAGTTCCCGGCTCCCGCCTTTTCCTTCCCTATTACCGCCCCGCACTGACATGACCCCTCAAGACCTCAAAACCATCATGGGCTCCGGCCTGCTGTCGTTCCCC
>CAYXSL010000097.1:0-16729 GCA_964466605.1 uncultured Verminephrobacter sp.
GTCTACGGCTGCCATTTCTTCAAACACCAGCGTGGCGTCCAGCCGGGGCAGGGCAAGGCCACCGGCGGCTTCGGGCGCATACAGGCCACAAAAGCCCAGCTCGCCCGCCTTGGCAATGGCTTCTTTCGGGAAGATGCCTTCTTCGTCCCAGTGCGCGGCGTGGGGTGCGAACTCAGCTTGTGCAAAGTCGCGGGCCGTCTGGGCAAAGGCGCGTTGTTCTTCGGTGAGTTCAAAGTCCATGGTGTGTCTCGATGTCGCTTGTTGTTGTGCTTTTCGGATGAATGGGGGGTTACGCGCCAATCAACCATTCACTGAGCGCAGTCGAAGCGCTGTGCGAGGCTTCGGCAGGCTCAGCCCGAACGGATGTTTCAAGTTCAACGAGGCTGAATCCATCGTGAATCCATCTTGTTCACGGCTTGGCGGACGGGTGGTCCAGCGTCAGCCAGCGCATCAGGCCCTTGCGGCGCGCCTGGGTGTCGGCCGTCAGGCACTCGTGGTACAGGCGCGGCCACTGGGGTTGTGACTCGTTGCTGCGCTGCGCCTGCTTGCAGCGGGTGGTGCGCTCGCGCTGCCAGGCGGTGTGCTCCTGCCGCAGCTGGGGCCGCTCGTGGGCCGACAGGGCGCGCATCACGTCGCCGTAGAGGACGGCGATCTCGGTGTCTGCCGCCTGGAAGGCTTGCACGGCGCAGGCGTTGGTTTCTTCCACCGTGCCACCGGGCTTGCAGGCGGCACCGGCCTGTGCGTGGGCTTGTGGCATGTTCCACGTCGCCACGCAGGCCAGCAAAACGGTGAAGGCCCAGGCAGCCACATTCATCTTCGGTTGGTTGGGTTGCATGGCCTGGTTTTAGCACCGCCAACGTGCCGATTGCTGGGCCTTCGATCCTTCGCCAAAGCTCAGGGCAGGCAAGCTCAGGCGGCGCGGCAGGCGAACCACGTGGGTGCCCCCAACCGTTCGGGCTGAGCCTGTCGAAGCCCTGTGAGGCGCTTCGACTGCGCTCAGCGTGAACGGGTGTGTGGGCTGGCCACGCAGCACGCACCAGGCCCCCGGCAGCAGTTACTTCAGGCTGATGGTCGTATTGACGCCATGCGAGATGGTGCTGTCATCAAACCAGCGCGCCGTCACGGTCTTGGTCTGCGTGTAGAACAGCACAACCTGCTTGCCGTAGGGGCCCAGGTCGCCCAGCTTGGAAGCACGCGAGCCCGAGAACGAGAACAGGGGCACTGGCACAGGGATTGGCACGTTGATGCCGACCTGGCCCACGTCGATCTCTTCCTGGAACTTGCGCGCTGCCGCACCCGACTGGGTGAAGATGGCGGTGCCGTTGCCGTTGGGGTTGTCGTTGATGAACGCAATGGCTTCGTCAATGTCGGCTGCGGCCGACAGGCACAGCACGGGGCCAAAGATTTCCTGGTCGTAGATGCTCATGCCGGGCGTCACGCCGCTGAACACCGTGGGGCCCACGAAGTTGCCCTTTTCGTAGCCAGCTACCTGCGGGTTGCGGCCGTCCAGTTCCAGCGTGGCGCCGTCGGCAATGCCGCGCTCGATCAGGCCTTGCACACGGTCTTTGGCCGCGCAAGACACCACGGGGCCCACGTCCGTGCCTTTTTCGACACCGGCGCTCACCTTCAGGGTCTTGGCCTTGGCGACCAGCTCGGGGATCCACTTTTGCGCCTCGCCCACCAGCACCACCACCGACAGCGCCATGCAGCGCTGGCCTGCGGCACCAAAGGCGGCACCGGCCAGGGCGTTCAGGGTCTGTTCCTTGTTCGCATCGGGCATCACGATGGCGTGGTTCTTCGCGCCCATCATGCATTGCACGCGCTTGCCGTTGAGGCTGGCGCGGTTGTAGACATGGGTGCCCACCTTGGTGGAGCCCACAAAGCTGATCGCCTTGATGTCCTTGTGGTCGCAGATCGCGTTCACAGCGGCTTCGCCACCGTGGATCACGTTGAGCACGCCAGGGGGGATGCCCGCTTCAAGCGCCAGCTCCACCAGGCGCATGGTCACCATGGGGTCTTGCTCGGAGGGCTTGAGCACGAAGGTGTTGCCCGTGGCAATGGCCATGGGGAACATCCACAGCGGGATCATGGCGGGGAAGTTGAAGGGGGTGATGCCCGCGCACACGCCCAGGGGCTGCATCAGCGTGTAGGTGTCCACGCCACCGGCCACGTTGTTGGCCAGCTCGCCCAGCTGCAGGTTGCCGATGCTGGCGGCGTGTTCGACCACTTCCAGGCCACGGAACACATCGCCCTCTGCATCCGGCAGGGTCTTGCCTTGCTCGGCCGTGAGGATGGCGGCCAGCTCGGCCATGTTTTCGCGGATCAGCTGCTGGTACTTGAGGAAGATGCGGGCGCGGGCGCCGATGGCGGTCTTCTTCCAGGTCTTGAACGCTTCCTGGGCCGAGGCCACGGCGGCGTCGATTTCTTCAGGGGTAGCAAACGGCACGCGGGCCAGCACTTCCTGCGTGGCCGGGTTCACCACATCGCGCCACTGCGTGGTCTTGGATTCGACGAACTTGCCGCCGATCAGCAGTTTGACGGTGGGGGCCAGCACGGCCTGGGAAGTCGGTGCATTCATGGGTTTGTCTCCTGGGTTGGCACGCGGCGGTTTGCCGACGAATGGCGCATCGTAGCTGTGCAAAATTGCTGAAGCAATAGACAATGATGCACTTTGGTTTTGCAAATTTGCACATCATGGATTGGGACAACCTGCGTTACTTCCTGGAGCTGGCCCGCTCCGGCACCCTGGCCGCTGCTGCCCGCCGCGCGGGGGTGGAGCACACCACCGTGGCGCGGCGCATCCAGGCGCTGGAAAAGCAGATGGGCGCCGCCCTGTTTGCGCGCGAGGCGGGCGGCCACCGCCTGACCGAGGCCGGGCGCCAGCTGCTGCCCGCCGTGGAGGCCATGGAAACCGCCGTGCTGGGCGTGGAGCGCGCCGCCCCGGCGCAGGCGGGTGCCGGGCCGTCGGGCCTGGTGCGCGTGGGGGCCACCGAGGGCTTTGGCACGCTGATCCTGGCGCCGCACCTGGCGCGGCTCACGCAAAAGCACCCGCATTTGTCCATCGACCTGCTGGCGCTGCCGCGCATGCTGCACCTGTCGCGGCGCGAGGCGGACATCGTCATCTCGCTGGAGCGGCCCACGCGCGGCTCGGTCATCGTCACCAAGCTGGCCGACTACACGCTGCACCTGTACGGCCAGCGCGAATACCTGGCGCGCCGCCCCCTGGTGGCCACGCGCGAGGACCTGCGCCACCACGCGTTCGTGAGCTATGTGGACGACCTGCTGTTCACCAAGGAGCTGCAGTTCCTCGACCAGCTCTACCCGCCCGAGCGGTTTGCCATGCGCAGCACCAGCGTCACGGCGCAGTACGAGGCCGTGCGCGCCGGGGCCGGGCTGGCGGTGCTGCCCGCCTTTCTGGCCGACACCGACCCGGTGCTGGCCCGCGTGCTGCCGCAGGAGGCGCGCTTTACCCGCACCTTCTGGATGAGCATGCCCGCCGAGGCCAAGCACCTGGCACGCATGCAGGCGGTGTGGAGCTTTTTGAAGGAAGTGGGGCAGGGCGAGGGCGGGCGGCTGCGGCCGGACCGGCGGTAGATTTGTGGCGGGGCCATCGCCTGCCTGATTCTTCTTGGCATCTGCCGGGGCGCCGCCTAGCATCCGAGCCACCTATCCGCACACCAGGAGGCTCCCATGGCGAAGTACCGAATCCTCTGCCTGGACGGCGGCGGCCTGCGTGGCCTGATCACGGCGCGGCTGCTGGCCCGGCTCAACGCCCACCCGCAGGTGGCGGGCTGGCTGAGCACCGTGGACCTGTTTGCAGGCACCTCCACTGGCGGCATCCTGGCGCTGGGCCTGGCCTGCGGCAAAACGCCCGAGGAAATCTGCACCGTCTACAAGCAGCGCGGCGGCGTCATCTTTGACGACAGCATCTGGGACAACCTGCGCGACCTGGGCAAAACCGTAGGCGCAGACTATTCAAGCAAGGGCCTCAAGGCCGAGCTGAAAGCGGTGTTCGGCGACCTGAAGCTGCGCGACATCACCCGCAAGGTGGCCATCCCCACCTTCGACCTCGACAACGAGGACGTGGCCGCCAAACGCACCTGGAAGCCCAAGATTTTTCACAACTTCCAGGGTGCGGACTCGGACGGCGAGCAGCTGGTGGCCCACATCGCCCAGTACACCAGCTCGGCGCCCACCTACTTTCCCTCGGCCGACGGGTATATCGACGGCGGCGTGTATGCCAACAATCCCAGCATCGTCGCCCTGGCCCAGGCGATTTCGCGCCGCAACCAGCCCGCAGAGCGCGCAGCGCTCCATGAAGTGGTGATGCTGTCGCTGGGCACCGGCGTGAGCCTCACCTACATCAAGGGCCAGACGCTGGACTGGGGCTACGCACAGTGGGCGCAGCCGCTCATCAACGTGCTGATGGACGGCGTGGCGGGTATCTCGGACTACCAGGCCCGGCAGCTGCTGGACGACCGCTACCACCGCCTGCAGATCGTCTTCCAACCGAACGAAACGATTGCGCTGGACGCGGTGGACAAACTGGACCGCATGGACGAGATTGCCACGGGGCACCCGCTGCAGGAGACGGTGGATTGGCTCAGGGATGTGTGGCTCTGAGTCTGGGTGGTTTCGGCGAGGGGCGAATGCGCCTGTATCAGAATCGCCCGGCTACCAATAGCCGTTGCGGTACAACCCGCTATCCAACGAAATCGAAGGAGCACAGCACATGGGATTGTTTGATGGCGTGATGGGCAACGCATCCAAGATCGATGCCAGCAAGATTCAGGAGGAATTCAGCCGCATCCTGGCCCCGGGCGAGGTGGTAGAGCATGCCTATCAGTTGATTCGCGACTATTTTGTTTTCACCAACAAGCGGCTCGTGCTGGTGGACAAGCAGGGCATGACCGGCAGCAAGGTGGAGTACCACTCCCTTCCGTACAAGAGCATCACGCACTTCAGCATCGAGACCGGAGGCACGTTCGATCTGGACGCGGAGCTCAAGATCTGGATATCCGGCTCTGCTGCGCCGTTTCAAAAACAGTTCAACAAGAAGCTCAGCATTTACGAGGTGCAGTCGGTGCTGGCTGGCTACGTGCTGAAGTAACGCACATTGCCCAGTTTCATCCGGGCATTGCGGGGGTGGGGGGCGCGTACCCTCGGCTTACTGGGCGAAGCGGTGGGCTGTCTTTCTGACACAGGCACCGGGGCTCTCGCCACACAGGAGTTCACAGCGATGTCCCCCCTTCTCTCTGGCCTGGCTTCGGTCGCCTCTTTGGTTTTCAATGCCACGTCCAGTGGCTCTGGCAAGTTGGCCGGGCCGCGGCGCAGTGGGGCGGGTGTGGAGCCGGAGCCATCTGCCGTGCTCACCCTGAGCCCGCAGGCCGAGGCCCTTGCGGGTTTTGCGGACAAGGGCATCCTGGTGTCGCAAGGCAAGTTGGAAAACGCCGTGGGTGCGGTGGCAAGCGGCAGCGCGGGCCGGGCCGCGAGTGTGGCATCGGCCGCGTTGTCGGCCCGCCCGGTCTCCACTCAGGACTTTCAGGCGCTGCTCACCCGTTTTGGCGCTGACGATGCACAAAAGGCGCAGCTGACAGCCGGGTTTGATGCGGACAAGGACGGTTTCATCACGATGGATGAATTTTTGAAGGGCCTGGCCAAGACCAAGGGCGCTCAGGCGGGCAGCGATTTTTCGCAGACGGTGATGCAGCTGATGGACCGCAACGGCAATGCGGATGGCAGTGTGGCGGACCAGGAGTTTGCAGCGTTTTCGACCGCGTTTGCCGCGACGGGCGCCAAGCGGGCCGGGGTGGCGTGAGTGGCGGCGCGGTCTCCGCGCGGTACACGGATCTCCCGGTTCCGTTCACAAAAAAAGCACAACGGCCCCAACGGGGCGTTGTGCTTATTTGTTTGCGATGACCGCTGCCCCTTTTCAGTGGCTGGCGGCGTGCACGCTGCGTGGTCGAAGGCCTAGATCCGGCCCATCAGCAGCAAGATCACCAGGATCAGCACGACCAGTCCAATCCCGCCGCTGGGCCCGTAGCCCCAAGAGCGGCTGTGGCCCCAGGTGGGCAGTGCGCCGACCAGGATCAGGATCAGGACGATCAGGAGAATCAGCGAAAGTGACATGGCGGTTCCTTGTTGGAGTGGTTTGCGGTGAGTGCATTGTTGGGGGCACTCCGCGAACCGCCCGCAGGTGCCGCGCCCGCTGCGCGGTCAGGGATTTCCGACACCGGCTGTGGGATGCGCGGCTTGGCGCGGGGCGTGGCCCCGCTGGCTGGGTCCAAAAGCCATTTCAAAAATGATAGCTGTCACGCCTTTTGAATGGCGCCCGAGGCCATTCTGGACCGAGTGATCCGCCGCGAGGGCTCGCCCTGCAGCGGAGGGGCTCAGTGTGCGCCCGCCGCGTCTGCTGCGGCTGCGCCGCCCGCGCGAGCAGGGCGTTTGGTCAGCCAGATCAGCCCGATGAGCAGCAGGAACAAGCCCGCCGAGCCCAGGAAGATGTCATTGGCCGCGCGGGTGAACGCCTGCTGGTCGATGAGCCGGTTGATCTGCCCGAGCGCCTGCATCTGCGTGAGGCCGGACGCGGTGAGGTTGTCCAGCGTCTGTGCAAACACGCCCTGGCCCTGCACCAGCCCTTCGGTCAGGTGGGCGTGGTGCATCGCGGCGCGGCTCTCCCACAGCGTGGTGGCAATCGACGTGCCCATGGCCCCGGCGGTGATGCGCACAAAGTTGGAGAGGCCCGCCGCCGCCGGGATGCGCTCGGGCGCAATGCCTGCCAAGGTCAGCGTGGTCAGCGGGATAAAAAAGAACGCCATGGCCGCGCCCTGCAGCAGGGTGGGGATGAGGATGTGGATGAAGTCCGTCTGCACCGTGAACTGCGAGCGCATCCACAGCACCGTGCTGAACACGATGAACGCGCCCGTGGCCATGCGGCGCGGGTCCCACTGGCCCACCTTTTTGCCCACCAGCGGCGTGAGCAAAATGGCAAACACCCCCACCGGCGCCAGCGCCATGCCGGCCGAGGTGGCGGTGTAGCCCATCCATTGCTGCAGCCACAGCGGCAGCAGCACCACGTTGCCAAAGAAGAGGGCGTAGGCCACCGACAGCGCCAGCGCACCGAAGGTGAAGTTGCGGCCCTTGAAGAGTTTCAGGTCCACCACCGGGTGCTTCTCGGTCAGCTCCCACACCAGAAAGACGGCAAACGCCACCACGGCGACCACGGCCATGGTGATGATTTCGCCCGACGCGAACCAGTCCAGCTCCTTGCCCTTGTCGAGCATGAGCTGCAGCGCGCCCACCCACAGCACCAGCAGGGACAGGCCCACGGTGTCGATGGGCAGCTTGCGGATGGGGGTCTCGCGCTGGCGGTAGATGCCCCAGGTGAGCAGCCCGGCCAGCAGGCCCACGGGCACGTTGATGTAGAAGATCCACGGCCAGGAGATGTTGTCGGTGATCCACCCGCCCAAGAGCGGCCCCACCACGGGCGCGACCAGCGTGGTCACGCCCCACAACGCCAGGGCCGTGCCCGCCAGCGCCTTGGGGTAGCTCGCGAGCAGCAAGGTTTGGCTCAGCGGGATCATCGGCCCCGCCACCAGCCCTTGCAGCACGCGGAAAAACACCAACGCCTCCAGCGACCCGGCAAAGCCGCACAGCCAGGACGTGAGCACGAACAGCAGCACGCTCATGGTGAACAGGCGCACCGCGCCAAAGCGCTGCGTGAGCCAGCCGGTGAGCGGCACCGAGATCGCATTGGCCACACCAAAGCTGGTGATGACCCAGGTGCCCTGGCCGGGGCTCACACCCAGGTCACCGGCAATGGCGGGGATGGAAACGTTGGCGATGGACGAGTCCAGCACGTTCATGAACGTGGCCAGCGACAGCGACAGTGTGCCCAGCAGCAGGGCGGTGCCCTGCAGCGGCGGGTAGGCGGCAGGCGGCCCGGGCGGGGCAGGGGGTTGTGTTGCAGCAGGCGCCGAACTGTCGGGCGCCTGGTCTGCAGTGGGGTTGGCGGCAGTCATGCTCTGTCCACCGGTTTACTGCACCACGGGCGACTGCACGGTGGCTGCGGTGGGCGCCGAGGCATGCTGCTGGCTTGCCACGGGCGCCTTGCCCACCTTGGGCGATGCCACGGCCACGGCCGCCTTGCTGCTGCGGCCCAGGTTGGCGGCAATGATGTGCGCCACCTCGTCGTCGGCGGCCTTGAACTGCTCGTCGAACACGGCGGTGGCGGCCACGGGGGTGGTGCGCTGGGTGTCGGCCAGGGTCTTGCCAGTCTGGTCGGCCGTGTCCACCTTCACTTCCATCGACAGGCCCACGCGCAGCGGGTGTTCGGCCACTTCCTTGGGGTCGAGCGCGATGCGCACGGGCACGCGCTGCACCACCTTGATCCAGTTGCCCGTGGCGTTTTGCGCGGGCAGCAGCGCAAAGGCGGCGCCGGTGCCAGCACCCAGGCCCGTCACCGTGCCGTGGTAGACGACCTTGGTGCCGTACACGTCGGCTTCCAGCTCGGCCGGCTGGCCGATGCGCAGGGCCTTGAGCTGGCTTTCCTTGAAGTTCGCGTCCACCCACAGGTCGTTCAGCGGCACCAGCGTCATCAGCGGGGCGCCGGCCTGCACGCGCTGGCCCACCTGCACGCCGCGCTTGGCGACGTGGCCGTCCAGCGGGGCGACCAGTTGTGCGCGCTGCACGGCCAGGTAGGCCTCGCGCACGCGGGCCGAGGCACGCGCCACATTGGGGTGCTGCTCGATGGAGGTGCCCTCGGTCTGCGTCTGGCTGGCGGCCAGCTGCTCTTGCGCGGCCAGCACGGCCGACTGGGCGGCGGCCACGGTGCTCCTGGCGGCTGCCAGCTGGGCAGTGGCGTGCTGGAACTCTTCCTTGCCCACGGCGCCGCTGGCTGTCAAAGGGGCGCGGCGGTTCACGTCGTCCTGCATGCGGGCGGCATCGGCCTGGGCGCGGGCCAGGTCGGCGCTGCGCAGGCTGACCTGCGCCTTCAAGGTGGAATTGTTGGCGTACAGGGTGCGCACTTCGCGCACGGTCTGGGCGAGCTGCGCCTCGGCCTGCTCCAGCGCCACGCGGGCGTCGGCGGGGTCGAGCTTGACCAGCAGTTGCCCGGCCTTCACGTAGTCGGTGTCGTCCGCGCCGATGGACACCACGGTGCCGCCGATCTGCGGCGTGATCTGCACCACGTTGCCCGCCACGTAGGCGTTATCGGTGGTCTCCACATGGCGGCCATTGGCCCAGTGCCAGCCGCCCCAGCCAATGGCCACCAGCGCAACCGCGGCGGCAATGAGGGTGAGGCCCCGGCGGCGGGCGGTGTTGGCTTCGTTGGCGGTAAGGGGTTCGCTGTGGGCGGTCATGGCGGTGGTCTTTCGGGAATGTGTTGTTGTGTGGTTTTGTTTGTCCCCTCTTGCCGTTCGGGCTGAGCTTGTCGAAGCCTTGTGGGGCGCTTCGACCAGCTCAGCGCGAACGGTTGGGGGTGTGCATGAAGGGGCAGCGTTGGGGTCTCTGACGTTGGACTTTTGCGCTTATTTCGCAGCGGTGTGCAGCACTGCCGTGTCGTCCGTCCAACCGCCGCCCAGGGCCTTCATCAGCACCAGGCGGGTGTCAAGCTGGCGGGCACGCAGGTCCACGGCCAGGCGGCGCTGGGCCAGCACCTGGCTTTCGGTGCTCAGCACCACCAGGTAGTTGCCCAGGCCTGCGCGGTAGCGCTCCTGCGCAAAGCGGTAGGCTTTTTCGGCGCTGGCCACAGCCTCGTCCTGCAGCGCCTGCTGGCGGGTGAGCGACTGGATGGAGGCCACGGCGTCGCCCGCTTCCTTCACCGCATCGAGCACAGCGGCGTTGTACTGGGCGATGGCGGCGTCCAGCTCGGCAGCGCGGCCGCCCAGCTGGGCGCGCAGGCGGCCGCCGTCAAAGATCGGCAGGCGCAGCGCGGGCGTCACACCCATCTGGCGCGAGCTGCCGTTGAACAGCCGGTCCAGCCCCAGCGAGTTCAGGCCAATGAACGCGCCGATGTTGATGTTGGGATAGAACTCGCTGCGTGCGCTGTTCACGCCCTGCGTGGCCGCCTCCACGCGCCAGCGTGCGGCCACCACATCGGGGCGGCGGCCCAGCAGGTCGGCGCCCAGCACCTCGGGCACGGCGGTGGGTTGCAGTGCGGCGAGTTTTGGCGTGACCGTGGGCAGGGCGTCGGGCGCCTGGCCGGTCAGCACGGCCAGCTGGCGGCGGGCCAGGGTGATCTGCTCTTCCAGCGCCTCGATCTGGGTGCGGGCATCGGGCACAGCGGCCTGGGCCTGGGTCAGCTCGACCTGGCTGTCGAGGCCCGCGGCCGTGCGCTCTTGCGTGAGCTTTCGCTGTTCTTCGCGCTGCTCCAACGCACGTTGGGCCACGTCGCGCTGGGCCACCAGCCGGGCCAGCGCCACATAGCTGCGCCCCACCTGGGCGGCCAGGGTGTTGGCGGCGGCTGCCGCATCGGCCTGGGCGGCACGGGCTTGGCCCAGGGCGGCCTGCAGTTCGGCGGCATGCTGGCCAAAAAAGTCGGGCGACCAGCTCAGCGTGGCCTGCACGGTGCCGCTGTTGTAGGTGTTGCCAGCCACCGGCGCGGGCACCAGGCCGTTGGCGGTGTAGCGCTGGCGGGTGGCGTCCACGCCCAGCGTGGCCTGCGGGCCGTTGGCGGCCTCGCGCACCTGGCTCAGGGCCACCGCTTGCTCCAGGCGCGCGCGGCTCACGGCCAGGCTGGGGTTGTCTTGCAGGGCGGTGTCGATCAGGGTGTTGAGTTGCTCGTCGCCCAGGGCTTTCCACCACTGGCTGGGGGCGGCGGTGTTGGTGGCTGCGGCGTTCAGGCCCACGGCCGATGGGGTGGTTTGCGCCAGCGGCGTGTGGGCCGGGCCGGGGCTTGCGCAGCCCACCAGCAAGAGGGCTGCGGCCAGCGCCAGGGCCGATACCGCGAAATGGGCCGCCAGGGCCGAGCGGGTGGAGGGCAGGGGGGATGGGGTGGTCACGGGGTTCTCCAGAATGGTTTTGGGGTGTTGTGTGGAGGAAAACGGTGTGTGTGCTGCGCGGTCAGTCGGCGTCTGAGCCTCGCTGCTGGCGCAGTGCTTCGCCATTCACCAGCATGCGGCGCAGCAGGCGCAGCAGCAGTTGCCATTCGTCGTGGGTGAAGTCGCTCAGGTGGCCGTTGAGCACGTCGGCCAGCACCGGCGGCACCTGGGCGGCCACCTTGTCGCCCTCGGGGGTGAGCGCCAGTTGCACCACGCGGCGGTCGGTGGTGGAGCGTTCGCGCGCCACCAGGCCCTTGGCCTCCAGACGGTCGAGAGCGCGGGTCATGGAGGCCGGGTCGGTCTCCAGGTCGCGCGCCAGGCTGGCCACGGTGGTGGTGGGGCAGCGCGAGATCTTGAACAGCGGCAGCCACTGGGCATAGGTCAGGTCGTGGGTGGACAGCTGCGCATCGGCCTGGGTGCGGATGGACGTCATCACCTTGCGCATCAGGTAGCCCACGCTGTTTTCGGGCTGAAGCTGGTTGGGGCTGTAGAAGCCCGGGCCGGGCTGCGACGGCGTGGAGGTGTGGGAAGTCATGGAAGCTGAATTTAATTGACTAGACAATGATTGTCTTGGCAATCAGATAACACCCGAGACGAAGCCAGGGTTTTTACGGGGTAGCTGTCGCTATAAAATTGATAGCTTCGAATGAATGCAGGTGCGCGCAAAGGCCTGATTTGTTGCTGATCCGATGGCATGGAGAGCGCGCGGAGCGCCCGTCCGTCCACCCCACCCGCAGCGCACGGGCGTGTCGGCTAGTGCCCGGTCAGGCGCTGCGCCCAGGCAGGCAGAGGCTGGGCCAAGGGGGTGACTTGGCTGGGGGAACACACGGCCACCAGCTGCGGCCCGGTGCTGGGGCCGGTGGCCTCGGCAGCGTCATACAGATAGGACACATCCGCCTGCCGCACGGCCTGGGCCAGGTTGTCCATGGTGCGGGGGTAACGGGCCAGGATGCGCTCGGGCGGCACCGGGTGCCCGCCTTCGCGCACGCGCTGCGCCACGCGGGCGAGCAGCCGGGCTGGGTCGTCCAGCGCCACGATGTACAGGGCCACCGTGTAGCCGCAGCGCTGGGCGTCTTCGATCAGCGCCAGTTTGGAGGGGTGCGAAAACACGGTTTCGCTGGCGAAGTCTGCGCCTTTGTTCATCAAGGCAGCGCGGCGTGCATCGGCCCAGTGGCGCGCCGCTTCGGACCGGGCTTCGGGGTCGGCCATGTGCTGCAGGTGCGCCTGTTCGTACAGATCGGCGTTCACAAACTCCAGCGGCGGGCCCAGGATGCCTTCACGCACCAGGGCGCGGTAGAGCGTGGATTTGCCCGCGCCGTTCGGGCCTGCCAGCAGGTGGAACCAGCGGGGCGGCGTGTTGTGGCGGGGCGCTGGGGCGGGCTGCTGGGCGGGGGCCACCATGCAAGGTCAGGCGACAGGGGTGGCGGCTTTGGCCTGGTTCTCCAGTACCACCTCACGCACCCGCTGCGCGAGCGTGCCGCGCGTTTGTGCTGCCAGCAGGCGGGCGGTGAGGGCATCTACCGAGGTGGGTGCTGCCGGGGCGGCGGTGCGTGCGGCTGCAGCTTCGTATTGCTCGATGGCGCTGCGTGCCTCCTGCACGCTCAGGCCCGTGTGTTCCACGATCTGGCCCAGCGTGGCCCAGTATTCGATCTGGCTGGCCACCGAGCGGCGCATGGGCTGCGCGGCCTGGCGGGCTTGCTCCACGAGGTGGGCGGGGAGCTTGACGGACGAAAAGGCGGTGGCAGACATAGCAATCTCCTGATTGGCGCATTTTGCGCCAATCAGGAGATTGCTGCAAGGATCGCCGTGGGCGGAAGGGGGCTTCGGGCGATACCATGCCATGCCTTGCCTTGCGTCCCTCTTCCATTCACCGCTGAACACCCATGACCGCTATCGCTACACCCGCCACTGTTTCGTCCGCCGCCACCCCCGGCTTGCGTTTTGCCGTGATGGGCGCGGGCGCTGTGGGCTGTTACTTTGGTGCCTTGCTGGCGCGCGCGGGCCATGCCGTCACGCTCATCGGGCGGCAGGCCCATGTCGAGGCAGTGCAAAAGCACGGCCTGCGGCTGCAGACGGCCGTGCTGGATGTGCAGGTGCCCATGGTGGCCAGCACCGAGGCCAGCGCGGTGCGGGGCGCCGACGTGGTGCTGTTCTGCGTGAAGTCGTCCGATTCGGAACACGCGGCGCGGCAGATTCGCCCGCACCTGGCCCCTGGCGCGCTGGTGCTGACCCTGCAGAACGGCGTGGACAACGACGAGCGCGTGCGCGCCGTGCTGGACGCCAGCACGCCCGTGGCCGCCGCCGTGGTCTATGTGGCCACCGCCATGGGCGGCCCGGGGCATGTGGTGCACCACGGCCGGGGTGAGCTGGTGGTTGCGCCTTCGCCGCGCAGCGACGCGGTGGCCCGCCAGCTCACGGCGGCGGGCATTCCCACCCAGGTGTCTGACAACGTGCGCGGCGCACTGTGGGCCAAGCTGGTGCTCAACAGCGCCTACAACGCGCTGTCGGCCCTGTCGCAGCAGCCCTATGGCCCGCTGGTGCAGGTGCCCGGCGTGACGCAGGTGATTGCCGACATCGTGGCCGAATGCCTGGCCGTCGCGGCGGCCGATGGCGTGACGATTCCGGGCGATGTGCAGGCGGCCGTGCGCGGCATTGCCAGCACCATGCCCGGCCAGTTTTCGTCCACCGCGCAGGACCTGGCGCGGGGCAAACCCACCGAGATCGACCACCTGAACGGTTATGTGGTCAAGCGCGGCGCGGCCCTGGGGGTGCCGACGCCGCTGAACCACGCGCTGCAGGTGCTGGTCAAGTTGGCCGAGATGAAGCGCGCTGCAGGCTGAGTTTCGGAAGCGGTCAGGCCAGGGCCGCTTCTTCCAGCAACCGCTCGCGCACTTCCTGCGCGGCCTGCACCATGTGGCGCAGGGCGGCCTCGGTCTCGGGCCAGCCCCGGGTTTTCAGGCCGCAGTCGGGGTTCACCCACAGGTGCTCCACGGGCACGACCTCGGCGGCTTTTTCCAGCAGCGCGGCCATCTCCTGCACGCCGGGCACGCGGGGCGAGTGGATGTCGTACACGCCGGGGCCGATCTCGTTGGGGTACTTGAAGTCACCAAAACCCTGCAGCAGCTCCATGTCCGACCGGCTCGTTTCAATCGTGATCACGTCCGCATCCATGGATGCGATGGCGGGCAGGATGTCGTTGAACTCGCTGTAGCACATGTGGGTGTGGATCTGCGTGTCGCTCCGCACACCGCTGGCGCTGATGCGGAAGGCGCGGGTGGCGCGCTCCAGATAGCTCTTCCACCCCGCGCGGCGCAGCGGCAGGCCCTCGCGGATGGCGGGCTCGTCGATCTGGATGATGGCGATGCCGGCGGCTTCCAGGTCGCACACCTCGTCGCGGATCGCCCAGGCGATCTGGTCGGCCGTGGTGGCGCGGGGCTGGTCGTCGCGCACAAAGCTCCATTGCAGGATGGTGATGGGGCCGGTGAGCATGCCTTTCATGGGTCTGGCCGTCAGGCTTTGCGCGTACTGCGTCCAGGCCACCGTCATGGGCGTGGGGCGGGCCACGTCGCCATAGATGATGGGCGGTTTCACGCAGCGCGAGCCATAGCTTTGCACCCAGCCGTTGGCGGTGAAGGCAAAGCCGTCGAGCTGCTCGCCAAAGTACTCGACCATGTCGTTGCGCTCGGCCTCGCCATGCACCAGCACGTCGATGCCCAGGGCTTCCTGCTTGCGCACGGCCAGCGCAATTTCCGCTTCCATCTTCTGCTGGTAGTGCGTGGCGTCGAGCGCACCGCGCTTGAAGGCGGCGCGTGCGGCGCGGATCTCTGCCGTCTGCGGGAACGAGCCGATGGTGGTGGTGGGCAGCAGCGGCAGCTTCAGCCGTGCGCGCTGGGCCTTTTGCCGGGCTGGGAAGGCGCTGGCGCGCTGGTCGGCCCCGGGCGCGGCGGCAGCAATGCGGGCGGCCACGGTGGCGCGGTGCACACGCGGGCTGGCGCGGCGGGCGGCCAGGGCGGTGCGGGCGGCGTGCAGTTCGTCGTCTGCCGACGCTTCGCCCTGCGACAAGGCGGTGGAGAGCACGCGCAGCTCATCGAGCTTTTCCACCGCAAACGCCAGCCAGGACTTCACCTCGGCATCCAGCTGTGTCTCGGCCAACAGGCTGAACGGCACATGCAGCAGCGAGCACGACGGCGCCAGCCACAGCTCGCCCTGGTGCTTGTCGGCCACCGGGCGCAACTTGGCCAGGGCGGCATCCAGGTCGGTGCGCCAGATGTTGCGGCCATCTACAACGCCCACCGACAGCACCTTGTGCGAGGGCAGCCAGTCGGCCACGCCCACCAGCTCGTCGGGCGCGCGCACCGCATCCACATGCAGGCCGGCCACGGGCAGCTGGCAGGCCAGGCGCAGGTTTTCGGCCAGGGGCGAGAAGTAGGTGGCCAGCAGCAGCTTGGGCGCGCTGCGGGCCAGCTGCCAGTAGCTGGGCTCGAACGCATGGCGCCAGGCATCGGGCAGGTCCAGGCCCAGGATGGGCTCGTCGATCTGCACCCATTCCACGCTCTGGGCCTTCAGGCGCGCCAGCACGGCTTCGTACACCGGCAGCAGTTGCGCGAGCAGGCTGAAGCGGTCGAATCCTGCCGTCTTGGATTTGCCCAGCCACAAAAAGCTCAGCGGCCCTAGCAGCACGGCCTTCACGCGGTGGCCCAGGGCCTGGGCTTCGGCCACCTCGGCAAACAGGCGCTCGCTGGCCAGGTGGAACTGGGTGTGGGCACTGAACTCGGGCACGAGGTAGTGGTAGTTGGTGTCGAACCACTTGGTCATCTCCAGCGCGGGCTGGCCGCTGGAGTGGTGTGGGGCCGTGCATCCAGCGCTGCAGCCTTCATGCGCTGCTGCCGCCTTGGCCGACACCCCCCGCGCCATCGCAAAGTAGCGCGCCAGCTCGGGCGTGTGGGCGTCAAAGCCGAAGCGGGCGGGCTCGCAGCCCAGCAGCTGGATGTGGTTGGCCACATGGTCATACAGCGCAAAGTCGCCCACCGTCACACAACCCAGGCCCGCATCGGCCTGGGCCTGCCAGTGCAACTGGCGCAATTGGGCGGCGGTGCCTTGCAGGTCGGCCTCGGAGCTGTCGCCGCGCCAGAAGGATTCGAGGGCGAACTTCAGCGCACGCTGCGCCCCCATGCGCGGGAAACCCAGGGTGTGCGTGAGCACCGGGCGGCGGGTGGTTGGAGCGGCGAGCGACATGGCGATTTCCTTCTTCTCAAACAGAGCAATACGTTGAAGGCACCGATGGTCGCGCGGGCTGGTTTATTATTCAAACGAAAGTTTTAGTCGATCAACTTGAAAATTAATAATGAATCAGTCGATTCTGGAAGTGCGCCACCTGCGCACGCTGGTGGCTCTGCGCGACAGCGGCAGCCTGGTGCGGGCTGCGCAGCTGCTCAACCTCACGCAGTCGGCGCTGTCGCACCAGATCAAGCTGCTGGAGGACCGCTACGGCCAGCCGCTGTTTGAGCGCAAATCGGTGCCGCCGCAGTTCACCGCCGTGGGCGAACGCCTGCTGGCCCTGGCCGATGCCGTGCTCCCGCAGGTGGAAGGGGCCGAGCGCGACATCGCCCGCCTGGTGCTGGGGCAGGGCGGGCAGATGCGCATTGCGGTGGAATGCCACACCTGCTTTGACTGGCTGATGCCCGCCATGG
>CAYXSL010000098.1:0-16300 GCA_964466605.1 uncultured Verminephrobacter sp.
CCACCTGCGGCGGCTCGGGCTTCGAGCATGTGGAGATGCAGTTCCTGAGCGACGTGTACCTGCGCTGCCCCGACTGCGACGGCAAGCGCTACCGGCCCGAAATTCTGGAGATCAGCATCGAGCGCGGCGGGCGCACGCTGAACGTGGCCGATGTATTGGCGTTGACCGTGGCCGAGGCTGCGACCCTGTTTGCCAATGACCGCGATGTGATCCGCGCGCTGCAGCCCATCGTGGACGTGGGGCTCGAATACGTGGCGCTGGGCCAGCCCGTGCCCACGCTCAGCGGCGGTGAGGCGCAGCGCCTCAAGCTCGCTGGTTTTCTGGCCGAAGCGGCGAAAACTGCTTCCAAGTCGCGCCAGGCCGTGGCGCGCAAGGGCACGCTGTTCCTGTTCGACGAGCCCACCACCGGCCTGCACTTTGACGACATCGCCAAGCTCATGCGCGCGCTGCGCAAACTCATTGACGCGGGGCACTCGCTCATCGTCATCGAGCACAACCTGGACGTGATCCGCGCGAGCGACTGGCTCATCGACCTGGGGCCCGAAGGCGGCTATGCGGGCGGCCTCATCGTGGCCGAGGGCACGCCCGAGGACGTGCGGGCCCATGCCAGCTCGCACACCGGGCAGGCACTGCGCGACTACGAACTGGCGCTGGGCGTGGGCGGGCATTCGGTGCACGAAAAGGCCGCTGCGCTACGAAAAGAGGAGCTGCTTGGGCAAGAGGGACGCGCGCAGACGGCCAAAAACGCCATTGAAATCGTCAACGCCAAGGAGCACAACCTCAAGAACCTGAGCGTGGACATCCCGCGTGGCAAGTTCAACGTGGTGACGGGCGTGAGCGGCTCGGGCAAGTCCACGCTCGCGTTCGATATTTTGTTCAACGAAGGCCAGCGCCGCTACCTCGAATCGCTCAACGCCTATGCGCGCAGCATCGTGCAGCCCGCAGGCCGGCCCGAGGTGGATGCGGTGTACGGCATCCCGCCCACCGTCGCCATCGAGCAGCGACTCTCGCGGGGCGGGCGCAAGTCCACCGTGGGCACGACCACCGAGGTGTGGCACTTCCTGCGCCTGCTGTACGTCAAGCTCGGCACCCAGCACTGCACCAAGGACGGCGCCGCCGTGCAGCCGCAGACGCCCGAGAGCATTGCGGCCCAGCTGCTCACGCAGTTCCGCGGCCAGCACATCGGGCTGCTCGCGCCGCTGGTGATGAACCGCAAGGGCGTGTACACCGAACTGGCCGACTGGGCCCGCCCGCGCGGCTACACCCACCTGCGCGTGGACGGCAACTTTTTGCCCACCACCAACTTCCCGCGCATCGACCGTTTCAAGGAACACACCATCGAGCTGCCCGTGGCAAGCATCGATGTGTCGCCTGAGAACAAAGCCCAACTGCGCACCGCGCTGGCCGACGCGCTCACGCACGGCAAGGGCGTGGTGCATGTGCTCAGCGGCATCGCTGGCCTGCGCGATGCCATGGAGGGCGGCCAGCCCACGGCGGGCATTGGCCAGCTGCAGGCGTTCTCTACCAAGCGCGCCTGCCCCGTGTGCGCCACGAGTTATGCCGAGCTGGACCCGCGCCTGTTCAGCTACAACAGCAAGCACGGCTGGTGCCCCGACTGCGTGGGCACGGGTGTCAAGCTCACCAAGGACCAGCGCAAGGTGTTTGACGACTCGGTGCAGGACGACAAGGAAAAAGGCCGCGAGCAGACCTTTGCCGAGCCCGAGGTGGAAGACCTGGCCGACACCGCTTGCCCCACCTGCAGCGGCACGCGCTTGAATGCCACGGCCCGCGCGGTCAGGTTTGCGGGCGTGGGCATCACCGACATTGCCGCGCTGTCTGTCACGGACGTGCGCCGCTGGGTGGAGACCCTGCGCGTCGAAGGCGGCATGACGGCGCGCGAGGCCGACATCGCCCGCGACCTGGTGCCCGAGATCCAGAGCCGCCTCGAATTTCTGGAAGAAGTGGGCCTGGGCTACCTCACGCTCGATCGGGGGGCGCCCACGCTCAGCGGCGGCGAGGCCCAGCGCATCCGCCTGGCCGCGCAGCTGGGCAGCAACCTGCAGGGCGTGTGCTACGTGCTGGATGAGCCCACCATCGGCCTGCACGCGCGGGACAACCAGATCCTGCTCAACGCGCTGCACAAGCTCGGCGACAAGGGCAACACGCTGGTGGTGGTGGAGCACGATGAAGACACCATCCGCCGCGCCGACCACATCATCGACATCGGCCCGAGTGCGGGCAAGCGCGGCGGCCGCCTGGTGGCGCAGGGCAGCGTGGCCGACATCACGGGCGCAGAAGATTCGCAAACCGGCCGCTACCTGCTGCATGCCATGAAGCACCCGCTGCAACTGCGCCGCAGCATGGCGCCGGGCGAGGTGACCGCCGAGGCGGCGCCCGCGCCTGCCGCCGAGCCTGTGGGCCGCCAAAGCGCTGCGGCCAAGAAGCGCGCGGCCCAGGCTGCCGCACTGGCCGCCGATGCACTCACCGAGGCCAGGGAGCGCGCCGCCATGCGCTGGCTCACGGTGCACGGCGCGCAGCTGCACAACCTGCAGAACGTGACCGCCACCGTGCCGCTGCACCGCCTGGTGGCGGTGACGGGCGTGAGCGGCTCGGGCAAGTCCACCCTGGCGCGCGATGTGCTGCTGGCCAACGTGCAGGCCTGGGTGCAGCAGCGCAGTACCAAGGCGGGCCGCGATGCCATGGACGCAGGCAAGGCACCGCCCTTGGTCGGTTGCGCGGGCCTGTCGGGCTTCGAGAGCATCGACCGCGTGCTCGAAGTGGACCAGACGCCCATCGGCAAGACACCCCGCAGCTGCCCCGCCACCTACATCGGCTTTTGGGACACCATCCGCAAGCTGTTCGCCGAAACGCTGGAGGCCAAGGCGCGCGGCTACGCGGCCGGGCGCTTCAGCTTCAACACCGGCGAGGGCCGCTGCGCGAGCTGCGAAGGCGCGGGCGTGCGCACCATCGAAATGAGCTTTCTGCCCGATGTGAAGGTGCCCTGCGAGACCTGCCACGGCGCGCGTTTCAACCCCGAGACGCTGGCCGTGACCTGGCGCGGCAAGAGCATTGGCGACGTGCTGCAGATGGAGGTGGACGAGGCGGTGGATTTCTTCGCCACCATGCCCAGCATTGCGCACCCGCTGCAGCTGCTCAAGGACGTGGGCCTGGGTTACCTCACGCTGGGCCAGCCTTCGCCCACGCTCAGTGGTGGCGAGGCGCAGCGCATCAAGCTCGTGACCGAACTCACCAAGGTGCGCGACGAGGTGGGCCGCCGGGGCCAGAAGGCACCGCACACGCTGTATGTGCTGGACGAGCCCACCGTGGGCCTGCACATGGCCGACGTGGACAAGCTCATCCGTGTGCTGCACCGCCTGGTGGACGGCGGCCACAGCGTGGTGGTGATCGAGCACGACCTGGACGTGATCGCCGAGGCCGACTGGATCCTGGACCTGGGGCCGGAGGGCGGCAGCGCCGGGGGGCGCATCGTGGCAGCGGCCACGCCCGAAGAGGTGGTGGCTGCAGGCACCCACACGGGCAAGGCGCTGGCGCCCGTGCTGGCGCGCTGAACCGCGCCGGGGCGGCGGGGAGGGCGCACAGCCCTGTCGGCCCCTGTCCTACGCGCAGCGCGGAACTTGGCGCACGCCGGGTGTCGGCAGGGCTTCCTACGATGGCTTGCAGGGGATTCGCTCCCCACTTTCCATCCACCTCCAAGGACGCCCATCGCCATGAATACGCTCCATTTCCTCAAGACCTGTACCGCCCTTGCGGCCACCTCCGTGTTGCTGGTCGCCTGCGGCGGCGGCAATGACGACGACCCGACACCCAGCAATGAGCCCGGTGTGCTCACGGTGAGCAACGCCACCCTCGACGGCCTCAATGGTGTGTACGGCAACGGAGCGCTCAACCTCACTGAAGTGGACAAGAAGAACCCCATCGGCTCCACGCCGGAGCTGTGCACCTTCCGCTTTGACGGCGC
Source organism: uncultured Verminephrobacter sp. (assembly GCA_964466605.1). GTDB lineage: Bacteria > Pseudomonadota > Gammaproteobacteria > Burkholderiales > Burkholderiaceae_C > Acidovorax. The sequence continues at coordinate 3,980 of CAYXSL010000098.1, forward strand.
CAACAAGGTGGGCTCGTCCGCCACGGCCTTTGGCGACATCCGTTACCGTCCCGATGCCACCAGCCTGCACCAGGTGTTCCTGACCTTTGACGGCAAGGAATACGGCAGCGGCGAAGCCATGGACACCGCTGTGGTGCGCGAGAGCGACCAGGTGCGGTTCACCGGCAAGACGCTGACTGCCAGCGATGGCTCCGGTGCCACGCTGCGTGTGAGCGGGATCGTGCCCATGCGCCCCAACCGCCCCTCGGGCTGCTGACCCCCGGGCTTTTGACCCACCCCTTTGCTTGTCTCCCTCCCCGGTCCCTTCGGCCGGTTCAGCCCCTGCTGCAATCGCCGCAGGGGCTTTTTTTCTGGCGCCAGAGCCGGGGGGCAGGGCGCCGTCGTGCGGGTCGCCGCGCGTGTCGGGGGATGCGTGGGCCCTGCGCTCACCGCGCGCGCCGACTGCGCCGACTGCGCTGGCGGCACAATGCAGCAGTGCTTTTGCAGCGCCGTGGCCGCGTTGCACCCCGCCTGTCGCCCATGCCAACCCAACTCTCTGGCCCACCCACCGTGGTGTGGCTGCACCCCGAAGCGCCGCCCAAGCCGGGCGAAGGCGCGCCCTGCAACGGCTGTGGCCTGTGTTGCCTGGCCGAGCCCTGCCCCCTGGGGGTGCTGGTGTCGCGCCGCCGCCAGGGCGCCTGTGTGGCCCTGCGCTGGAGCGATGCGGACCAGCGCTACTGGTGTGGCATGGTGGCCGACCCGGGTGGGGTGACAGGGCTCACCCAGCCCTGGGCGGTGCGTGCGATGTCGGCCCTGGCGCGGCGCTGGATTGCGTCGGGCATAGGCTGCGATGCACGGCTGGATGTGGAGCCGCCATCCGCTGTATAGGCTATTGCTATTAAATGTATAGCTGTAAAGGCATGTCCATCAGGCGGTAACGGCATTTTTTGCTTGAAAAATGTCACGCCGTGCCAGGTGGATGCCTGCCAGCATGCAGCGCACCGACCCGCCCGCCAGTTCGATGGTGGGCACGGCCAGCGGCAGCAGCGCGGCGCTGCGGTCGATCACGGCCTTTTGTGCGGGTGACAGGCTGGCGGCTGCGCGCGCTGACATGGCCAGCACCCGGCCTTGTGTGCCCTGCAGTTCCAGCGCATTGCCTGCAAATTCGCCGATCTGCCAGGGGCTCAGCTCCACCAGCTCCCGCCCCGTTTCGCGCAGCCGTGCGCGCACGGTGTCGCGCCGCGCCGGGTCGGTGATCAGCTGAAAGCCGCCCAGCGCAAAGTCGGTGCCCACGCACAGCATCACGTTGGTGTGGTAGCAGGCCCGGCCTTCGGCATCGGCCGTGGCAAAGGCCAGGGGCTCGTAGTGGAAGTGGGTGCAGAACCGTTCCAGCGCCACCGGGTTGGCGCGGTGGGATTGTGCTGTGTAGGCAATGCGGTGGATGTGATCGAGCACCATGGCGCCCGTGCCTTCGAGGAACACACCGTCGGCTTCCCGGCCGGAGTAGTCGATCACGTCCTGCACGCGGTACTCGGCCTTGAGCAGCTCGATCACGTCGCTGCGGCGCTCGCGGCGGCGGTTTGCGGCATACATGGGGTAGACGGCCACATGCCCGCCCGCATGGGTGGAAAACCAGTTGTTGGGGAACACCGCGTCGGGCGTGTGGCGCTCGCCAGTGTCGTCGAACAGGTGCACGCGCACACCGGCCGCCTGCAGTGCCGCCGCCGCGGTGGTGACCTCGGCAAAGGCGCGGCGTGCGATGTCCTCGCCGGCCAGGCCGGTGGTGCGTGCCTGAAAGCTGTTGTCCCCGGCGGTTTCGGGATTGGGGTGGAAGTGGTGGGGGCGCACCATCACGACGGCGCTGGGGGCTTGGATCGAGGGGGACATGGTCGGGCCGCAGGTTGGGAGCATGGGGTGGTCTAAGCAAAGAAGGCCCTATTTTCTGAACGGCACAGGCTATTCAATAGCGTCAGGATTGTTCGAAATGCGCTAAAAATTGCCAATCTGGCAACTACAAGATTCACTATGACCAAGCTCGACGATACCGACCGCGAAATCCTCAGCATCCTGCGCGCCGATGCGCGCACCCCGGTGGCCACGCTGGCGCAAAAGCTGCGCGTGTCGCGCGGCACGGTGCAGAACCGGCTGCACAAGATGGAGGAGAGCGGCGTCATCACCGGCTACACCGTGCGCCTGCGGCCCGACTCCGAGCCGCAGCGCATCCGGGCGTGGATGAGCATCGCGGTCGAAGGCAACGCCGCCCCTGCCGTGATCCGCGCGCTGCGCGGCGAGCCCACGGTGGGCACGCTGCACACCACCAATGGCCGCTGGGACATCGTGGCCGAGGTGCGTGCCGAGAGCTTGGAGGCGTTTGATGCGGCACTGGGCCGCATTCGCCTCACGCCCGGCATTGGCAACACCGAAACCAGTATCTTGTTGTCCACCTACAAGGCGTGATGCGGCCCCGGCGGTGCACCAGCGCATGGGCTGCGCGCTGGCGCCTGGGCGACAGCGGCTAGGGGGTTTCCGCATGCCCTCGCAGCAAGGGCTGCAGTCCAATGGCGAAGTCTTTGTTTTTGCTTTTTCAGGAGCCCCGCCATGCAACGTCGCCAGATCATCCAATGGGGAGCCGCCAGCCTGGCTGCCCCCGCATTCCTGGCACAGGCCCAGAGCTTTCCCAACAAGCCCATCAAGCTGGTCATCGCGTTCCCGGCTGGGGGGCCCACCGACATCACCATGCGGTCGCTGGCCGACAACGCCAGCAAGATCCTGGGCCAGCCCGTGGTGGTCGAAAACAAGCCCGGCGCGGGCGGCACCCTGCCTGCGCAGGCGCTGCAAACCGTGCCTGCCGACGGCTACACCGTGGCGCAGATCCCGCTGGGCGTGTTTCGCCTGCCCTACACCACCAAGATCAACTGGGACCCGGTCAAGGACATCAGCTACGTGCTCAACGTCACCGGCTATGCGTTCGGCCTGGTGGTGCCTGCCGACTCCCCGCTCAAGACCTGGACGCACTTCGTGGCCTGGGCCAAGGCCAATCCGGGCAAGCTGAGCTACGGCTCCACTGGCACCATGACCAGCCCGCACCTGACGATGGAACTCATCGCCCAGCAGCTGGGCCTGGAGCTGCTGCATGTGCCCTACAAGGGCAGTGCCGACCTGATGCAGTCCATCCTGGGCGGGCAGATCATGGCGGCGGCCGACTCCACCGGTTTTGCGCCGCAGGTCGAGGCCGGCAAGCTGCGCGTGCTCAACACCTGGGGCGCCGAGCGCCTGGCCAAGTTCCCCGATGCGCCCACGCTCAAGGAGCTGGGCCTGAACCTGGTGCAGAACTCGCCGTTCGGCATTGGCGCCCCCAAGGGCACGCCGGACGCGGTGGTCAAGCGCCTGCACGATGCCTTCAAGCAGGCCATGGAGCAGGAGAGCTACAAGACCGCACTGGCCCGCTACGACATGGTGCCCATGTACATGGGCACGTCGGCGTACAAGAAGTTTGCGCAGGACACGTTCACGCGCGAAAAGGCGCTGGTAGAAAAATTGGGCTTGGCCAAGCCCGCCTGAGGCCACGCCCTTCGGAGGGGCCATGCGTTCCGTGTGATGATCCGCAGCATTGAACGGAACTCACACACGATATGGCATCCCCCTCCGACAGCATCAGCATGGCCCTGTTCTGCGACTTTGAAAACGTCGCCCTGGGCGTGCGCGATGCGCAGTACGAAAAGTTCGACATCAAGCCCATCCTGGAGCGCCTGCTGCTCAAGGGCTCCATCGTGGTCAAGAAGGCCTATTGCGACTGGGAGCGCTACAAGGGCTTCAAGGCCACCATGCACGAGGCGAATTTCGAGCTGATCGAAATCCCGCACGTGCGCCAGTCGGGCAAAAATTCGGCCGACATCCGCCTGGTGGTGGATGCGCTGGACCTCTGCTACACCAAGTCGCACGTCAACACCTTCGTCATCATCAGCGGCGATTCGGACTTTTCGCCGCTCGTGTCCAAGCTGCGCGAGAACAACAAGCAGGTGATCGGCGTGGGCGTGAAGCAGTCCACCTCCGACCTGCTGATCGCCAACTGCGACGAGTTCATCTTTTATGACGACCTGGTGCGCGAAAACCAGCGTGCCCAGGCCCGCCGCCAGAGCCCTGGCAGCAACCCGGCTCCCGCGCCCCGCCGCAGCCCCGAAGAAGAACGCAGCCGCAAGGAAAGCCAGGACTCACGCCGCACCCAGGGTGTGGAGCTGGCGGCCGAAACGTTCGACGCCCTCATGGCCGAGCGGGGCGACAGCGGCAAGATCTGGGCCTCGGTGCTCAAGGAGGCCATCAAGCGCCGCAAGCCCGATTTCAGCGAAGGGCGTTATGGCTTCCGCACCTTTGGCAACCTGCTCGAAGAAGCCCAGGCGCGCGGGCTGCTGGAGTTTGGGCGCGATGAAAAGTCGGGCGCGTATGTGTTCCGCAGCCATGGGGGCCCGACGGCCGTAGCGGCGCCCGCGCGGCCCGAAGGCGGCGGCGAGCGCGCCAGCCAGGGCGGGGCCACGCGGCATGACTTCCATGCGGTGGCGACGGCGCCCGATTTGCGTTCTGACAGTGGCGAAGGGCCGGGCGCACCGGGCCGCAACCGGGGGCGTCGTGGTGAGGGCGCGGACCGTGCAGAGCGTGCAGAAACGCGCTCTGCGCAGCGCAACGAACACTTTGAGGCCGGGGAGGCCGATGCTCCCGTGGAGCGCCCGGCCAGCCGCTACTTCAGCCAGCCCGTGGCCCCGGAGGCGGTGGCGCCAGAGCCGGTGATCCACGCCACACCGCAACCGGAGCTGCGCCATCAAGTGGAAGAGGGTGAGGACACGCTGGAAAGCGGTGCATCCACCGAGGCTGAGGCCGAGGGCGCCGAAGCCGCCGCCCCCCGCCGCAGCCGCGCGCGCAGTGGAGCTGGCGCAAAGGCAGGCGCCAGCCCGCGCAAGGCCACCGCGCCCCGTGCGCGCAGCGCGCGTGCTGGTGTGGATGCGGACGATGCGGCAAACGCCGAGTCCCCCGCCGCCGCGCCCGAGGCCTCTGGCGCTGAGGCAGAAGGCGCCGCACCTGCCAAGGCGCCGGCTGCCCGTCCCCGCAGCCGGGCCCGCAAACCGGCAGCCAAACCGGCTGAATAAGCGCTAGCGGGCTGCGGCGGTGGCCCTGCGCCGCTGCAACAGCCTTTCGCGCACTTCTTCGTAGCGCGGCGGCGTGCAGCCCGCGCGCTCCACACAGTGGCTGGCGCTGGCCAGCGCATGGTGCAGCACGGCCCGCAACCGGGCTTCGGTGACAGGCGCCGCCAGGCCCCCCGCACGCGCGGCCAGTGCCTCTTCGCCACGCTCAGGTCCCGCCAGCCAGGCGGTGATCAACCCCGCCAGAAAACAGTCGCCCGCTCCCACCGTGTCCACCACCGTGATCGGCGCTTCTTCGCGCGCGTGCGCGGTCAGCCCATCGCGCTGCAGCAGCCAGGCGCCCCCCGGCCCCAGCGTGAGCGCGAGCCATTGCGCCTGCGTCTGCTGCTGCAAGGTGTGGGCGCGCTCCAGCGCGTTGGCGCCCGGGACGGCCAGCGCCTCCAGGTCATCGTCGCTCACCTTGATGAGGTGGGCGTGCTGCAGGGCGGCCATCACATTGGCGCGGTAGGCGTCGGCGTCGTCCACGGCCGACAGGCGCAGGTTGGCATCGACCACCACCATGCGCCCCGCTGCGCGCTGCGCCGCCAGCCAGGGCAAGTAGATGGCGGCGTCCTGCGCCACCAGCGCCAGGCAACCCGTGGCCACCACCTGCAACTCGGGCAGCGCGGCGCAGGCGTTCGTCAGCGCCGCTGCCGTCACCTGGCGGTCGGCCACGCCGTCGCGGTAGAAGCTGTAGCTGGCCTTGCCCTCGGCGTCCAGCGCGGCCAGCGCCAGCGCGCTGGGCGCACGCACCGGCACGGGTGCTGCCAGGGCCACGCCCGCATCGTGCAGGCCGCGCGCCAGCTGCCGCCCCAGCAGGTCGCCCGACAGCGGGTTGAGGTACTGCGTGCCCACGCCCTGTAGGCCCAGCGCGCGGGTGAGGTTGTAGACCGCGCCGCCCGCGCAGGGCTTGAGGCGGCCATCGGGCTCTTCGATCAGGTCGAACAAGGCCTCGCCCGCCGTGGCCACCCGCAGCGGCGGTGCCGTGTGAGCTGTGGGGGCGTCGTTGGTCCGAATAGGGAAAACCATAAGTAAATCCACTTGATTTATTAACTTGCAGACCACTATAGTTCGATCCCATCCACCCGACAAGAGTGGTTCACCTGCCAGCCGCGCAGCACGGGGCCGACAGGAATCTGCCATCCCAACACCCGGAGACCAACGCCATGCAACGCTTCCCCGCCTTCGCACTTTCTGCCCTTGCCCTCACCGGCGCACTGGCCTGTGGCCTGGCCCAGGCACAGACGTCCGAGCCCGTCATCGGCCTCATCACCAAGACCGAGACCAATCCGTTCTTCGTCAAGATGAAAGAGGGCGCCACGGCCGAGGCCAAGAAGCTGGGCGCCAAGCTGGTGTCGGCTGCGGGCAAGACCGACGGCGACAACGCGGGCCAGGTCACGGCCATGGAGAACCTGATCGCCGCAGGCGCCAAGACCATCCTCATCACCCCCAGCGATGCCAAGGCCATCGTGCCCGCCATCAAGAAGGCGCAGGCACGCGGTGTGATGGTGATTGCGCTGGACAGCCCCACCGAGCCCATGGACGCGACGGACGCGCTGTTCGCCACCGATAACTACAAGGCGGGCGAGCTGATCGGCCAGTACGCCAAGGCGGCCGCTGCGGGCAAGAAGCCCGTGATCGCCACGCTGGACCTGTTCCCCGGCCACCCGGTGGGCGCGCAGCGGCACAACGGCTTCCTGAAGGGCTTTGGCCTGCAGGCCAACGATGCAAAGAGCAATGAGCTGTCGCGCCCCGCCGAAGTGGTCTGCATGGCCGACAGCTTTGGCGACCGCGCCAAGGGCCAGACCGGCATGGAAAACTGCCTGCAGAAGAACCCTGACATCAACATCGTCTACACCATCAACGAGCCCGCCGCTGCTGGTGCCTACAACGCGCTCAAGGCCGCAGGCAAGGAGAAGAACGTGCTCATCGTCTCGGTGGACGGCGGCTGCGCAGGCATTGCCGATGTGGGCAAGGGTGTGATCGCCGCCACCAGCCAGCAGTACCCACTGCGCATGGCCGCCATGGGCGTGGCGGCAGGCGTGGAATACGCCAAGACCGGCAAGAAGGTCAGCGGCTACACCGACACCGGCGTGACGCTGATCGCTGCCAAGCCCATGGCGGGCGTGGACAGCAAGGATGTGAAAACCGGCACCGACCTGTGCTGGGGCGCCAAGTAAGAGCCGTTCGAAAAACTCTTCTGGCGTCGTTGCTGCGTCTTGTCGTACTACCGTACTGCCTGCGACGCAGCGCCTAGCCAGAACCGCTTCGTTGAGTTTTGCGATCGGCTCCCAACCGTCAACTGCTTTCTGAGCGCCACCTTTGTCCACCCGCACGGAGCCGCCATGTCCTCGACCGCTTCCAAACTACCGCCGCTGGCCACGCTGGGGCCGTTCATCGCGCTGATCCTAGCGTGCGCGTTTTTTGCCACGCAGAGCGAGCGTTTTCTGTCGGCGCAGAACTTCGCGCTCATCCTGCAGCAGGTCATGGTGGTGGCGGTCATCGCCATCGGCCAGACGCTGGTGATCCTCACGGCGGGCATTGATCTGTCGTGTGGGATGGTGATGGCGCTGGGCGGCATCGTGATGACCAAGATGGCGGCGGACTACGGCCTCTCGGCCCCCGTGGCCATTGCCTGCGGCATGGCGGTGACCATGCTGTTTGGTTTGGTCAACGGCCTCTTGGTCACCAAGATCAAGCTGCCGCCCTTCATCGTCACGCTGGGCACGCTCAACATCGCGTTTGCCGCCACGCAGCTGTATTCGGGCGCGCAGACCATCACCGACATCCCTGCGGGCATGGTCGCTCTGGGCAACACCTTCCAGTTGGGGCAGACCGCCATCGTCTGGGGCGCGGTGCTCATGCTGGTGCTGTACCTCGTCACCTGGTTTGCGCTGCGCGAGACCGCACCGGGCCGCCATGTGTACGCCGTGGGCAACAGCCCCGAGGCCACGCGCCTCACCGGCATTGCCACCGACAAGGTACTGCTGGGCGTGTACGTGCTGGCAGGCCTGTTCTACGGCATTGCGTCGCTGCTGTCGGTGGCGCGCACCGGCGCGGGCGACCCCAATGCGGGCCAGACGGAGAACCTCGACGCCATCAGCGCTGTAGTGCTGGGCGGCACCAGCCTGTTTGGCGGGCGCGGCGTCATCCTGGGCACGCTGGTGGGGGCGCTGATTGTGGGCGTGTTCCGCAACGGGCTCACGCTGATGGGTGTGTCGTCGGTGTACCAAATTCTGGTCACTGGCATCCTCGTGATCCTGGCCGTGGCCACCGACCAACTCTCGCGCAAAGGAGTGCGTTGATCATGAGCACCTCCACACACACAACGACCCAGGAAACGAACGCCCCGCTGGTCATGCAGGCCAAGGGCCTGGTCAAGCGCTATGGGCAGGTCACCGCGTTGGATGGCGCCGACTTTGAGCTGCGCGCCGGTGAAATCCTGGCCGTGATCGGCGACAACGGTGCGGGCAAGTCGAGCCTGATCAAGGCGCTGTCGGGCGCCACCGTGCCGGACGAAGGCGAGATCCTGCTCGACGGCCAGCGCATCCAATTCAAGAGCCCCATCGACGCGCGCCGTGCGGGCATCGAAACCGTGTACCAGGACCTGGCCGTGGCCCCAGCCATGACGATTGCCGAAAACCTGTTCCTGGGCCGCGAGCTTCGCCGCCCCGGCCTGTTGGGCAGCGCGCTGCGCATGCTCGACAAGAAGAAGATGCTCGAAGAAAGCGTGGCCCGCATGGCCGAGCTGAAGGTGGGCATCCGCTCCATGACGCAGGCGGTCGAAACCCTGTCGGGCGGCCAGCGCCAGTGCGTGGCCGTGGCGCGTGCGGCAGCGTTTGCGCGCCATGTCGTCATCATGGACGAGCCCACCGCCGCCCTCGGCGTGAAGGAGGGCAACATGGTGCTGGAGCTGATCCGCCGCGTGCGCGACAAGGGCCTGCCCGTCATTCTCATCAGCCACAACATGCCCCATGTGTTCGAGATTGCCGACCGCATCCACATCGCCCGCCTGGGCAAGCGCGCTGCCGTCGTCAACCCCCAAAAGATCAGCATGAGCGACACCGTGGCCGTGATGACCGGGGCCATGGCGGCCGCTGACCTGCCCGCCGAATGCCTCGCCTGAACAGCCCGCCATGCTGAAGAACATTGATCCCCTGCTGACCCCCGATCTGCTCAAGGTGCTGGCCGAGATGGGCCACGACGACGCCATCGTGCTGGCCGATGCCAACTTCACCGCCATGAGCCTGGGTGCAGGCAAACCCGTGCTGCGCCTGCCCGGCATTGGCATGGCACGTGCCGTGCAGGCCGTGGCCAGCGTGCTGCCCCTGGCGCAGGACGTGCCGCACCCCGTGGCCTATATGCAGGTGGGCGGCACGGAAGTGCCTTACCGCTCGGCCCTACAGCGCGAAACCTTGCAAGTGTTGGCGCGCGAGGGCGTGGCCAGCGGGCAGGCTGAGGGTGTGGAGCGCTTTGCGTTCTACGAACGCGTCAAAAAGGCCTATGCCATCGTCGTCACTGGCGAGCTGCAGCCCTGGGGTAATTTCCTGCTGCGCAAGGGCGTCATCGGCGACACTCTGAACGCCTGATCGTTTCATCACCATGCTGGACACCGACGCATCCCCATCCGCCGTTGACAACACTGCCGCCAGCCCCGCGCTGCTGCGCCAGCGCGGCTCCAACCACGTGGGGCTGCGCCAGTTCAACGAGCGCGTGGTGCTGCAGGCGCTGCGCACCCATGGCAGCCTGGCCAAGGCCGAGATGGCGCGGGTCACGGGCCTGACAGCGCAGACCATCGGCCTCATCACCGCCCGGCTCGACGAAGACCAGCTGCTGCGCCGCGAAGCGCCCGTGCGCGGCCGCGTGGGCCAGCCCTCGGTGCCGATTGGCCTGAACCCCGACGGCGCCTTTGCCATCGGCATCAAGATCGGCCGCCGCAGCGCCGACTGGCTGCTGGTGGACTTCACCGGCCATGTGCGCGAGCGCATCGTGCTCGACTACGCCTTCCCCGACATCGCCCTGCTGCTGCCCGCCATCCGCACGCACCTGAACCAACTGCTCGACGGCCTGGGCCCGCTGCGCTCGCGCGTGGTGGGCGTGGGCGTGGCCGCGCCGTTCCAGCTCGGCGGCTGGCACCGCATGCTGGGGCTGACTGAAGCGCAGTCCGAGGCCTGGAACAACATCGACCTGGCCGAGCAGGTGCAGCAGATGACCGAGCTGCCCGTGTCCTTTGCCAAGGACACCTCCGCCGCCTGCGTGGCCGAGCTGCTGCAGGGGCGCGGGCGCGACATCCCGAGTTTTCTGTACCTGTTCATGGACACCTTTGTGGGCGGCGGGCTGGTCATCAACTCGCACCTGCATCGCGGTCTGCATGGCAACGCAGGTGCGGTGGCTTCGCTGCCGCTGTCACCCGCCCAGCCGGGCCAGGCGCCCGCGCAGCTCATCAGCCAGGCCTCGCTGTGGGAGCTGGAGCAGCGCTTTCGCGAACACGGCCTGGACCCCATGGCCGCCTACGACAAGCGCGTGCTGCAGGCCCCCTGGCTGGAGCACAGCCGGGGCTGGATTGCCCGCGCAGCGGCCGGCCTCGCGCATTGCATCGTCTCGGCCACTGCGTTTTTGGATCTGGACGCCGTGGTGGTCGATGGCGCCGCCGCCCCCGAACTGCTGCAGGCCCTGTGCGAAGGTGCCCGCCACGCGCTGGCCGACTACAACTGGGAAGGCCTGCACCAGCCCCCCCGGCTGGAGCTGGGCACCATGGGCTCCGACGCCCGGGCCCTGGGCGGGGCGCTGCTGCCGCTGCATGCGTGTTTTGCGCCGGATACGGACATCTTTCTCAAGGCCTAGCTGCGGCCGCACGGCATTGATGGAGTGATTGCTATTAAATATATAGCTTGAAAGGCATACCCATCGCGCGGAAGGGCCTTTTTTGATTCAAAAATCTTCGGTGAAACCGAACGGCAAGGGCCCGCCTGCCACCTTACCGGCCCGCGAGGATCGCCCGCGCCACTTCAGCAAACCCCGCGCCCCGTTCACCCTGCGTCACATAACGCGGCAGGTGCGTGAGCTGCGGCACAAACCGCGCGATGTTGGCCACGCCCACGCTGTGGGGGAAGTGCTGGAACATCGCCTGGTCGTTGCCCGAGTCGCCCACAAACACCCAGCGGTCCAGCTCTAGCGCGAGGTCGCGGCCGAACAACTCGCGCACGATCCAGTTCGCGCCCTGCCACTTGTTGAAGTCGCCAAAACAACCGTGGATGTGGATGCTGCTCACTGTGGTCTGCATGCCTTCGCGCTGCAGCAGGGCCAGCACTTGCTGTACGGTGTCCGGCGTGTGCCGGTCGAACTCCGCATAGTCAAACGCCAGATCCGTCTCGCGCCCTGCACTGTCGCGGCTCAGGTTTACACCGGGCACTTCGGCCGTCACCAGCGCTGCGATCTCGCGCATGCGCGCCTGGTTGGCGCTGCGCGTGGCGGCGTCCTGCTGGTAGCGCTTGACCAGCGCTTGGCGCGGGCCGGAGCCCGGGGCAAACGCCACAGCCCCGTTCTCCGCCACCATGGCGTCTACCGGCCAGGTCGAACCCGCAGGCCCCGCCATGAACGGCTCGCACCAGCCTATCGGCCGCCCCGTGATGGGGATGACCACCAGCCCCGCCGCCTTCAGGTCGGCCAGCGCCTGCAGCGCGTCGGGTGTGATGGCGCCTTCGGTGGTGAGGGTGTCGTCGATGTCGGTGAAGACGCCCACAACGTCACGGCGGGCCGCTGGCGGCCAGAGGTCCAAGCGCTGCATGCGGGCTCAACCCGCCTTCTGCAAAGCCAACCCCGCATGCTCCCGCAGCGGATGGAAATGGATCTTCGGAAACCGCTCCTGCGCCAGCCGCACGTCATAGGGCGAGGTGCACAGGTAAGCCAGCGTGTCTGCCGCATCGTGCGCCAAACGCAGCGGATACGCGTCGGTGAACGCCCGCAGGTCGGCCGCGTTGTCCGCCGTGATCCAGCGCGCGCCGGTGTACTGGCAGCCTTCGAGGCGCACGTCGGCGTCGTATTCGGCCTTCAGGCGGTGCTGCACCACTTCAAACTGCAGCTGGCCCACGGCGCCCAGCAGCATGTTGCCGCCGGCATCGGGCTTGAAGACCTGGATCGCGCCTTCCTCGCCCAGCTGGGCCAGGCCCTG
>CAYXSL010000099.1:0-16146 GCA_964466605.1 uncultured Verminephrobacter sp.
CCGGCGAAGCCGAGTACAAGAACAAGGGCGTGGCCTACTGCCCGCACTGCGACGGCCCGCTGTTCAAGGGCAAGCGCGTGTCGGTCATCGGCGGCGGCAACTCGGGCGTCGAGGCCGCCATCGACCTGGCGGGCATCGTGCAGCACGTCACGCTCATCGAGTTTGCCGACCAGCTCAAGGCCGACGCCGTGCTGGTCAACAAGCTCAAGAGCCTGCCCAACGTGACCATCCACACCAACGCGCAGACCACCGAAATCACCGGCGACGACGGCAAGGTCAACGGCCTGAATTACAAAGACCGCGCCACTGGCCAGGAGCACCTGGTGCCACTCGAAGGCGTGTTCGTGCAAATCGGCCTGGTGCCCAACACCGAGTGGCTCAAGGGCACGGTGGAGCTGTCGCGTTTTGGCGAAATCATTGTCGATGCGCACGGCCGCACCAACCTGCCCGGCGTGTTCGCAGCGGGCGACTGCACCACGGTGCCGTTCAAGCAGATCGTGATCGCAGCGGGTGAAGGATCGAAGGCTGCATTGAGCGCGTTCGATCACCTGATTCGCATGCCCGTGGTGGCACAGCCAGCAGCCTGAGTGCACCGCAGCGGCCGCCGTAGCGGAAAAGGCGGGATTTCAGGCATAAAAATGCCTGTTACCGCCTGATGGTAGGCCGTTGGTAGCTATTAATTGCATAGCATTTTGCTTGGCATCGCCATGCGACCCAGGGAGCCTTCGGGCTCCCTTTTTCCATTGCGCAGCCAAGGGATGCTGCCGGGCGCCAACCGCTGAGCCCTGGGCGGGCGCTCAATCCCCAGGCGGCGCACGGAGCAATAGCCCGAAGCAATAGCCCGAAGCAATAGCCCGAAGCAATAGCCCGAAGCAATAGCCCGAAGCAATAGCCCGAAGCAATAGCCCGAAGCAATAGCCCGAAGCAATAGCCCGAAGCGAAAGCCCGAAGCGAAAGCGGGCAGCGAATGCACGGAGTAATGTGCAATACGTGTATTGATAATTATTCTCATCTATAATGACCGCTTCGTTGCCAGCGGACGTGCCAGCACCTGTACGGGTGCGATGACACGCAGAGCCAGCTTCCTGTCACCCCTACCGACCAGAGAAGAAGGGCTCCCCCGTGGCGCACGCACCTGCATCCGCATCCGAACTCCGTCCCCGCACGTTCAACCTTCACCCCGTGGCCTGGCTCGTGGCCTGTGCGCTGGGTGCCGCCTGGAACGCCCACGCCCAGGGCACGCAAAGCCCGCTTGGCGCAGGGCAGCTGATCGCCGCAGGCCCGGCACTCAAGGAAGTGGTCATCAGCGGCTCGCGCAGCGAGCAGGACCGCGATGAGCTGCCCATGGGCATCGACGTGGTCAACGCACAGGCCATCGAAGAAGGTCAGGTGCGCGACATCCGCGACGTGGCGCGCGAGCTGCCCAATGTGTCGGTCACGCGGTCGCCCGCGCGTTTTTCGCTGGCCAGCGGCTCCACGGGGCGCGAGCAGAATGCGGGCTTCAACATCCGCGGACTGGACGGCAACCGCGTGCTGATGATGGTGGACGGCATCCGCCTGCCGCGCAGCTATGTTTTCAGCGCCAATGCGTTCGGGCGCGACTACCTGGACATCGGCCTGCTGCAGCGCATCGAGGTCGTGCGCGGCGCCACGTCGGCGCTGTATGGCTCCGACGGCATGGCGGGCCTGGTCAACTTCATCACCGCAGACCCCTCGGCCTTCCTTGAAGGCGACAAGCGCATCGGTGGCCGCGTGAGCCTGGGCTACGACGGCGACGAGCATGGCAAACGCGTGGGCGCCACCGTGGCGGGCAAGGCGGGCGACACCGTGCAGTGGCTGCTGGGCGGCAATGTCATGCGCGCCAGCGAGCTGGACAACATGGGCACCAACAGCGCGGCCAACGCCGACCGCACCCGCCCCAATCCGCAAAAGGACCGAAGCGGCGCGCTGCTGGGCAAGGTGGTGCTCACGCCCGGCGGCGGCCAGCGCCATGTGTTCACGCTGGAGCATGTGGACAAGACCTCGGACTACGAACTGCTCACCGCGCGTTCCAAGCCGCCGCTGGCAGCCACCTCGGTGCTGGGCTCCACCTCGTTCACCGACATGCAGCGCAGCCGTGCGACCTGGGAGGGCTCGTGGCGCGTGAACACCGCGTTTGCCGACGACGTGGAGGCCACGCTGAGCTTCCAGGACGCCCATTCGCGCGAGTACATCACCGAGGACCGCAACACCGCCGCCGACCGCGTGCGCGACGTGACCTACGACGAGCGCACCTGGCAGGTCAACCTGCAGGGCAGCAAGGTGCTGCGTTCGGGCGGGGGCTGGGTCCAGAAGATCACCTATGGGCTGGACTACACGGCGGCCAAGGTCGAGAACCTGCAGACCGGCGTGACGCCCCCCACGGGCGAGACCTTCCCGCTCAAGCGCTTCCCCGACACCACCGAGACCAGCACAGCCCTGTATGTGCAGGACGAGTTCGTGACCGGGCCCTGGAGCGTCACGCCCGGCGTGCGCTTTGACACCTTCCGCATCAAGGCCGACCAGGCGGGCTTCGGCGCGCGGGCTGTGTCCCTGTCGGGTAACGCCACTTCGCCCAAGTTCGGCATGTTGTACCGCGCCAGCGAGCAGTGGAGCGTGTTCGGCAACTATGCGGCGGGCTTCCGTGCGCCCAATGCAGGGCAGGTCAACGCGTTCTTCGAGAACCCGGTGGGCAACTACAAGACCGTGCCCAATGCCAACCTCAAGCCCGAGAAGAGCCAGAACTTCGAGCTGGGCGTGCGCGGGCGCATGGAGCGACTGTCCATCGAGGCCGCCGCGTTCACGGGCCGCTACAAGGATTTCATCGAGGACCTGCGCCAGGTTGGCGGCACGGGTGCGCCGGGCAACCCGCTGGTGTTCCAGTCGGTCAACATCGGCCGCGTCAAGCTGAACGGCTTTGAGGTCAAGGGCAACATGCACTGGGGCCAGTGGGCGGGCGGGCAGTGGAGTTCTCCGTTTGCCTATGGCCAGACACGCGGCCGCGACACGGCCACCGGCAAGCCGGTGAACACCGTGGACCCATCGCGTCTGACGGCGGGCCTGCGCTACGACACGGGCGGCTGGATGGCGCGGCTGGACATGACCCACGCCGCCGCCAAGAAGCCCAGCGACGTGAGCGTGGCCACGGGCAGCACGCAGTTCCTCACGCCGTCGTACACGGTGCTGGACCTGGCGGCCCAGTGGCGCATCCGCAAGGACCTGCGCCTGAACGCGGGCATCTACAACCTCACCGACAAAAAACACTGGCGCTGGGCCGACGTGCGCGGCCTGGCCGCCAATGCCGGCTTCATCGACGCCTACAGCCAGCCCGGCCGCGCGGTGCGCGTGTCGCTGGTGGCGGATTTCTAAGTCACCTCCCTAGGCACCTTTTCAGGCACTTCATCAAGGAGACAGTTCATGAGCCATGCACCTGACACGCCCGACACGCCCACGTCCGGCGCCCATTGCGACGAGGAATACAGCCTGCCCTGTGCCGAGGCGCTGCTGGCCGGCACCCTGGCCCTGATGACGGGCTATGTGCAGGCCTGCTGCGACAGCCACCGCGACGCCATGGGCCGCAAGATCGCGGCCAACCTGCAGATGCTGGCCGATGCCGAAGGCTTCACCGCGCACTTCCGCACCGTGGTCTGGAGCCTGCAAGGCCGCTGGGACCAGCAATGCAAGGCGCGCCAGGACACCGCCGCCAGCGCCGCGCTGGTGGCCGCCGAGCAGCGCCGCGTGCTGTGGCACACCGCACCGGAGGCCATGCAATGAGCGCCGCCGTGACCAACACCCTGGGCACGCCCTTGGCGGCGCCCGCCGCTGCGCCCGTGGCCGCACCCGACATCCGCGCGCAATTCGCCGCTGCGCGTGCAACTGGCAAGCGCGCCAAGGAAGCGGCCGAGAGCATCGGCCTGTCCGAAGGCGCGGCAGTGGCCGCACACGCGGGCGAGCACGGCCACGCCCTCAAGGCCCGGCCGCTGCAGGGCTCGTGGCTGGAGCTGCTGCAGTCGCTCGAGGCCTGCGGCCCGCTGATGGCGCTGACGCGCAACGAGAGCACGGTGCACGAGAAGACCGGCGTGTACACGCACGTCTCGGCCACCGGGCCGGTGGGCATCGCGCTGGGCGAAGACATCGACCTGCGCCTTTTCTTTGCGCAGTGGCATGCCGGTTTTGCGGTGACGGAACTGGCCAGCGACCCTGCGAAGCCGCCATCGCGCAGCCTGCAGTTCTACAACGCGCATGGCCGCGCCGTGCACAAGATCTTCACGCGCGAGGCCACCGACCTGGCCGCGTTCGATGCTGTGGTGAACCGCTTTGCATTGCCCAGCGCGGGGTATGTGTTCGGCAAGGCGCCCGCGCCGGAACCCGTGCGGCCCGATGCCGACATTGACGCCGAGGGCCTGCGCGAGGCCTGGGGCGCGATGCAGGACACGCACGAGTTCTTCGGCCTGACCAAGAAGTTCGGCGTGGAGCGCCAGCAGAGCTTTCGCCTGGTCGAAGGCCAGTTTGCGTGGCGCGCCACGCGGGAGGCCGTGCCACGCCTGCTGGACGAGGCCGCAGTGGACGGCCTGCCCATCATGGTGTTCGTGGGCAGCGGCGGTTGCATCCAGATCCACACCGGGCCGGTGCGCAACATCCAGCCGCTCGATACGCCGCATGCGCAATGGATCAACGTGCTGGACGCGGGTTTCAACCTGCACCTGCGCACCGACAGGGTGGCCAGCGTGTGGGTGGTGGAAAAACCCACGGCCGATGGCGTGGTCACCTCCGTCGAAGCGTTCGACCACGCGGGCGAGCTGATGGCCATGTTCTTCGGTGCGCGCAAGCCCGGCAAGCCCGAGCTGCAGGGCTGGCGCGACCTGGTGGCGCGGTTGCCGCAGGCGCAGCAGGACGAGGTGGCCCATGTTGCGTGACGGCCTGACCGATGCGGCGCGCAGGCAGCTGCTGCGCGGCATGGCGGCGCTGCCGCTGCTGTCTGCGGCGGGCGCCGGACGTGCGCGGGCCGCCAGCCCTGCGCGCATCGTCTCGCTGGGCGGCGCGCTGACCGAGGTGGTCTACCTGCTGGGCGCGCAGGGCCAGCTGGTGGGCACCGACACCACCAGCCTGTTCCCCGAGGCCGCTCTGCAGACCGCCAAGGTCGGCTACATGCGCCAGCTCTCGGCCGAGGGGCTGCTGTCCCTCAAGCCCGATGCCGTGGTGGGCACCACCGAGGCCGGGCCGCCCGTGGTGCTGGACCAGGTGCGCAGCGCCGGTGTGCGCGTGGAGCTGGTGCAAGCCGACCACACCTGGGACGAGGTGCGGCGCAAGGTGGCCACCGTGGGCC
Organism: uncultured Verminephrobacter sp.; assembly: GCA_964466605.1. Lineage (GTDB taxonomy): Bacteria > Pseudomonadota > Gammaproteobacteria > Burkholderiales > Burkholderiaceae_C > Acidovorax. Next base: position 5,345 of record CAYXSL010000099.1, read on the forward strand.
GCGTGGCGGGCCGCGAGCGCGAGGCCCAGGCGCTGCAGGCGGACCTGGAAGCGCAGTGGGCAACGGTGCAAAGAGTGGTGGCGGCCGCCGCGCGGCGCCCGCGCGCCATCTTCATCCTGTCGCACGGCGGCAGCCCCATGGTGGCGGGCACCGGCACGGCGGCCGATGCGCTGATCCGCTTTGCGGGTGCGACCAATGCCATCACGCAGTTCGCTGGCTACCGGCCGCTCACGGCCGAGGCCATGGCCAGCGCCGCGCCGGACGTGCTGCTCAACAGCACGCAGGGCATAGCGGCGCTGGGTGGAGAGGTCGCGTTCTGGCAACGGCCGGAGCTGGCGCTCACGCCCGCATTCCGCCGCAAGGCCCTGGTGACCATGGAGGCCAGCCACCTGCTGGGCTTTGGGCCGCGCCTGCCAGGGGCCGTGCGCGAGCTGCACACCCGCACGCAGGCGATCACAGCGTGAGCGGCCTGGCCGTGGCGCCGCCGGGCGCGCGCTGGACCGTGGGGCGCCTGTCCCCCCGCGCGGCGCTGGCTGTTGGGGCGGTGCTGGTGGTGCTGGCCTTTGTCTGGGCCAGCACGCAGGGCGCGTATGCCATCGCGCCCGCCCGGCTGTGGCAGGTGCTGCTGCAGGCCGTGGGGGCTGCGCCTTCCACCGAGCAGGCGCCCGAGTATCTGGTGTTCATCAACATCCGCCTGCCGCGCCTGCTGATGGGCGTGGCCGCAGGGGCGGGCCTGGGGCTGGCCGGTGCGCTGATGCAGGGGCTGTTCCGCAACCCGCTGGCCGACCCGGGCCTCATCGGTGTGAGCAGCGGGGCCGCGCTGGCCGCCGCGCTCACCATCGTGCTGGGCAGCTACTGGCTGCCCGAGCTGCCGCGCACGCTGGGCAGCTGGACGCTGGTGGGCATGGCCTTTGGCGGTGGCCTGCTGGTCACGGCGCTGATCTATGGACTGGCGCAGGCCGATGGCGGCACGCGCATGGGGCTGATGCTGCTGGCGGGCGTGGCGGTGAATGCGCTGGCGCTGGCGGGGCTGGGCTACCTCAATTTCATATCCACCGACGAGCAGCTGCGCAACATCCAGATGTGGCTGCTGGGCAGCCTGGGCGGCGCGCGCTGGAGCGCTGTGGCCCTGGTGGGCACCATCGTGGCGGTGGCCTGTGGCCTGGGCCTGGCGCTGGCGCGCCCGCTCAACGCGATTGCGCTGGGCGAGGCGCAGGCTGCACTCTTGGGCGTGCCGGTGGAGCGGACCAAGCGCCTGGCGGTGCTGGTCACGGCGCTGGCCGTGGGCGCCGTCACGGCCGCCACGGGGATCATCGGCTTCATCGGCCTGGTGGCGCCGCACTGGGTGCGCCTGGTGGCCGGGCCGGACCACCGCGTGGTGCTGCCGGGTTCGGCCCTGCTGGGCGCCGCGCTGGTGCTGGTGGCCGACGTGGTGGCACGCACCCTGGTCAAGCCGGCCGAGCTGCCGCTGGGTGTGCTCACGGCCTTCATCGGCGTGCCCTTGTTCCTGGCCATGCTGCGGCAATTCAGGAGCAAGGTATGAACGCCGCCGCCGCTACTGCAAACACCACCACAGCCGATCTGCTGGTGTGCGACCAGCTGGGTGTGGGTCTGCCCGGCAGGCCCCTGCTGGCCTCCGTGCACACGCAGCTGGTGCCCGGGCGTGTCACGGCCATCCTGGGGCCCAACGGTGCGGGCAAGTCCACGCTGCTGGCCATGCTTTCGGGTCAGCGCGCGCCGCGTTCGGGCCATGTGTGGATGGGTGGGCAGCCGGTGTCCGGCAAAGGCGCACAGGCCCTGGCCCGCCAGCGCGCCGTGCTGCCGCAGGACACGGCCGTGGCCTTCGACTTCACGGTGCAGGAGGTGGTGGAGATGGGGCGTTTTCCCCACCGCCAGCAACCCAGCCGCCACGAGGCGCGCATCGTGACCGACGCGATGGAGGCCACCGGCGTGGCCCACCTGGCCGGGCGCAGCATCAACACCCTGTCGGGCGGTGAACGCGCCCGCAGCCACCTGGCCCGCGCCCTGGCCCAGATCTGGGAGCCCCGGCCGGACGGCGCCACCCGCTGGCTGCTGCTGGACGAGCCCACCGCTGCGCTCGACCTGGCGCACCAGCACCACACGCTGGCCCTGGTGCGCCGCTGGGCGGTGGAGCAGGGCGTGGGCGTGGTGGCCGTGCTGCACGACCTGAACCTGGCCCTGCGCTACGCCCACGACAGCCTGCTGCTCGCCCCGGGCCTGCCCGGCCCGCGCAGCGTGCAGGCCACCGCCCACGTGCTCACCCCCGGCACCATCGCGCAGGTGTGGGGGGTGCACAGCACGCCGGTGTGGGCGGCCGACGGGGTGCCGCAATACCTGGTGGCGGCGCAATGAATCGTGTTTTTGTGGCAAAAATGGCCTCTGCCGCGCGCCGGGTATCAAAGTTTGCTATCAAAAGTGAAGCATCTGCTTGTCGTGCCTGCGCAACCCCTGGCGGGAGGCCCCTCCGCCCGTCAGGCCATCGGGCGGGGCGGGTGGCGCGGCCTGCTTAGAATCCCGCTGCCCATGCGTCGCCTGCTGCTCCTCTTTCTGTTGGTGTTCATGCCGCTCCAGTCCATCTGGGCGGCGGCTTCGCCGTATTGCGGGCACGAGGCAGCGCCACAGGCATCGCACTTTGGCCACCATGTGCACGAGCACCATGGCGACGAAGGTGCCGACCATTCGGCCCCAGGGGGCGCCGCCGGCACCGCGTCTGATATGGACTGCCACGCTTGCCACGGCGCTGGCAGCGGCGTGGCCCACAGTGCCAGCGCCCAGGCCATCGTGGTCGCGGTGGCACAGCCGCCTGGCCAGATTGAGCCTGCCTGGCCGCCAGCGCCCCTCGCACGCCCCGAACGCCCCAACTGGCCTGCCTTCGCCTGAACGGCGAGGCGGGGGCCATGGGCCGCCCTGTTTCATTCTGTTGATGGTTTTGGAGACCTGCCCTTCCAGGCAGTCGTGGTGTGCGCGTGCAGGTTTTTTGGCGCGCGCCGCTGATTGTTTCTGACTGCCATCGCGCCTCGCCGATTTCAACCCGTGGCTCCGGCCACTGCAGAGGAATCGGATGCAACCAACGAAACCACGACTACACACGCCCACCGCCGCGCTGGCGGTGATGGCACTGGGCTTTGCACTGCTGGGCGGTGCTGCACAGGCCCAGACTTCCCAACCCGGCACCGCGCCGCTCACGCTGCAGGCCTTGTTCGAGCAGGCCTGGCAGCGCCAGCCCGAAGCGCAGTCCGCCCCCCTGCGGCGCGAAGCCGCGCAGGCCACACGCAGCGCGGCAGCGGCCTGGACGGCCGAGCCCATGGCGCTGGAGCTGGCCACCAAAACCGACCGCCCCGGCAGCAACCAGGGCAGCCGCGAGGCCGAGGTGGGCTTGGCCCTGCCGCTGTGGCTGCCCGGCGAGCGCACCCGCAAGGCCGCGCTGGCCGATGCTGAAATGCAGGCGCTGGACAGCCGCCAGCGCGCCGCGCAGCTGCAACTGGCCGCCACCGTGCGCGAAGCGTGGTGGACAGCGCAGCGCGCGCAGGCTGACTGGGCCCTGGCGCAAGACCGGCTGCTGAACGCCCAGCGCCTGGCCGCCGATGTGGCGCGCCGCGTGCGCGCGGGTGACCTGTCGCGCGCCGACCAGGCCCAGGCCGACGGCGCCCTGGCCCAGGCCGAAGCGGCCATGGCCGAAGCCCGGGGCGCGCGTGACGTGGCGCAGGCTGCACTGGCCGCCTGGGGTGTGAAGGCCGTGCCGGAGCTGACCCTGGCCGACGGTGCTGAGGCCGAGCCCGCCTCGGCGGACGCTGCGGCACCTGCCACGCGGCATCCCGCAGTGGCCGACTGGCAGGACCAGGCCGAGGTGGCCCGCCGCTCCGCCGACCTGGCCGCCGTGCAGACCCGTGCCAACCCCGAGCTGACCGTGGCCGCCACGCGCGGGCGCGAGCAGGCGGGCGAGCGCTACCTGCAAAGCTTCACCGTGGGCCTGCGTGTACCGCTGGGCGGGGGCGATCGTGCACGCGCCAAGGAGACGGCCGCACGTGCTGATGCCCTTGACGCCGAGGTGCGCGCCCGTGTCGAGCAGGACAAGCTGGCCGCCGACGTGGCGGCGGCCACCGCCCGCGTGAAGGCCACCCAGGCCCAGAGCGGGGCCATGGCCCGGCATGCGGCACTGGCCCGCGACACACGCGGCTTCATCGACAAGGCCTTCCGCCTGGGCGAAGCCGACGGGCCTACCCGCCTGCGCGTGGAGCTGGAGGCCGCCCAGGCCGAACGCCAGCTCGCCCGCGCGCGCATCGACGCAGCGGCCGCCATATCCACCCTGCGCCAGGCCCTGGGCCTGCTGCCGCAATGACGCCCTTGGGGTTCCACCACTTTTGATGATCACCATGAAACTCTCTTCCACTTTTGCCACCCTGGGCCTGGCCTTGCTGCTGGGCCTGTTGCCGCCAACCGCGCTGGCTGGCCCGGGCCACGACCATGGCGACGCACCCGCTGCTGCCGCAGCGGGCATGGCCCTGCCGCGTTTTGCCGCCACCTCTGAGCTGTTTGAACTGGTGGGCGTGCTCGACGGGCAAAAAATCGCGCTCTACCTGGACCATGCAGGCGACAACAGCCCCGTGAAAGACGCCCGGCTGGAGCTGGACATTGCAGGCACCAATGTGCCCGTGACCCGCGTGGCCGAGGGCGAGTTCCAGGCCACGCTGGCCGCGCCGCTGGCCGAGGGCGTGAGCCCTGTCACGGCCACCGTGGCCGCAGGCGCCGACACCGATTTGCTCGCAGGCGAGATCGACCTGCACGCTCCGGCACACAACGATGCCGCGTCTCCGGGGGTATCCCGCCGCACCGTGCTGATCGCGGGCGCCGTGGCCGCCGTGCTGCTGGCGGTGGCCGCCGCATGGGGCCTGCGCAGGAGTCGTTCCGCGCGCGTTGGCGGCAACCAGCGCGTGGGAGGTGCAGCATGAAGCGCCTCCACCCCATGCCTTCTTTGCTGGCCCTGCTGGTGGCCACTGTGCTCTGGGCACCGCTGCCCGCCCTGGCAGGCCCCGGGCACGACCATGGCGACGCGCCGCCCGCGCCCAGCGGCAACGGGCCCAGCCGCCAGCCCGATGGCAGCGTGTTTCTGCCCAAGCCCGCACAGCGCCAACTGGGCGTGCGCACCCTGGTGGCGGCCGCAGGGCAGCACGCCAAGGCCTTTGAACTGGCAGGCACCGTGGTGATGGACCCCAACGCGGGTGGCAAGGTGCAGGCCGTGCTGGCCGGGCGGCTGGAGGCCGGCCCCAAGGGTCTGCCCGGGGTGGGCCAGGCGGTGCGCAAGGGCGAGGTGCTGGCCTATGTGGTGCCCACGGCGGGCGCGATAGAGCGCTCCAACCAGCTGGCGCAGCAAGCCGAGCTGCGGGCGGCGCGGGACCTGGCCGCACGGCGCGTGGCGCGCCTCACAGAGCTGGCCGACACCGTGCCGCGCAAGGACATCGAGGCGGCCGAGAGCGAGCTGCACAGCCTCACCCAGCGACTGGGCGCCGTGGGCGCGGGCCTGTCCTCACGCGATGCGCTGGTGGCGCCGGTGTCAGGCGTGATCGCCTCGGCCAACGCCGTGGCCGGGCAGGTGGTGGATGCGCGTGAGCTGGTGTTTGAGGTGGTAGACCCTGCGCGGTTGCGCATCGAGGCCTTGGCCTACGACACCGCCCAGGCGCACGGCGTGGCCGGTGCCACGCTGGCCGTGGCCGGGCAGCGTGTGCCCCTGCGTTTTCTGGGTGCGGCGCGCAGCCTGCGCGACCAGGCGCAGCCGCTGCAGTTTGCCGGTGACTCTGCCGTGCTGGGCACCCTGGCGCACTTGGCGATAGGGCAACCCGTGCGCGTGTTCGTGCAGTCCACCGACAAGGTCGATGGCATGCAGGTGCCCGCTGCCGCGCTGCTGCGCAACCCGGCCAACCAGACCATCGTCTGGGTCAAGGAGTCGCCCGAGCGCTTTGCACCACGGGTGGTCACGGCGGTGCCGCTCAATGGCACCTCGGTGGCCGTGACCTCGGGCCTGCAGCCCGGCGACCGCGTGGCCACGCAGGGCGCCACGCTCATCAACCAGGTCCGCTGAGGAGCCACCGCTATGTTCAAGTGGCTTCTCGAAAACAGCCTGGTCAACCGGCTGCTGGTGCTCATTGCCGCCGCCGTGCTCATGGCCTACGGCGCCTTCACGCTCTCGCGCACGCCGGTGGACGTGTTCCCCGACCTCAACAAACCCACCGTCACCCTCATGACCGAAGCCGGTGGCATGGCCGCCGAAGAGGTGGAGCAGCTCATCACCTTCCCGCTGGAGACGACCATGAACGGCCTGCCCGGTGTGGAGAGCGTGCGCTCCACCTCCAGTGCGGGCCTGTCGTTCATCTACGTCACCTTTGACTGGAGCACCGAGATCTACCGCGCGCGCCAGATGGTGTCCGAACGCCTGTCGTCCATGGAAGAAGGCCTGCCCAGCGGCATCACGCCGCGCATGGGGCCCATCAGCTCCATCATGGGCGAGATCATGCAGGTGGCCATCCCCATCGACGCGGCCAAGACCACGCCCATGGCCGTGCGCGAGTACGCCGACTGGGTGCTGCGCCCGCGCCTCATGGCCATCCCTGGCGTGGCGCAGGTGATCCCCATCGGTGGCGAGGTGCGCCAGTTCCAGGTGCTGCCGGACACGGCGCGCATGGCGGCGCTGGGCATCACGCACGAGCAGCTCACGGGCGCGCTCAAGGGCTTTGCGGCCAACACCTCGGGCGGGTTTCTGGAGCTGGGCGGGCGCGAATACCTCATCCGCCACCTGGGGCGTACCTCGCGGCTTGAAGACCTGCAGAACCTGGCCCTCACCGCCAAAAACGGCCAGAGCGTGCTGCTGCGCCAGGTGGCCGATGCGACCTTTGCCGCCGCCACCAAGCGCGGCGACGCAGGCTTTGAAGGGCACGGCGCCGTGATCCTGGGCATCCAGAAGCAGCCCACGGCCGACACCATCGGCCTCACGCGCAGCATCGAGGCCGCGCTGGCGGACCTGAAGAACTCGCTGCCCGCAGGCATGGAGGCGCCGCGCGTCACCTTCCGCCAGGCAAGCTTCATCGAGGCCTCGGTCACCACGCTGCAGGGCAAGCTCATGGGCGCCTCGGTGTTCGTGGCGGTGATTTTGTTCGTGTTCCTCGGCACGCTGCGGCCCACGGTGATTGCGCTCACGGCCATCCCGGTGTCCATCTTCATCACGGCGCTGGTGTTCAAGTATTTCGGCCTGTCGATCAACACCATGACGCTGGGTGGCCTGGCCATTGCCATTGGCGGCCTGGTGGACGATGCGGTGGTGGATGTGGAAAACATGCTGCGCCGCCTGAAGATGGACCGCGCCAAGCACCCGAACCACCGCCTGCATCCCATCGAGGTGGTCAAGCTCGCGTCCATGGAAGTGCGCTCAGGCATCCTCTACGCCACGGCCATCATCGTGCTGGTGTTCTTGCCGCTGTTTGCGCTGCCGGGCATCGAGGGGCGGCTGTTTGTGCCGCTGGGCATTGCGTTCATCGTGTCCACGCTGGCCTCGCTCTTGGTGTCGGTCACCGTCACGCCGGTGCTGGCCTTCTACCTCCTGCCGCGCATGAAGAACCTCGACCATGGCGACACGCGCGTGGTGGCCTGGCTCAAGGCGCGCTACCGCAGCGGGCTCTCGGCCGTGCTGGCACGGCCGCGCGCGGCCCTGGCGGTGAGCGCGGTGGCGGTGGCGCTGTCGGCAGCGGCAGTGCCATTTTTTCCGACCACGTTCCTGCCTCCGTTCAACGAAGGCACGCTGCTCGTGGGCATGCGGCTCAACCCCGGTGTCACGCTGGCCGAATCGAGTGCGCTGGCCCGCCAGGCCGAGGTGCTGGTGCGCCAGGTGCCCGAGGTCACGCACGTGGGCCGGCGCAGTGGCCGCGCCGAGCTCGACGAACATGCCGAAGGTGTGCACGTGAGCGAGCTGGACGTGGGCCTGCTGCCTGCGGCCGAGCTGAAACGCAGCATGGCCGAGGTGCAGGCCGACATCCGCAGCCGCCTGGCAAACCTGCCTGCCGCGATCGCCATCGGCCAGCCCATCTCGCACCGCATCGACCACATGCTCTCGGGCGTGCGCTCGCAGATCGCCATCAAGCTCTTTGGCGACGACCTGGACACGCTGCGAGGCCAGGCGGAGGCGCTGCGCGCGCGGCTGGCGGGCATCCCCGGCCTGGCCGACCTGGAAGTGGAAAAGCAGGTGCTGGCGCCGCAGATCACCGTGCGCGTGGACTACGCCGCCGCCGCACAAATGGGCGTGCCCGCGCCCCAGGTGCTGGCCGCGCTGCAGACCCTGGTGGAGGGCGAGAAGGTAGCCCAGGTGGTGGAAGGCAGCCGCCGCTTTGCGCTGGTGGTGCGCCTGCCCGACAGCGCGCGCTCCATCGACGGCCTAGCGCGTGTGCTGATCGACACGCCGCGTGGCCCCGTGCCGCTGTCGCGCCTGGCCACCGTCGAAGAGGGCGACGGCCCCAACCAGATCAGCCGCGACGATGGCAAGCGCCGCATCGTGCTGTCGGCCAACGCGCAGGGCAGGGCGCTGTCTGACGTGGTGGCCGACATCCGCCAGGCCGTGGGCGACACGCGCCTGCCCGAGGGTTACTTCATCACCCTGGGCGGCCAGTTCCAGGCGCAGGAAGAAGCCAGCCGCCTGGTGGGCCTGCTGGCCATCGTCTCGCTGGTGCTGATGTTCGTGGTGCTGTACACGCGCTACCGCTCGGCCACGCTGTCGGCGCTCATCATGGCCAACATCCCGCTGGCGCTGGTGGGCGCGGTGCTGGGGCTGTGGATATCAGGGCAGCCGCTGTCGGTGGCGGCGCTGATCGGCTTCATCACGCTGGCCGGCATCTCGGTGCGCAACGGCATCCTGAAGGTGAGCCACTACCTCAACCTGATGCGTGTGGAGGGCGAGCGTTTTGACACCGCCATGATCGTGCGCGGCTCGCTGGAGCGCCTGAGCCCCGTGCTGATGACCGCGCTGGTCACCGCCTTTGCCCTGGCCCCGCTGCTGCTGGAGGCCGAACGCCCCGGCACCGAGATCCTGCACCCGGTGGCGGTGGTGATCTTCAGCGGCCTGATCAGCTCCACGCTGCTCGACACCTTCCTCACCCCGGCGCTGTTCTGGCTGTTTGGCCGCAAGGATGCCGAACGGCTGCTGGACGACAAGAACGCCGAGGCGTTCTGAGCTGTTCGCGCTCCTTTTTCGTGCTCTTTCCATCCCCAACCCAACCGTTCGGACTGAGCCTGTCGAAGCCCCGCGCGGCGCTTCGATTCGCTCAGCGTTCACGGCCCCATTTTTTCTACCCTTTGAAAGGACTCTCATGAAAACCGCCCGTCAACTTTTTGCCGCCCTGGCCCTCGCTGCTGTGGCCACCACCGCCGCCCACGCCGCAGGCGACCACGGCGCAGGCCACGACCACAAACCGCAACACGGTGGCATCGTGGCCGAGGCCAACGACATGGACTACGAACTCGTCGCCAAGCCCGACACCCTGACCCTGCACCTGCGCGACCACGGCAAGCCTGCCAAGACCGAGGGTGTGAGCGCCCGGCTTACGCTGCTCAACGGCACCGAAAAATCCGAGGCGGTGCTGGTGCCTGCGGGCGAGGGCAGGCTGGAGACCAAGGGCGCCTTCAAGGTGGTGCCGGGCACCAAGGTGGTGGCGCTGGTGGCACTGCCGGGCAAGAAGGCCGCGAACCTGCGGTTTGCGGTGAAGTAGGCGAGGAACGGGGCTTCGGCCCCGGGGCCGCCTCGGGCGCCAGCGCGTGTGCGGGCCGGCGCAAACAAGAGGAGATTTTTAGGAAAAAACGGCCTTTCCGCGCGTCTATCAAGCGTTTTGTGCTATCAAACAAATAGCAAATAGCGCTCGACCTGTGGGGCCTGTCCGGCTGGGCGCGCCGATGGTCAGTACACCAGCTTTTCCGGCCGGATCTCCTGCAGGATGGTGGTGGCGATCTCCTCGATCGACTTGGTGGTGGTGGACAGCCAGCGGATGCCCGCGCGGCGCATCATGGCCTCGGCTTCGGAGACCTCCATGCGGCAGTTCTCCAGGCTGGCGTAGCGCGAGTTGGGGCGGCGCTCCGCGCGGATCTCGGCCAGGCGGTCGGGGCTGATGGTCAGACCAAAGATCTTGTTGCGAAAGGGCGCCAGGGCCGGGGGCAGCTGGCGGCGCTCGAAGTCTTCGGGAATCAACGGGTAGTTGGCGGCCTTCAGGCCGCACTGCATGGCCAGGTACAGGCTGGTAGGGGTCTTGCCACTGCGGCTTACCCCCACCAGGATCACGTCGGCACCGGCCAGGTCGCGGTTGCTCTGGCCGTCGTCATGGGCCAGGCTGAAGTTGATGGCCTCGATGCGGTCGTTGTATTCCTTGCTGCGGCTCACGTCGCTGAAGCGCCCGATACGGTGGTTGGACTTGATGCCCAGTTCCTGCTCCAGCGGGTGTACGAAGGTGCCGAACATGTCCAGCAGCATGCCCTTGCAGCCTGCCTGGAGGACCTTGAGCACCTCCATGTTGACCAGCGTGGTGAAGACCACGGGTTTTTTGCCCTCGACCTCGCCGGTGTGGTTGATCTGCCGCACAGCCTGGTGGGCCTTGTCCACGGTGTCGATGAAGGGCAAGCGCACATGGCGCGGCTTCATCTCGAACTGGGCCAGGATGGCGTTGCCGAAGGTCTCGGCGGTGATGCCGGTGCCGTCAGAGATGAAAAATACGGTGCGGGTGTGCATGGAGGCCCTTTTGTAAACACGATGGACGCCA
>CAYXSL010000100.1:0-15957 GCA_964466605.1 uncultured Verminephrobacter sp.
CTGGCCAGGCGGTTGGCGCCGTGCAGGCCGGTGCAGGCCACCTCGCCCACGGCGTACAGGCCGGGCAAATCGGTGCGGCCCGCCAGGTCGGTCAGCACACCGCCGCAGGTGAAGTGGGCGGTGGGCACCACGGGGATGGGTTCCTTGGTGATGTCGATGCCCAGCGACGCGCAGTGCGCGAGGATGTTGGGGAAATGCTCCTGCAAAAACGCGGGGCTCTGGTGCGAGATGTCCAGGTGCACGCAGTCGAGGCCGTGCTTTTTCATCTCGAAGTCGATGGCGCGGGCCACCACGTCGCGCGGGGCCAGTTCGGCGCGCGGGTCGTGGTCGAGCATGAAGCGCGTGCCGCCGGCCGATGGGGGCAGCTTGAGTTGCCCACCCTCGCCGCGCACGGCCTCGCTGATGAGGAAGGACTTTTCATGCGGGTGGTACAGCCCCGTGGGGTGGAACTGGATGAACTCCATGTTCGCCACGCGGCAGCCCGCACGCCAGGCGGCGGCAATGCCGTCGCCCGTGGCGGTGTCGGGGTTGGTGGTGTAGAGGTAGACCTTGCCCGCGCCGCCCGTGGCCAGGATGGTTTGCGGCGCGCGGAAGGTCACGACCTCGTCCGTGTCGCTGTCGAGCGCATACAGGCCGAGACAGCGGTTACCAGGCAAGCCCAGCTTGCGCGTGGTGATCAGGTCCACCAGGGTGTGCTGCTCGAACAGCGTGATGCCGGGTGTGGCGCGCACCACGTCGATCAGCGTGCGCTGCACCGCTGCGCCGGTGGCGTCGGTCACATGGGCAATGCGGCGTGCGCTGTGGCCGCCTTCGCGCGTCAGGTGCAGCTGGTCGCCTTCGAGCGTGAAGGGCACTCCCAGCTGGCGCAGCCAGGCGATGGAGGCGGGCGCGTTCTCGACCACGAAGCGCGTGGTGGCCAGATCGCACAGGCCCGCGCCCGCCACCAGCGTGTCTTCGATGTGGGCGGCAAAGCTGTCGTCGTCGGCCAGCACGGCGGCAATGCCGCCCTGGGCCCAGCCGCTGGAGCCGTCTTGCAGCGTGCGCTTGGTGATGACGGCCACGCGGTGCGTGGGCGCCAGGTGCAGGGCGGCCGAGAGACCGGCGAGGCCGCTGCCTACGATGAGGACGTCGAAGTCGTGGGATGCCATGGAAGGTGTCAGTTGCCGTTGAAGTGGGCGCGGCTCCCGGCCAGTGCCACCGTGGAGCTGGCTTTGCCAGGCCACCGGTGGCGTCCCCCTCCCGAAGGAGAGGGGGAAGGCGCCGAAGGCGACTCAGGGGGTGTCATGCAGGTGTATAGGCGAGGCGCACGTAAATGGGCGCGAAGGCCTCGGCCTGCGTGATCTCGATCAGCGTCTCTTTGGCCAGCTCCAGCAGGGCGATGAAAGTCACCACCAGCACGGTGCTGCCTTTTTCGGGCTCGAAGAGTTCCTCGAACTCCACAAAGCGGCGGCCCTGCAGCGTCTTGAGCACCATGCTCATGTACTCGCGCACGCTCAGCTCTTCGCGTGTGATCCGGTGGTGCTGAACCAGCTTGGCGCGCTTCAATATGTCGCGCCAGGCCTCCTGCAGCTCCACCACATGTACGTCGGGAAAGCGCGGCTGCAGGCTCTGCTCGATGTAGACCTGGGCTTTCAGGAAGTCGCGGCCGTACTGCGGCATCTGCCCCAGGCGGGCGGCGGCCATCTTCATCTGCTCGTATTCGAGCAGGCGGCGCACCAGCTCGGCGCGCGGGTCTTCGGGCTCCTCGCCGCCCTCCTGCTTCTTGGGCGGCAGCAGCATGCGCGACTTGATCTCGATGAGCATCGCCGCCATCAGCAAATACTCGGCCGCCAGCTCCAGGTTGCGGCTGCGGATCTCGTCCACATACGCCAGGTACTGCTTGGTCACCCCCACCATGGGGATGTCGAGGATGTTGAAGTTCTGCTTGCGGATCAGGTACAGCAGCAGGTCCAGCGGGCCTTCAAAGGCTTCGAGGAAGACTTCGAGCGCGTCGGGCGGGATGTACAGGTCGTTGGGCAGCGCAAACAGCGGCTCGCCGTACAGGCGCGCCAGCGCCACCTGGTCCACCACGTCGGGCATGCCTGCCGCGTCCAGGGCGGGCATGTCCGGCGAATCGGCCGTGCCGGCTGCGTTCGCGCTGGTCATCGGGTGCTATAAAAATATGAGCTATCAGCGCTTGGTGGACAGGCGCAAAAGGCCAATTTGGTGCTTAATCCGCGTTCGTCTGGTAGACGTAGGGCTTCTGCGCAACCTGGCCTTCGCGGTATTCGCCCCAGATCTTGCGGTCCACCTGCTTGTCCCACAGCAGGGCGCGGCCGGCCTGCTGCTGCTGGTCCAGCTCGGGGCGGCTGGACTTGAGCTGGTTGATGAATTGGGTGGCGTCGGACTGGTAATCGGGGCGGCGGAAAATGGACATGGACTGTTAACCTCGTTTTTCGTGGATTTTACCGGGAGCCCCTATGCCCTTGATATATCGTGCCGCGGCCCTGGCTGCTGCCGCTTTTTCCCTGCTGGCGCTCGCCGCCTGCGACCCCCAGCGCATCAGCGAGCTGAAGGAGGGCGTATCGACCGAAGCCGACGTGCGCGACCGCTTTGGCGCGCCCGAGAACGTCTGGGACGAGCCCGGCGGCGCGCGCACCTTCGAATACAACCGCCAGCCCGCCGGCCAGGTCAACTACATGATCACCATCGGCGCGGACGGCCGCATGACGGCGCTGCGCCAGGTGCTCACGCCCGAGACCTTTGCACGCGTATCGCCCGGCATGCGCATGGACGAGGTGCGCCGCCTGCTGGGCAAGCCCGCCAAGTCCACGCCCTACGAGCTGAAGAAGGAGACCTGGGTGGACTGGCGCTACCTGGAGGCGCCCAACCAGGCCAAGGTGTTCACCGTGGTCCATGGGCCCGACCATGTGGTGCTGCGCACGCAGACCGGGGCGGATCTGGAGGCGCCGGAGTTCAAGGGCGGCAAGTAGCCGCTGACCCCAGGCCGATATGCATCCACGGGCCTCCATCCGTCCACGCTGAGCCAGTCGAAGCGCCGCGTGGGGCTTCGACTGGCTCAGCCCGAAAGGTCGGCTCCTGTATTCACATCAGACCGCTACGTCCTCCTGCGCGGCCAGCCGCGCGCCAAAGCCCGATCGCTCGATGAGCGAGCGCGGCTGCTCGTGCAGGTGTTCAATCCGCAAACGCCCGCCGCGCGCTGCCACGGCCTTGAGCAGCTGGGCCAGCGCATCGAGCCCGGTGGTGTCCAGCGCCACCAGTTCGCTCGCGTCCAGCACCACGTCCAGGCCGGGCGGGCCCGCCTCCACGGCCTGGATGATGGCGTCGAGCTTGGCGGCGGCGCCAAAGAACAGTGCGCCGTGCAGGCGCCAGGTGGCGGCTGGGTGTTGCGGGGCTGTGGCGGTGTCCGGGTCCGGCTGCCGCTCCACGCGGAACAGCGCGCTCATGCGCCGCACAAACAGCGCACAGGCCATGAACAGGCCCACCTCCACCGCCACCGTGAGGTCGAACACCACGGTGAGGAAAAACGTGCCCAGCATCAGCAGCCGGTAGTGGTTGCTGAAGTGCTTGAGGCGCACAAACTCGTGCCACTCGCCCATGTTCCAGGCCACGAACAGCAGGATGCCCGCCAGCACCGCCAGCGGGATGTGCAGCGCCAGCGGCGCCGCCACCAGCACGATCACGGCCAGCGTGAGCGCATGCACCATGCCCGCAATGGGCGAGGTGGCGCCCGAGCGGATGTTGGTCACCGTGCGCGCGATGGTGCCCGTGGCCGGCATGCCGCCAAAAAACGGCACCACGATATTGGCCAGGCCCTGGGCCACCAGCTCCTGGTTGGGGTCGTGTTTCTTGTGGTGCGGGTCGGTGGCCAATTGGTCGGCCACACGCGCGCACAGCAGCGACTCGATCGCGCCCAAGAGCGCAATGGTGAGCGTGGGCGTGACCAGCAGGCGCACCGTGTCCCACGAAAAATCGGGCAGTGCAAACACCGGCAGCGCCTGCGGAATGCCGCCAAAGCGCGAGCCGATGGTCTCCACCGGCAGCTGGAGCGCCCAGGCCAGCAGGCTCAGCGTGACCAGGGCCACCACGGGCGCGGGCACGCGCGCAAAGCTGCGCACCGTGTGCTGCTCCAGCACCCGCATCACGGGCGACTCCTTCATCGTGAGCTTGGGCCACAGGAACAGGCCCGCCACGCAGGCCGCGCCCAGCCCGAAGGCATATGGGTTGAAGCTGCCCAGGTGCTGGGCGAGCGTGCCGATCTGCGAGAAAAAATTGCCCGGCATGCGCTCGATCGACAGCCCCAGCCAGTCCTTCACCTGCGACAGTGCAATCAGCACCGCAATGCCGTTGGTGAACCCGATCACGATGCTCACCGGCACAAAACGCACCAGCGTGCCCAGCCGGAACAGGCCCAGCAGCACCAGCAGCACGCCCGCGCAGGCGGTGGAGATCAGCAGGTTGGCCACGCCGTAGCGCTCCACAATGCCGTAAACGATCACGATGAACGCGCCTGCGGGCCCGCCAATCTGCACGTTGGTGCCGCCCAGCGCCGAGATCAGAAAGCCCGCGATGATCGCTGTCCACAGTCCGGCCTCGGGCTTGAGCCCGCTGGCAATCGCAAACGCCATGGCCAGTGGCAGTGCCACGATGCCCACCGTGACCCCCGCGCCCACGTCGGCCAGCCAGCGGCTTTTGTCGTAGCCGCGCAGCGTGTCGATGAGGCGGGGGTGAAAGGCAAAGCTCAGCGACATGGTGGCGGGTGCTTTCGGGGCGGGGAGACGGGTTTCAGTGTAGGGAGCCAACCCCCTGGCGCCAAGCACGTTGCATGCCGCGCTGCCGCCTCCTGGCCCTTCCGATCGGAAGTTTTTGCTATATATTTCATAGCTAAAAAATAAATACCATCAGGCGCAAAGGCCCTGAAAAGCTTGAAATTTTTGAACTTCAACCGGGCCCCAGGCCTCCATGCCGGTGCGGCCGCAGCGGGGCTTGGCATGTTGCTTGCTGACCCCGGCCTGCCCGCTGCCAAGCACTTTTTTCTGCGCACAGACCGTCTGTGCCCGCCGACGATGGTTGAATTGCCCATGCCCGACACACCCACTCCAGGTTCCGCCGTGGACGCCGCCGCCCAGGCGGCCACCCTGCGCCACGGCGCGTTCGAAGACGCCCAGGCCCTGTTTGCGGGCACGCTGTTTGTGGCCATGGCCCTCATGCTGTTCAACCAGGCGGGGCTGCTGGTGGGCGGCACGGCGGGGGTGGCGTTTTTGCTGCACTACGTCACGGGCATCTCGTTTGGCAAGCTGTTCTTTGTGGTCAACCTGCCGTTCTACTGGTTCGCCTTCACGCGCATGGGCCGCGAGTTCACCCTCAAGACTTTTGTGTGCGTGGCGCTGCTGTCGCTGCTCACCGAGCTGTTCCCACATGTGATGCATGTGGACTACCTCAACCCGCTGTTCGCATCCTTGCTGGGCGGCCTGCTGCTGGGCACGGGCTGCCTGTTTCTGGCGCGCCACCGCTCCAGCCTGGGCGGGGCCACCGTGGTCTCGCTGTACCTGCAGGCCCGCTACGGCATGCGCGCGGGCAAGGTGCAGATGCTGATCGACGGCACCGTGGTGCTGCTGGCGCTGTTTGTGGTGCCGGTGGAGCGTGTGGCGTATTCGGTGCTGGCCGTGCTGGTGATGAGCGGGTTCTTGTGGATCAGCCACCGGCCGGGGCGGTACGTGGGGCATTGACCCCGGCGGCGATCCGCACCGATTGGCGGTGGGCCGGGCTCAGAACCGGTACAAGAACCCGGCCGTCACCGCAGGCTGGCTCGACCGCTCCACCAGCGGGCTGTTCTTGATGGCGCTGCCCAGCCG
The DNA here is from genome assembly GCA_964466605.1 of uncultured Verminephrobacter sp. Taxonomy (GTDB): domain Bacteria; phylum Pseudomonadota; class Gammaproteobacteria; order Burkholderiales; family Burkholderiaceae_C; genus Acidovorax. The sequence continues at coordinate 5,856 of CAYXSL010000100.1, forward strand.
GGTGCTGCTCACGTCCACAAACATCCACTGCCGGGGCGCCAGGGTGTAGCCCACGCGCACGCCGGCCTGCAGGTTCACGGCCGCGCTGCCTGCGTAGGCGGGGCGGCCCGGGCGGGCCTCGTGCTTCTCCACGCCGTAGTAGTAGTCCACGGCCTTGCGGTCCTGGCGCAACAGGGCCAGGCGCGGGGTGATGTCGAAGGCGCCTGCCTGGAAGCGGCGCTCGGCCTGCAGGGAGAGCTGGTGGCCCTGGCTGTGGCCCGACGCGTCGGCCAGCAGCTCGGCCGACAGGTCCATCACCCCGGTGTGCCAGGTGGCGGCGGCGCCCAGCCACAGGCTGCCCTTGCGCTCGGCCATGCCCGCCAGGTGGGGCGAGTCCTTGGCCTCGTAGCCCTCAAAGCCAAAGCGGGAGCGCAGACGCAGGTCCACGGGCCCGGCCGAGGGCAGCTTGAAGTCCACGCCGGGGCCCATGATGCTGATCCAGCGGTTTTCGTAGGTGACCAGGGGCAGGGGTTGCACCTTGTGGTCGAAGCTGCGGTAGGGCTTGCGGTCGGCGCCCACGGCCAGGCCCAGGCCCCAGGCGGGTTCCTGGGCCGGCTGTTGTTGCGGGGGCTGCTGCGCCCAGAGGCTGGCGGGTGCCGCCGCCAGGGTCAGCAAGGCGGCCACGGCCGCCACGCGGCGGGGAAAGCAAGGCAGGGTGGTGAGGAGATGCGTCATGGTTCAGAAGGGTGTGAAGCAGGTGGTACCGGGCTTGCCAGCGTGGACACCCCGCCGCCGGGGTGGTAGCGTGCGGCGGCCCTGTACTGGAAGGTCAGCCAGCGGTTCGGCTGGGTGGCTTGCTGGCTGGCGGGGCGACTGTAGGAAGCCTGAATTAGCCCAGAGTTAGCGCCCCGGGCCTGGGGGCCTGGGGTCTTCATGCGGCGCTCATCTGGCACTAAGAATGGCGCGCTAGGCTGCGCCCCAGCCCCCTGTGCTTATTCGAATTTTTCAGAGGAGAACCCGTTGCGCGCGCTGCTGGTGGAAGACGACGACATGATCGGGCGCAGCCTTGTGCATGCGCTCAAGGGCGCGGGCTGGTCGGTGGACTGGGTGCGCGACGGCGCCCTGGCCCACAGTGCGCTGGCCGATGGCGACTACCGCTGCGTGCTGCTGGACCTGGGCCTGCCCGGGCTGGACGGCACCGAGGTGCTGCGCCGCGCCCGGGCGCGTGGCGACCTCACGCCGGTACTGGTGCTCACCGCCCGCGACGGGCTGGATGACCGCATCCAGGGGCTGGACCTGGGCGCGGACGACTACCTGCTCAAGCCTTTCGAGGTGGGCGAGCTGCTGGCCCGCATGCGCGCCGTGGTGCGCAGGCGCAGCGGTGTGGCCCAGTCGGTGGTGGGCAACGGCGTGGTGCAGCTGGACCTGGCCACGCGCGAGGTGCTGCGCGGCGGTGCGCGCGAAGCCCTCACGGCGCGCGAGTTTGCGCTGCTGCAGGCGCTGCTGGAGCGCCCCGGCGCCATCCTCTCGCGCGAGCAGCTCGAGAACCGCATCTACGGCTGGGGCGAGGAGGTCAGCAGCAACGCGGTGGATGTGCTCATCCACGGCATGCGCCGCAAGCTGGGGCCCGACGCGATCCGCAACGTGCGCGGCCTGGGCTGGCGGGTGGCAGCGGTATGAAGGTGGCGGCAGAGACAGGCAGCGCCAGCGCCGACGCGCGCAGCCGCTGGTACCACCCCCGGTCGTTGCGCTGGCAGCTGCTGGTGTGGCTGGCGCCCTGGGTGGTGGCGGGGACCGTGGTGGCGGGGTGGGTGAACTACGCCAGCTATAGCCTGGTGCTCCACACCTTCATGCAGAACCAGATGGAGGTGCTGGCCCGCTACCACGTGCCTGGCGGCCAGGGGGACGGACCGCCGCCCCTGCCGGTGCTGAGCGACGAGAGCATTTTCCAGTGGGGCGCATTTGTGGTGCAGGTGTGGTCGGCCGATGGCCGATTGCTGGCCAGTTCCAGCGCCAGCCCGCGCGCCGCCGTGCCCTTGCAGGCCGCGCCGGGCCACCGGCTGGTGCAGCAGGGGGCCGGGTGGGAGCAGGGCTGGCGGGTGTACACGGCACCGTCGGCAGCACCCGGCCAGCAGCGGGTGCAGGTGCTGCAAAGCGAGCAGTTTCTGCAGGAAGAGGTGTGGGGGCGCACCTTGTTTGTGCTGCTGCCGTCGGCCCTCCTGGTGCCCGCGCTGCTGTTCACGCTGTGGTGGGTGGTGGGGCGTGCATCGCGTTCGCTGCGTGCGGTGGCACAAGAGGTGGCCCAGCGCGACGACCGCAGCCTGGGTGCGATCCCCCTGGGTCCCGCAGGCCGGGTGCCCGAGGAGATCGTGCCGCTGGTGGCGTCGTTCAACGCGCTGCTCGCGCGGCTGGGCGAGGCCTTTGCTGCCCAGCGCCGCTTTGTGCAGGACGCCGCCCACGAGTTGCGCACCCCCATGGCCGCCATGCGCCTGCAGATGGAAAACCTGCGCCCCTGGGTGCCGCCGGGCGAGGCGCAGCAGCAGTTTGCGCAGCTGGATGCCGGCATGCGGCGCGCGCAGCACCTGGTGGGCCAGCTGCTGCGCCTGTCGCGGCAGGAGGCCCCGGCGTCGGCCCAGCCACCCGCGTCGGTGGACATCACCGGCGTGCTGCGCGACAGCGTGGGCCAGCTGATGCCGCTGGCCGACCAGCGGCGCATCGAGGTGGGTTTTGACGGCACCGAGCAGGTGGTGCTGCAGGCCTCGGCTGTGGACCTGCGCAGCGTGTTCGACAACCTGCTGGACAACGCGCTGCGCTACACGCCCGAAGGTGGCTCGGTCGAGGTGCGCCTGCACCGGCTGAATGCGGGGGATGCCGGGCGTGCTGGAGATGGGGGCGTGGTGGTGGATGTGGTGGACACGGGGCCGGGCATCCCCCCCGACCTGCTGGAGCGCGTGTTCGACCGCTTCTTCCGCGTGCCGGGCACCCCGGCCGACGGCAGCGGGCTGGGCCTGGCCATCACCCGGGCGGCGGCGCTGCGCCAGGGCCTGTGGGTGGAGCTGCTGGCGCGCGGCGATGGGGTCAGCGGCCTGGTGGCACGGGTGCATCTGGCGCCCCCGACCCCATTCATCGCTAAGACGGTGCTAAGACAGGGCTAATGCCGGTCTGAGTCGCGCTTTCTAGAGTGAACGCATGTCCATCCTCTTGAAAGCGCTTGTATGAAAACACGCCCCCCTCTTGCGGGCCTGGCCTGGGGCCTGTTGTTGCTGTTGGCCCTGGCCGTGGGCCTGGTGTCGCTGCGTTATGCCCTGCCCGGCATGCCGTTCCCGTCCGATCTGCCCAGCCTGCAGCTGTCGCGCCACGCCTTCATCGTGCATGCGGTCAGCGCGTCGCTGGCGCTGATGTTGGGGCCCTTGCAGCTGCTGGCGGCGCTGCGCAGTCGGCACCCCGCCGCCCACCGGTGGACAGGCCGGGCCTATGTGCTGGCGATTGCCGTGGCCTGGTTGTCATCGCTGCCCCTGGCCGCGAATGCGATGACGGGTATGGTGGCGGCCAGCGGCTTTTTTGCGCTGGGCCTGGCATGGGTCGTGGCCACGGGCTGGGGCGTGGCCTGCGCGCTGCAGCGGCGGTTTGCCGCGCACCGGCGCTGGATGCTGCGCAGCTATGCGCTCACGGCTGCCGCCATCACGCTGCGCATTTACCTGGGCCTGGGGGCTGCGGCGGGGGTGGATATCGAGGTGTCCTACCCCTTCATCGCTTGGCTGTGCTGGGTGCCCAACCTGCTGGTGGCCGAGTGGTACCTGCGGCGATCGGGGCCGCGGGCCCGGCTGTCGCCGCTGGGCGCGGTCTGAGGAAACCCGGTGCGCTGGGGGGTCAGCGCACCCGCATGCCCGGCGTGGCGCCCGGCCAGGGGTTGAGCACGTAGATGCCGGGGTTGGCTTTCTCGTCCCCATGGCTGGCGGCCAGCACCATGCCTTCGGAGACGCCAAACTTCATCTTGCGCGGCGCCAGGTTGGCCACCATCACGGTGTGCTTGCCCACCAGGTCTTCTGGTTTGTAGGCGCTGGCAATACCGCTGAACACGTTGCGCGTCCTGCCTTCACCCACATCCAGCGTCAGTCGCAGCAGCTTGGTGGAGCCCTCGACCGGCTCGCAGTTCACGATCAGCGCAATGCGCAGGTCGATCTTGGTGAAGTCGTCGATGGTGATGGTGGGGGCCAGCTCCTCGCCACCGGGGGATGCTATTGTTTCTATAGCTGTCGGAGCTTGTGCAGCAGGCGCAGGGGGCTCAAAAAGTGCCTCAAGCTGCTCAGGCGTCACGCGCTGCATCAGGTGCTGGTAGGGCTGGATGGCCTGCACGTCGCCCGCCACGTTCCACTGTTGCATGTTCACGCCCACAAAAGCTTGCACCGCCTGGGCCAGGCCCGGCAGCACGGGGGCCAGGTAGCGGGTGAGGGCGGCAAAGGCGTTCACGAGCACCGAGCACACCTGGTGCAGTGCCTCGTTGTTGGCCGCATCCTTGGCCAGGTCCCAGGGCTTGTTCTGGTCCACATAGGCGTTGACCTTGTCGGCCAGCAGCATGATCTCGCGCGTGGCCTTGCTGTATTCCCGCGTTTCGTACATCTGCGCAATCGCGTCGCCCGCACCGCGCACCTCGGCCAGCAGGGCTGTGCCCGTGGCGCCAAATTGGTGGGTCAGCTTGCCGTCAAAGCGCTTGGTCAAGAAGCCTGCCGCGCGGCTGGCAATGTTCACGTACTTGCCGATCAAATCGCTGTTCACCCGCAGCATGAAGTCTTCGGCATTGAAGTCGATGTCTTCATTGCGAGCGCTCAGCTTGGCGGCCAGGTAGTAGCGCAGCCACTCGGCGTTCATGTTCAGGCTCAGGTACTTGAGCGGGTCCAGGCCCGTGCCCCGGCTCTTGCTCATCTTCTCGCCGTTGTTCACGGTCAAAAAGCCGTGCACGAACACGTTGTTGGGCGTCTTGCGGCCGCTGAAGTGCAGCATGGCGGGCCAGAACAGGGTGTGGAAGGTGACGATGTCCTTGCCGATGAAGTGGTACTGCTCCATCGCCGGGTCGGCCATGTAGGCGTCGTAGCTCTCGCCACGCTTTTCCAGCAGGTTCTTCAGCGACGCCAGGTAGCCCACGGGCGCGTCCAGCCACACATAGAAGTACTTGCCCGGCGCATCGGGGATCTCGATGCCGAAGTAGGGCGCGTCGCGGCTGATGTCCCAGTCGCCCAGGCCTTCGCTTTGCGTGCCGTCGGGGTTGGTGCGGACGGTGAACCATTCCTTGATCTTGTTGGCCACCTCGGGCTGCAGTTTGCCGTCCTGGGTCCAGTTTTCCAGAAACTCCACGCAGCGCGGGTCCGACAGCTTGAAGAAGAAGTGCTCGGAGTGCTTCAGCTCGGGCTTGGCGCCCGACAGGGCCGAGAACGGGTTGATGAGGTCGGTGGGCGCATAGACAGAGCCACACACCTCGCAGTTGTCGCCGTACTGGTCCTTGGCGTGGCACTTGGGGCATTCGCCCTTGATGTAGCGGTCGGGCAGGAACATGTTCTTCTCGGGGTCGAAGAACTGCTCGATGGTGCGCACCTCGATCAGGCTGCCGTCAGCACGGTCGCGCAGGTCGCGGTAGATCTGGCGGGCCAGCTCGTGGTTTTCGTGGGCGTCGGTGCTGTGCCAGTTGTCAAAGCTGATGTGAAAGCCGTCCAGGTACTGCTTGCGGCCCGCAGCGATGTCGGCCACGAACTGCTGGGGCGTCTTGCCGGCCTTTTCGGCGGCAATCATGATGGGCGCGCCGTGGGTGTCGTCCGCACCCACAAAGTTGACCGCGTTGCCCTGCATGCGCTGGAACCGCACCCAGATGTCGGCCTGGATGTATTCCATGATGTGGCCGATGTGGAAGTTGCCGTTGGCATACGGCAGGGCGGTGGTAACGAAGAGTTTGCGGGCGGATGACGTCATGAAAAGCGGCTTTCTCAGGCGGAACCCGTGATTTTAGGCGGTCGGCAGTGCCTTGGGCTGCTGTGGGTTCTGATCCGGACGGGCCCGGTCGCGCAGGTGCCATTCAGGGCGTGCGTGTTGGCCCCTGATGGCGCCACAATGCCCCGCATTCCAACAATCAACAGGAGACAACACATGGCGAGCACTTGGGCAAAACGGGTGGGTTGGGGCGTGGGGGGCGCCGTGGTGGCGGTGGCCGCCTACCTGGCGGCATGGCCCGTGCCCATCCTGCCGGTGGCATGGACTGCGCCTGCCGCGCCCGGCTACCAGGGCGTGCACGCGCCCAACCAGCGCCTGGCCCAGCTGCAGATGATTGACCTGAAGGGCGAGGTGGGCCCCGAGCACATTGCATTCGGCAAGGATGGCAAGCTCTACACCACCGTGCTCAGCGGCAACATCCTGCGCATGAACGCCGATGGCTCGGGCCAGGAGGTGTTTGCCAATACGGGCGGGCGGGTGCTGGGCTTTGACTTTGACGCGGCGGGCAACCTGATCGCGGCCGATGCCATCAAGGGCCTGCTGTCCATCGCTCCGGACGGCAGGCTCACCGTGCTGGCCGACAAGGTGGGCAACGACCCCATCCGCTATGCCGACGCTGTGGTGGTGGCCCAAAGCGGAAAGATGTACCTGAGCGATGCCTCTACCCGCTTTGCCCCCAAGGACTGGGGCGGCACCTTTGAAGCCAGCGTGCTCGACATCCTGGAGCAGGCCAGCACGGGCCGGGTGATCGAATACGACCCTGCCACCCGCACCACGCGTGTGGTGGCCCGGGGCATCAGCTTTGCCAACGGCGTGGCGCTGAGCCAGGACGAAAAGCACCTGTTCGTCAACGAAACCGGCAAATACCGGGTGTGGAAGATTGCGGTGGATGCGAACGACCTCGACATCGGCCAGCTCGATGGCCGCAGCAGCAGCCAGCCCAGCCCCCAGGCCCGCGTGCTGCTCGACAACCTGCCCGGCTACCCCGACAACCTGATGCGCGGGCAGGGCGGCAAGGTGTGGCTGGGTTTTGCCAAGCCGCGCGGGGCGGCCATCGACAACATGGCGGGCAAGCCCTGGCTGCGCAGCCTGACCCTGCGCCTGCCGCGTGCGCTGTGGCCCATTCCCCAGCCCTACGGCCATGTGATCGCATTCACCGACGATGGCAAGGTGGTGGCCGACCTGCAGGACCCGAGCGGCGCTTACCCCGAGACCACCGCCATCACGGAAACGGCCGACCGGCTGTATGTGCAGAGCCTGCACGCGCATGGCCTGGGCTGGTTGCCCAACAAGCCTTAGGGCTCAGTCCCGGGGCGCCTGTGGCGGCTCCCCGTGGTGGCGGGTCTGCACCTCGGCGCCCGTGTCCGTCCAGCCAAAGAACTTGCACACCTCGGCCCGCATGGCCAGGGTATCGGCCCGGCCCAGGGCCATCAGCTCCTGCGTGTAGCCGGATTCGAACAGCAGGTAGCTGGCCAGCGCCGCGCCGCGCACATCGGCCATGTTGGACGTGACGCCCAGGGCGCCGAGCATGGTGCGCACGGGGCCGGGCAGATCGCCCACATGGCGCGCTGCCACGGCGTCCAGGCGCTGTGACGGAGCGATCACCAGCAGCTCGATGGGGCGCAGCGCGCTGTGCAGGCGCTTTTCTTCGGGGATGAGGGACAGGGTCTGGTTGATGCGCTGCACGCGCTCCACATCCACCGCCAGCGCATCCAGAAAGATGTTGGACAGCGCATGCCCCGCGATCTGCGCGAGCGTGGGGTAGGTGGCCGTGGGGTTGGCGGCGGCGTCGCCCTTGGGCTCGTGCATGCGGCCCGCGCCGATCACCAGGATGCGCTCGGCCCCCAGGTGGATGGCCGGGGCAATGGGCGCCGACTGGCGCATGGAGCCGTCGCCAAAATACTCGACATGGTCGTCCAGCTCGATGCCCTTGGCCGGGAAGATGAACGGAATGGCCGAGGACGCGAGCAAATGCTCGTGCGTGATGCGGTCGCTGGCGGCCTTGCGCTGCGAGCGCACCCAGGGTTTGACGGGCGTGGCGGCTTCGAAAAAGGTGACATGCTCGCCCGAGCTGTAGCTGGACGCCGTCACGGCCAGTGCCGTGAGGTGGCCCTTGCGGATCAGCCGGGGTAGGCGCACCAGCGGCACCATCTTGACGAGCAGTTTTTCGAGCGGGCTGTTGTCCAGCAGCGAGCGCGGCCGCATGCGCCGCCAGCGCGCCAGCGCCCAGCCCATGGACACCAGCGTGAGCCAGCGCGCGCCGCTGCGCATCACGCTGAGTGAATCGGCGCCATACACCTGGTTGGCGTGGAACTGCCGCCACACGCGTGCGATGCGGCGCACCGCCCGGTCAAAGTGGTCGGCCCCGCAGGCCAGCGCGGCGGCATTGATGGCCCCGGCCGAGGTGCCGGTAATGATGGGGAAGGGGTTGGGGCTGTCGGCCTCGCCGCAGGCCTGGCGCAGGTCGGCAATGGCTTCTAGCACGCCCACCTGGTAAGCAGCGCGGGCGCCGCCACCCGTCAGCAGCAGGCCGGTGGCGGGGATGGAGGGCGCTGCGCCCGGGGTGTCAGGTAAAGAGGGCGTGGGGGCGGGCATGGCGGGTGGTGCAAACAGATGCCCTGAGTGTGGAGGGGCGCCCACGGCCTTTCATGTGGGAAAACCCGCATGGGGCGGCATCTGTGGGGCGCCCGCATCAGCTCAGCCCTTGAGCAGCAACTGGGCCACCGCATCGCCCTGCAGCACCACGATGCCATGGTCGCGGGCGTAGATGCGGGCGTTGTCGCTCACCTGCCCCAGCGCCGCCACATACACACCCGCCGAGGCATCGGCCGCCGCCATGGCCGCCCGCAGTTCGCGCAGGGGCTCCACGCCGTGGGTGGCGGCCTTCCAGCGCTTGGCGCTGACCAGCGTGGTCGTGCCGCGCAGGGTCAGGCGCATGTCGGCGGCGCTGTTGCCACCGGCGCTCAGGCGCTCCACGGTGTAGCCCGCGCGCTCCCAGGCCGTGGCCAGGGTATCGGCAAAGCTGCGCCAGGGCATGCTGCCCACGGCCTCCAGCATTTCCACCACCTTGGCGGGGTGGGGCGCGCGCAGTTGCCGCCAGGCGGCCATGCAGCCCACCACAAAGATGGGGAAGCCCGCCAGCGCGCCCACCACAAAGTATTCTTTGGGCAGTAACGCCCCGGCCGCCAGCGTGATGAGGCCTACCACCACAAAGCTGATCCACCACGGCGAGCGCAGCAGGACGGCAAACAGGGAGTTTTCGGACATCTTGAATTTCACGGGAGGCCTTTTTGGGGAGAGAGCGACGGTGCAATGCGGTGCGCATTGTCCTTCAGCGGCAGGGGGCGGGAGCTTGGGAATAGACTACCGGCCCCACAGGAGTTATTTGAATGTCAGTGACCGAACAGGGCCTTTTGGCCGCACTTTCCAGCGTGCTGGACCCCCACACGGGCAAGGATTTTGTCAGCACCCGCGCCCTGCGCAACCTGCAGATTACCGGTGGCGACGTGGCGTTTGACGTGGAACTGGGCTACCCCGCCAAGAGCCTGGTGCCCGAGCTGCGCCGCCAGCTGGTGGCTGCCGCCAAGGGCGTGGCGGGGGTGGACAACGTCTCGGTCAACATCACCACCAAGGTCATCGCCCACGCCGTGCAGCGCGGCGTGCAGCTCTTGCCCCAGGTCAAAAACATCATTGCCGTGGCCTCGGGCAAGGGTGGCGTGGGAAAGAGCACCACGGCCGCCAACCTGGCCCTGGCCCTGGCTGCTGAGGGCGCCAGTGTGGGCGTGCTGGACGCCGACATCTACGGCCCCAGCCAGCCCATGATGCTGGGCATCAACCGCCGCCCCGAGAGCGACGACGGCAAGACCATGGAGCCGCTGGAGAACTACGGCGTGCAGGTCATGTCCATCGGCTTCCTGGTGGACCAGGACGAAGCCATGATCTGGCGCGGCCCCATGGCCACCCAGGCGCTGGAGCAGCTGCTGCGCCAGACCAACTGGAAAGACCTGGACTACCTGATCGTGGACATGCCGCCCGGCACCGGCGACATCCAGCTCACGCTGAGCCAGCGCGTGCCGATCACCGGCGCGGTGATCGTGACCACGCCGCAGGACATCGCCTTGCTCGACGCGAAGAAGGGCATCAA
>CAYXSL010000101.1:0-15897 GCA_964466605.1 uncultured Verminephrobacter sp.
CCCAGGATGAACATCAGCGCGGGGAACAGATAGACGTTCAGGCCGATGTGAAAGGTCTTGGGGCCGTTGACCGTGAGCACCGTGAAGTCGGTCTGCGGGTAGCTCAGCAGGAACAGGCAGATCCAGCTCACCCACATCACCCACCAGGTCACGCTGTGCGCGCCGTACTTGTCGGACAGCATGCCGCCGATGGCGCGCAGCACGCCGCCGGGCAGCGAGAAGCAGGCCGCCAGCAGCGCCGCCACGCGGATATCGAGGCCGTATTCGCCCACGTAGTACTGCACCATCCACAGCGACAGCGCCACGTACCCGCCGAACACGATGCTGTAGTACTGGCAGTACTTGAGCACCCTGGGGTCCTTCAGGGCCTTGAGCTGGTCGGTGAACTTGACGTTGCTGGCCACGAGGTGGGCCGGGTCGCTGTAGCTGAACAGCCAGAACAGCACCAGCGTGCCAAGCATGATGGCGGCATACACCTGGGGCACCATGGTCCAGCCGAAGGCCACGAGGATCACGGGCGCGACGAACTTGTTGACGGCCGCGCCCGAGTTGCCCGCGCCGTACACGCCCATGGCCGTGCCCTGGCGGTGCTTGGGAAACCAGCGCGCCACATAGGGCGTGCCCACCGAGAACGAGCCCCCCGCCAGGCCCACGAACAGGCCGATGGTGAGGAAGTGCCAGTATTCGGTGGCGTAGCCCATCATCCAGATGGCGGGCACGGTGGTGGCCATGACGGCGGCCATGACGATGCGGCCGCCAAACTTGTCGGTCCAGATACCGAGCGGCACGCGCACCAGCGAGCCGGTGAGCACGGGCATGGACATGAGCAGCCCGAACTGGGTGGAGTTCAGGTTGAGCATCTTCTTGATGGGGATGCCGATGACGCCGAACATCATCCAGACCATGAAGCAGACAGTGAAGGCGAAGGTGCTGACGATGAGCACCGACCAGGCCTGGCGGGTGCGCTGTGGGCTCTCGCCCGGGGGCAATACGGTGTGTGCCATTGCGCGGTTCCTCTTCTTCTCTTGGGTATGGCGCTATGGTCGGTTTTCAGCCCCGCGCTGAATATCCTTCACAAGCACAGCCCGGCCACGGCAGAAGGAGTAGTCCCCCGGCGCCGCTGGGGCGGGGGCATCGTTCGAAAGGAGTAGGCGGGGGGGCGGGGGGCAAGCCCGCCGCCCGGGGCGGCCCGGCGCGCGAACGCGGGCCGACACACCGGTGAGCGGCGTGAAATACGAGAAAAAAGAGGGCTTACCGCGCGATGGATAAGCCCTTTAAGCTATTTAATTGATAGCAAGCACCACAAACCGCGCGCTGCCGTGCAGCGCGGGCCGCCCTACTCTGCGCGCTGGCGGTCGGAGGCGTAGACCGCCGCCTGCACGCGCGAGCTGAGGCCCAGCTTGCGCAGGATGTGCTGCACATGGATCTTCACCGTGGTCTCGGCGATGTCGAGCGTGCGGGCGATTTCCTTGTTGCTGGCCCCCCGTGCGATCTCGCGCAGCACATCCTCCTCGCGCGGAGATAGCGGGGCCACGGCGGACGAGGCGTCGGGCGGGGGGGACGTCTGCGCCACCGGGAGCGGCGCAGACACGGCCGCAGGGGGCTGCGGCTCGGGCGCGCCCTGCGACTGGAACGCCGCCACCAGCTTGCCCATGAGTTCGGGGCTGACCACGGGCTCGCCCCGGGCGGCGCGGCGGATGGCCTCGGCCAGAAGGTCGCCTTCGATGGTCTTGAGCAGGTAGCCCTGCGCGCCATTGCGCAACGCGGCGGCCAGGTCCTGCCCGTCCTCGCTCACCGTCAGCATGAGCACGCGCGATGCGGGCGCCACCTCGCGCAGCCCCCGGATGGCATCCACCCCCATCACGCCGGGCAGGTGGTTGTCGAGCAGGATCACCTGCGGCAGCAGTTGCGGCGCCAGGCGCAGGGCCTCGGCCGCATCGCCCGCCTCGCCCACCACCAGCAGGCCGGGGTCCTGCCCCAGCAGCGCGATCAGGCCCCGGCGGAACAGGGTGTGGTCGTCCACCACCAGCAGCGTCACCGGGGGCTGCGGCGCCAGGGCCTGCGGGGACGTGGCCAGGGGCGTGGGGACGGTAGAAAAAGACATGGTGTCGGGTGCTGGAATCAGAGCGCAGGCGCAGCCACAGGGACTGCGCCGGGCGTGGTGGTGGAAGGCCGGGGGCCCGTGGCCGCTGGCGTCCAGGCGGCAGGTGGCGGCGCCGCTGGCAGGTCGGCCACTGTGGCCGCGCCGGTGGGCAGCTCGATGCACACGCGCGTGCCCTGGTCCGGGGCGGACTCGACCTGCAGCACAGCGCCCACGCGGTGCGCGCGCTCGCGCATGATGCCCAGGCCCACATGCAGCGAGTCGGGCGGCACGGCCGCGATGTCAAAGCCCTGGCCGTTGTCCTGCACCTCAAAGCGCCAGCGGGGGTGGCGGTGCACGAGCAGGTCCACGCGCGTGGCGCCTGCGTGTTTGCGCACGTTCGACAGCGCCTCCTGCACCATGTGCAGCACCTGGATCTGCACGTCCTGCGCCAGCGGCAGGCCGTGGCCCACCATGCCCAGCGTGGTGACGATGCCGGTCTGGTGCTCGAACTTGGACAAGGTGGCGCGCAACGCGGATTCGATGTCTTCCTCGCTGGTGCGGGTGCGGAAATGCACCAGCAGCTCGCGCACGTCGGCATAACACTCGCGCACGCCCACGTCCAGCTCGCCCATGCTGCGGTCGCGCTTGGCCTCGTCGCCGCGCGCCACCGCGTCGCGCAGCAGCTGGGTCTGGATCTTCAAAAAAGCCAGCGACTGCGCAATGGAGTCGTGCAGCTCGCGTGCGAGCAGGCTGCGCTCTTCGGCCACCGCCGCCTCGCGCTCCAGCGCCGTGGCGCGCAGGCCCTCCATGGCGCTGGCCAGGTGGCGTGTCATGGCTTCGAGCAGCTCGCGCACTTCGTCGGCCATCTCCACCGGGGTGCGGAAGAACAGGTTCACCTCGCCCAGCAGGCGCTGCTGCATCTGTACGGGGATGGTGACCATGGTCTCGAAGCCCGCATCGCGGCAATGGGGCAGCGCCACGGCGGTGGATGGCGTGATGGGGATGACGCGCGTGCGCGCCTGCTCCTGTGGCTGGCCGCACAGGCAGCTGCCGGTGTGCAGGCAGTGTTCGCCCTCGGCCATGGCCAGGGGCAGGCCGTCGCCCGCGAGCAGCACATAGCGCTCATTGGCCTCGTTGGACCAGCGCACAGCGGCAGCGTCCGCCCCCGCCACGCGGCGGATCTGCTGCACAAAACCCTGCGCCAGCAGCTCCAGGCTGCCAGCGGTGCTGGCCAGCGCGCTCACTTCGTACAGCGCGGCCAGGCGCTGGTTCTGCACCGCGATGCTCGCGGTCTTTTCGCGCACTTTGTGCTCCAGCTCGTCGTGCGATGCCTGCAGCGCATGGGCCATGAGGTTGAAGCCCGCCGAGAGCTGGCCAAACTCGTCATCGGTGTCTACCGGCAGGCGCGTGCCCAACTCGCCCTGGCGCAGCCGGGCCTGGGCCTGCTGCAGGCGCGCCACGGGGTTGATGACCAGCAGGTAACTCACGGCCATGAAGGTCACGGCCGCCACGATGGCCAGCGCCATCATGAACAGCTGGAACAGGTGCAGCGCGGCGGTCCAACCGGCGATCTGGATCTCGATGGCGTCCACGAAACCGTCCACCTGCTGCACAAAGGCGTCGGCCTGGACCAGGGCCAGTGCGCGGTCGGGCGGCTGCGGGGCCATCCAGCCGCTGCGTGCTTGGGTCCATTGGGCGCGGATGGATTCAAAGCGGGTGCGGGTTTCGTCGCTCCAGGGCACAAACAGCGGGCGCGAAGGGTCGCCTGTGCGCAGCAGCTCAAGGCTGGCGTCGAACAGGCGCGCGCGCTCCTGCACCGCTTCGGCGGGTTCGGTCTGCAGCACCAGCACCATGCGCAGCATGTTCATGCGCAGGCGGCCTGCCTCGTTCACGGCGGCGGCGCCGCCTTCGAGCTTCCAGGTCACCCACAGCGTGAGGCTGATGGACGCCAGCGCCACCAGCAAAAAGCCCGCGCCCAGGGCCAGGAGCTTGGTGGTGAGCGTGGGCTTGGACCGCATGGGCGCAGTGTAGGCAGGGGAGGCGCGGCGCTTCTTGACCTGCGTCAAGTCCGCCGCGCGTAGCATCGCCGCATGCAAAGACCCCAACCTTCTTTCTTGCGCGCCCGGCCCACCCGGGGTGCATGCGCCGCCGCCCTGGGCTGCGCCCTGCTGGTGCTGGCGGGCTGCGCGGGCACCCTGCCGCTCGCCGCCCCCCAGGCCGCCCCCTGGCCCGAGCGCCTGCACAGCCTGCTGCCCGCCGACGTGCTGCTGCTGGGCGAGCAGCACGACGCGCCCGACCACCAGCGCCTGCAGCGCGAGGCCGTGTTGTGGCTGGCGGCGCGCGGCCAGCTCGCGGCCCTGGTGCTGGAGATGGCGGAAAGCGGCCACGGCACCCAGGCGCTGCCGCCAGGCGCCACCGAGGCGCAGGTGCAGGCCGCGCTGCAGTGGAGCGATGCCGCTTGGCCCTGGAAGGCCTATGGCCCGGTGGTGATGGCCGCCGTGGCGGCGGGCGTGCCGGTGCTGGGCGGCAACCTGCCCCGCGCCCAGATGCGCGCCGCCATGCAGGAGACCGCCTGGGACCGGCACCTGCCCCCCGCCGCGCTGGCGCGCCAGATCACCGCCCTGCGCGACGGCCACTGCGGCCTGCTGCCCGAATCCCAGCTCGCGCCCATAGCACGCATCCAGATCGCCCGGGACGCGAGCATGGCGCGCACCGCGCAGCAGGCACTGCGCCCGGGCCAGGCCGTGCTGCTGGTGGCCGGGGGCGGCCATGTGCTGCGCAGCCTGGGCGTGCCCACACACTGGCCCGACAATTTGAGGTCAAAAGTGGCCCTTGCGCGCGTCCATCAAGCCCAATCAGCTATCAAAACGGAAGCATCGCAAACCGCAGGCACGGGCGCCACCGCCCCGGCCGATGCCGATGCCGACGTGGTGATCGACACCCCGGCCCTGCCGCCCCGCGATGCCTGCGCCGAGCTGCGCGAGCAGTGGCGCGCAGCCCCACGCGGCCAGCGCTGAGCGTCTGCTCCACGCCTACGGCGCGGCGGGCGCAGGTGTAGGCAGTGCGGGCGGGTGTGGTGGGCGTGACGGGTGTGGTTGGGGCGGCTGCGCCCGCAGCAACGCGGCAAAGCCCTCAGCGGGCAGCGGGCGGCTGCACAGGTAACCCTGGTAGGTGTCGCAGCCGCGCTCGCGCAAAAAGGCCAGCTGGCCCTCGGTCTCCACCCCCTCGGCCAGCACCGACAGCCCCATGCTGTGCCCCATGGCAATGATGGCGGCGCTGATCGCCATGTCGTCTTCGCTTTGGGGGATGTCGCGGATGAAGCCCTGGTCGATCTTGAGCACGTCGATGGGAAAGCGCTTGAGCTGCGCCAGCGACGAGTAGCCGGTGCCGAAGTCGTCCACCGCAATGCGCAGCCCCAGCTCGCGCAGGCGCACCAGCACCAGGCGCGCCTCTTCGGTGCGCTCGGCCAGCGCGCTTTCGGTGATCTCCAGCTCCAGCAGCCGGGCCGGAAAGCCCGAGTCGGCCAACGCCGCCGAGGCGCAGCCCGCCAGATCGGTGAGGTGGAACTGGCGTGGCGACACATTCACCGCCAGCATCAGCTCGGGCAGGCCCGCATCGCGCCATGCCTGGCCCTGGCGGCAGACCTCGCGCAGCACCCATTCGCCCAGCGGGCCGATCACGCCCGAGGTCTCGGCCACCGGGATGAAGCGCGCGGGCGAGATCAGCCCCTCCTGCGGGTCGTTCCAGCGCACCAGCGCCTCGGCGCCCAGGATGTGGCCCGTGGCAATGTCCACCTGCGGCTGGTAGTACATCTGCAAATGGCCCTGTATCAGCGCCAGGCGCAGGCGCGACTCCAGCTCCAGCCGCTCGCGCGCGGCCTGGGTCATGGCCTCGTGGAAGAAGCACCAGGCGCCCCGGCCCCGCGCCTTGGCGCCATACACGGCCGCATGGGCGCCTTGCAGTAGCAACTCGGTGGTGCTGGCGTGCTCGGGGAACATGCAGATGCCCACGCTCACCCCGGCCACCACCTCCAGCCCGTCGGGCGAGCGCCAGGGCTCGGCCACGGCCTGGATCAGGTGGCGCGCCATGGCGGCCGCGCCATCGGCATGGCGCAGGTGGCGCGCCACCACGGCCAGCTCGTCGCCCGCCATGCGGCCCAGCACATCGCCCGGGCGCAGGGCCGACTGCACCTGTCGCGCAATGTGCTTGAGCACTTCGTCGCCGATGGTGTGGCCGTAGCTGTCGTTCACGTCCTTGAAGCGGTCCAGGTTGAGCAGCAGCACGGCGATGTTCTCGCCGCTCGCGCGTGCCTCCTGCACGGCCAGCTCCAGCTGGTGCCCGAACCAGGTGCGGTTGGACAGGCCGGTGAGCGCGTCGTTGTGCGCCAGAAACTCCAGGCGCCGCTGCTGGGCCTTTTCCTCGGAGATGTCGGTGAACATGCACACGTAGTGCGTGATCTCGCCCGCCGGGTCGCGCACGGCCGACAGCGACATGTGCTCGGGGAAGATCTCGCCGTTCTTGCGGCGGTTCCAGATCTCGCCCTGCCAGTGGCCGGTGTCGAGCAGCGCCGCCCACATGGCCTCGTAAAACGCCTGGTCGTGGCGGCCCGACTTGAAGACGCGCGGGGTCTTGCCCAGCAGCTCGTCCTCGGTGTAGCCCAGCAGCCGCGTGAACGCGGCATTCACCGACAGGATGCGGCTGTGGGCATCGGTCACCACCACGCCCTCCATGGTGTTGTCCACCACCGTGGCGGCCAGCCGCTGGCGGGCCTCGCTGCGCTGCAGCGCGGCCCGCGCGGCCTTGATCTCGTCCAGGTCCTGCACCACACACACCAGGTGCGCGGGCTCGTCGTTCCCCGCGGGTGCCAGGGTCACGGTGCACAGCACCGACACGTGCCGACCGTCGTCCAGGCGCTGGCAGTGGCGCTCACCCACGTAGTGGTCGATCTCGCCCGCCATCAGGCGCTCGAGCTGGCGTGCGGCCCATTCGCGGTCCTGGGCCACCATCACCGCGCGGAAGTTGAGGGCCAGCACCTGCGCCAGCGTGCCCCCCAGCATGTCGCTCAGGCGGTGGTTGGCCCACAGGAAGCGCCCGTCCGGCGCCACGCGCGCAATGCCGGCCGGGGCGTGGCGCACGATCTGCGTCAGCTCATGCGCCATGGCCATGCGCACCTTCTCGGCACGGCGCATGCGCCGCAGCAGCCACCAGGCCAGCACGCTGGTCAGCAGCACATAGCCCCAACCTTTCCAGGTCTGGAAGCGGGTCAGCAGATCCGGGTCGGTGACCCAGTGGGCCAGCAGCACATCGCCCACGAACACCCAGGCCACACCCAGCACCAGGTACAGCAGCATGCCCCGCCAGGGGACCAGTGGTGGGGCATGCCCCTCTTCGCCCATCACACTCCTCGTGTCACACGGTTCCACGGCGTGCGGCCCTTGCTGCGACAATGTTGCAGCTATGACGACCAACGCCTACATCCTTACCCTGTCCTGCCCCGACCGCCTGGGGCTGGTGCACGCTGTCTCCGGCTTTCTGCTGGAGCACGGCGGCAACATCGAAGAAGCCGCGCAGTACAACGACCACGCCACCGGCCTGTTCTTCATGCGGGTGCAGTTTGCCTGCGACCAGCACGACCACGCCACCCTCAAGTCGCGCCTGACGGCGTTTGCCGAACCGCACCAGATGCGCTGGACACTGCACGCCACGGCCGCGCCCATGAAAACCGTGCTCATGGTCAGCAAAGAGGGCCATTGCCTCAACGACCTGCTGTTCCGCTGGAAATCGGGCCTGCTGCCCATCGACATCCGCGCCATCATCAGCAACCACCGCGACTTCTATCAGCTCGCGGCCAGCTACAACGTGCCTTTCCACCACATCCCGCTCACCGGCACGACCAAGGCCCAGGCCGAGGCAAAACAGTTCGAGATTATCGAGGCCGAAGGGGCCGAGCTGGTGGTGCTGGCACGTTACATGCAGATACTTTCCCTTGACCTATGTCAAAAGTTGGCTGGACGGGCGATCAACATCCACCACAGCTTCCTGCCCAGCTTCAAGGGTGCCAAGCCCTACTACCAGGCGCATGACCGGGGCGTGAAGCTGATTGGCGCCACCGCCCACTACGTCACAGCCGACCTGGACGAAGGCCCGATCATCGAGCAGGACGTGGCCCGCGCCGACCACACCGACACGGTGGAAGACCTCACCGCCCGCGGCCGCGACACCGAAAGCCAGGTGCTGGCCCGTGCCGTGAAGTGGCACAGCGAGCACCGGGTGATCCTCAACGGGCACAAGACCGTGATCTTCCGCTAAAGATATGGAACACCCCCCTGAGGCGCTTCGCGCCGTCCCCCCGCTCTCGCATCGCTGCGCGCTGCGGGCAGGGGAACGCCGCCAGTGCACGCCAGTGAAACGCCGCCTACGCGGCAGGGCGGCCCTTGCGCCGCAGATAGCTCGCAGCTCAAGGGGGAGCTGAGTGGCCACGGCATTACCTTCTTCCTTCCTCAGCAGCGCGGCGCGGCGCATCCCGCCCATCCAGTGCCTGCTGACGTTTGAGGCACTGGCCCGCCTGCGCAGCGTGACGCAGACGGCCGACGAGCTGTGCGTGACGCCCAGCGCGGTGAGCCACCGCGTCAAGCAACTGGAGCAGATCCTGGGCGTGCAGCTGTTTGGCCGGGCGGATTTTTCGCTCACCACCGAGGGCAGCGCCTACCTCGCCCATGTGCGCGAGGGGCTCACCGCGCTGCAGCGGTTTCCGGGCCAGGCAACGGCGCCCGGGCGGCGTCGGCTCAAGCTGGCTGTGACGCCCACGTTTGCACGCACCATCCTCATCCCGCGCCTGCGCCAGTTCACCGAGGCCTACCCGGAAATCGACCTGGCGCTGCAGGTGTCCATTCCGCTGCTGGACGTGGTGGCCGAGGACGCCGACCTGATGGTGCGCTTTGGCCCCGGCCACTATGCCGACGTGGAGCATGTGGAGCTGGCGCGCGACGTGGTCACGCCCCTGGCATCCCCCGCCTTTGTGCGCGAGCACGGCCCGTTTGACCGCCCCGAGGACCTGGAGGGTGTGCAGCTGCTGCGCAGCCCGCTGGAGCCCTGGCGCACCTGGTTTGCCCCCACGGGCCTGGACTGGGCCGAGCCCAGCGAGGGCTCGCAGTTCAACGACATCGGCCTGATGTGCGACGCCGCCGCCGCCGGCATGGGCGTGGCGCTGGTGCGCCTGAAGCTGGGGGCGCCCTGGCTGGAAAACGGCACCCTGGTGCGCCTGTTTGCCCACGACGCGCCCAGCCCCCACGCGCACTACCTGTGCTGGCGCACCGGCACCATGGACCGGTGGGAATGTTCGGCGTTTGCGGAATGGCTCCGCAAGACCATGGCGTAGCAGAGGCATCCCCCTGAGTCGCCTTGGGCGCCTTCCCCCTTCTCTCGGCTGCGCCGGGAAGGGGGACGCAGCCCTCGCCCGAGCCGCGCCCTCCTCCAGCAGATTCAGACAAAAAATTGCCTCCAGCGCCCTCCCCACAAGCGCTAGCAGCTATCAATTGATGAGCATTCAGGTGTTTTTCACAATCCCCTGCAGAAAAGCTCAAGCCCAGGCGCCCGGCCATCCCCTACAGTGGCGGCCATGAACACCGCCTCTTCCGCCCCTGCGGGCCCCACCCCGGCCGAGCGCGCCGCGCGCCAGGCCGAAGTTGTCCAGGCCCTGGGCCAGGCCGTGCCCGCACATGCCCTGCTCTGGCACAGCGAAGACACCACGCCGTATGAATGCGACGGCCTCACCGCCTACCGCCAGCGCCCGCTGGTGGTGTGCCTGCCCGAGACCTACGACCAAGTGCAGGCCGTGCTGCGCGCCTGCCACCGGCTGCAGGTGCCCGTGGTGGCACGCGGTGCAGGCACGGGCCTGTCGGGCGGGGCCATGCCGCACGCGATGGGCGTCACGCTGTCGCTGGCCAAGTTCAACCGCATCCTGAACCTGAGCCCCGAAAGCCGCACGGCCGTGGTGCAAAGTGGCGTGCGCAACCTGGCCATCAGCGAGGCGGCGGCCCCCTACAACCTCTACTACGCCCCCGACCCCAGCAGCCAGATCGCCTGCACCATCGGCGGCAACGTGGCCGAGAACTCGGGCGGCGTGCACTGCCTCAAATACGGCCTCACGGTGCACAACGTGCTCAAGGTCAAGGGCTTCACGGTGGAAGGCGAGCCGGTGGAATTTGGCAGCGAGGCGCTGGACAGCCCCGGCTACGACCTGCTGGCCGCCGTGATCGGCAGCGAGGGCATGCTGGCCGTGATCACCGAAGTGACGGTGCGCCTGATCCCCAAGCCCCAGCTCGCGCGCTGCATCATGGCCAGCTTCGACGACGTGCGCAAAGCCGGCGACGCCGTGGCCGCCGTGATCGCAGCCGGCATCATCCCCGCGGGGCTGGAGATGATGGACAAGCCCATGACCGCTGCCGTCGAAGACTTTGTGCACGCGGGCTACGACCTCACGGCCGAAGCCATCCTGCTGTGCGAGAGTGACGGCACACCCGAAGAGGTGGAAGAAGAAATCGGCCGCATGAGCGAGGTGCTGCGCGCGGCCGGAGCCACCGCCATCAGCGTGAGCCGCGACGAGGCCGAGCGCCTGCGCTTCTGGAGCGGCCGCAAGAACGCCTTCCCCGCCAGCGGCCGCATCAGCCCCGACTACATGTGCATGGACTCGACCATCCCGCGCAAGCGCCTGGCCGACATCCTGCTGGCCATCGCCGAGATGGAGAAAAAGTACGGCCTGCGCTGCGCCAACGTGTTCCACGCGGGCGACGGCAACCTGCACCCGCTGATCCTGTTCGATGCGAACGACGCGGACCAGCTGCACCGCTGCGAGCTGTTTGGCGCCGACATCCTGGAAACCAGCGTGGCCATGGGCGGCACGGTGACGGGCGAGCACGGCGTGGGCGTGGAGAAGCTCAACAGCATGTGTGTGCAGTTCACGGCCGAGGAGAACGCGCAGATGTTTGGGCTCAAGCACGCGTTTGACCCGGCGGGGTTGCTGAACCCGGGGAAGGTGATCCCCACGCTGAACCGGTGCGCGGAGTACGGGAAGATGCTGGTGCGCGGGGGGGCGATCAAGCATCCGGATTTGCCGCGGTTTTGAGCCCGGGCGGAGTTCGCCGCACGCGCCACCATCCGGTCGGCTGAGCTTGTCGAAACCTGAGCGCCTCGTCCCCGCCCGTTCGGGTTGAGCTTGTCGAAACCGGGTCTCGGCATATTCCGATCCATTCGGGTTGAACTGGTCGAAACCGGGGTGCGCTCGCAGGCTCGCTGGGGTGTAGGTGGAGCGCCCTGGCTTCGACAGGCTCAGCCCGACCGGGTGGTCAACTGCCTACCACCGCACGCCAAATCTCCCCCGCGTGCGACACCGCGAACAACACCATCCCGATCAAGCCACCCACCACCGTCCCATTGATCCGGATGTACTGCAGGTCCTTGCCGATGTTCAGCTCGATCAGCTGCGTCATCTCTTCCGTATCCCACCGCCGCACGGTGTCCTCGATGTGCTGCGCAATGAACGCCGACACATCCGGCGCCAGGCCCTCCACCCATCGCTCCAGCCGGTCATTGAACGACTGCCTGAGCGCCGCATCCCCCGCCAGCGACTCCCCCAGCCACAAACCCAGCTTGCTCACCTGCCGCGCGAGCACGGAGTCGGCATCGGCCAGATCACGCTGCAGGGCGCCGCGCAGGTCCCGCCACAAGGTCTGCACATAGCCGCCCACAGTGGCGTCGGTCTGCAGCCAGGTGCGGATCTCCTCGCCCCTGCGCGCCCATTCCGGGTCGCTGCGCAGGCGCTCGATGAAGCGCTGCACCACGGCATCGAACTGCGCGCGCAGGGCATGCTGCGGGTTGGCGGCCACATCGGCCATCACGCTCTCCAGCGCGCGGGCCAGCAGGGCTGAGCCCTTGTCGCCCAGCCAGTCGCTGGGCAGCAACTTCTCGGTGCGCGGGTGGTCCTTCTTGAGCCAGGCCACGATGGACTGCGCGACCCAGGTGCGGGTTTGCTCGTTCTGCAGCAGTTCGATGAGCTTGGCCAGCACGTCGTCCAGCAGCGCCTGGTGGCGGCCGTTGTGCGTGAGGGTGCCCAGCACCGCCGCCAGCGCACGTGATAGGTCCAACTGCCCGATCAAGGAGCGCGCGGCCTTCTGGATGAAGCGCTCCACCTGCGCGTCCTGCACCGTGTCCAGCGCGGCAGACGCCAGACGCGTGGCCTGGTGGCCCAGCAGCGCAGCGTTGCCCGGTGAAATGAGCCACTGCGCCAGCCGCTCGGCCGGGTCGTGGCGGCGGATCAGCGACACGAGCGAGGGCACGTCCAGAAACTTGTCGCGCACAAAGGTGGCGAGGTTGCGGCCGATGCGCGACTGGTTGCGCGCGATGACCGCTGTGTGCGGAATGGGCAGACCCAGCGGGCGGCGGAACAGCGCCACCACCGCAAACCAGTCGGCCAGCGCGCCCACCATGGCGGCCTCGGCCATGGCCTTCACGCCGTTGAGCCACAGGCCGCGCTCGACCACGCTGGTGGCGATGAACACCGCCGTCACCAGCAACAGCAGGCCCAATGCCTGGCGCTTCGCGCGCCGCAAGGCCAGGGTTGCGTTATCCCTCTCTGGCGTCATCCGTGCCCGCCTGCCGCCCTGGCCTGCAAGCCGTCAGGCTGCCGCCGCAATCTGGTCCAGCGCCTTCGACAGATGGCCCACGCTGCGGTCCACGTTGTGCCATTTCTCCAGGCCAAACAGTCCGATGCGGAAGGTCTTGAACTCAGGCCCCTCGTCGCACTGCAGCGGCACACCCGCAGCAGTCTGCAGCCCCACTTCCAGGAACTTCTTGCCGTTCTGGATGCCGGGGTCGGTGGTGTAGCTCACCACCACGCCAGGCGCCTTCCAGCCCTCGGCGGCCACACTGGGGAAGCCGCGCGATTCGAGCAGGGCACGCACCTTGGCGCCCAGCTCCATCTGCTCCTCGCGCACCTTGGCAAAGCCGTAGGCGCGCGTCTCGGCCATCACCTCGGACAGGCGCACCAGCGCATCGGTGGGCATGGTGGTGTGGTAGGCGTGCTGGCCTTTTTCGTAGCCCTCGGCGATCTGCATCCACTTCTTGAGGTCGCACGAGAAGCTGCTGCTGGTGGTGCCGTCGATGGCCTCGCGCGCACGTTCGCTCAGCATCACCATGGCGCAGCAGGGCGAGCCGCTCCAGCCCTTTTGTGGCGCGCTGATGAGCACGTCCACGCCGGTGGCCTGCATGTCCACCCACATCGCGCCCGAGGCGATGCAGTCGAGCACGAACAGGGCACCCACCTCATGGGCAGCGGCTGTCAGCGTGCGGATGTAGTCGTCCGACAGGATGATGCCGCTGGCCGTCTCCACGTGGGGGGCGAACACCACCTTGGGTTTTTCGGCGCGGATGGTGGCCGCCACCTCGTCGGCCGGGCACGGTGCCCAGGGCGCCTGCGGTCCATCGCCCTGGCGACGCGCCTTGCACACCACCGCACCGCCGCCCAGGCCGGTGTCGGCATCAAAGATCTGGCTCCAGCGGTAGCTGAACCAGCCGTTGCGCACGATGAGCACCTTCTGCTTGTTGGCGAACTGGCGCGCCACCGCCTCCATGCCGAAGGTGCCGCTGCCGGGCACCAGCACGGCGGTGTGGGCGTGGTAGACCTCTTTCAGAGTCGCCAGGATGCCCTGCATCACGCCGGTGAAGCGCTTGGACATGTGATTGAGCGCGCGGTCGGTGTAGACCACCGAGAATTCGAGCAGGCCATCGGGGTCGATATCGGGCAAAAGGCCGGGCATGGTAGGTCTCCGCGTGTGAAACTGGGGGAAGAAACAAAGCGATCGGACCAGCTTATCATGGCCCCGCACCTCCAATGGTCGCTGCGCCATGCCGCCAAAACCCTTCCAGTTTCTGCCCACCGCACTGCCTGGCATCGACGCGATGCGGGCGGATTCGCACTTCGCCTTTGGCAGGCACATGCACCTGCAGTTCGGCCTGGGCGTGATCGACCGGGGGGCGCAGAAGTCGTTCAGCGGCCGGGGCACGGTGGAGTCACTCCCCGGCGACACCATCACAGTCAACCCTGGCGAGGTCCACGACGGCAAGCCGCTGGGCGAAGGCGGACGCGCATGGCGCATGCTGTACCTGGATCCCGCCCTGGTGGCCGGTCTGGCGGCCGAGGTGCGCCCCAGCACGCCCGGCGCAGGATTCGAATTCCACGCGCCCAACCTGCGCGATGCGCGGCTTGCCGCGCAGGTCCGTGCGTTGTTCGCTGCCGCCACACGGCACCCCCGCCACGCAGCCGCGCCGCTGCAGGTCGAGGAATGTCTGCTCCAGATCCTGGCGGGCCTGCTGCGCCCGGCGGACAACGGCAGGCGCATCGCCACGTCCATTGCCAACGCCCGCGCCATGGTGGACGACGACCCGACCATGGCCTGGAGCCTTGCCGAGCTGGCCCGCGAAGCCGGGCTGAGCCGCTACCAACTGGTGCGGCAGTTCGCACAGGCCACGGGACTCACTCCGCACGCCTACCTGGTGCAGCGCCGGCTGCACCACGCGCGGCGGCTCATGCGCACAGGCACGCCCCTGGCCGAGGTGGCCGCCGCCAGCGGCTTTGCCGACCAGAGCCATCTCACGCGCCTGTTCGCGCGCAGCTTCGGCACCACGCCCCAAGCCTACCTGCGCGCCCACCGCTGAGGGCTGCAATTTTGTTCAAGACGCGGGACCGCGCGTGCGGCGATGCTGAAGACCTCTCCACTCCACTGCATGCCGCCGCTGTGCGGCTTCAAAGCGCCATGGGCATCGAATTCCTCATCACTTCCCTCGTCGTCGTCATCTCGCCCGGGCCGGGCGCCCTGCTGACCGTGGCGGCCGGGCTGTCGGGCGGCGCGCGGGCTGCGGCTGTCACGGCCCTGGGCTGCACGCTGGGCATCGTGCCGCACCTGCTGGCCGCAGTCACCGGCCTGGCCGCGCTGCTCCATGCCAGCGCCACCGCCTTTGAAGTTTTGCGCTACGCGGGGGTGGCCTACCTGCTGTACATGGGCTGGGCCACCTGGCGCTTCCCTGCCGCACTGGAGGTGCGCGCCGACGCGCCCGCGCGCTCCACCGGGGGACGCATCGCCGAGGCGATGCTCGTCAATCTGCTCAACCCCAAGCTGTCGCTGTTCTTCCTCACGTTCCTGCCGCAGTTCATCGCACCGGGCGAGGCGCAGCCGGCAGAGCGCATGGCGCAGCTCTCACTGGTGTTCATGGCCATGACGCTGGTGGTGTTCCTGGGCTACGGTGTCTTTGCGGCACGGTTTCGCGACCAGGTGCTGCAGCGCCCGAGCGTGCTGGTGTGGCTGCGGCGCGGCTTTGCCGCAGCGTTCGTGGCGCTTGGGGGAAAGCTGGCGCTGATGCAGCGTTAGCCAGGCGACCCTCCCCTGCTCACCAGGTGTCGATGAACCGGTGCCCCGGCGGCGCCACGTGCGCCGACGCGAGCCCGCGCGCCAGCCACGCGCGCGTATCCGCCGGGTCGATGACCGCGTCGATCTCGAGCGTGGCCGCCATGTGCAGCGCCTCGCCGTTGGCGTAGGACTTGGCCAGCAGCTTGGCAAACAGCGCGTCGCGCTCGGCGCCCTCGGGCAGGGCCTCCAACTCCTTGCGAAAGCCCAGGCGCACGGCGCCTTCGAGCCCCATGGCGCCGAACTCGCCCGTGGGCCAGGCCACGGTGAACACGGGAGCGTGGAAGCCCACGGCTGTCATGCCCATGGCGCCCAAGCCGTAGCCCTTGCGCAGCACCACGCTGAAGGTGGGCACGC
>CAYXSL010000102.1:0-15746 GCA_964466605.1 uncultured Verminephrobacter sp.
CCACTTCCCCAGCCTGTTCGAGCCCGTGCACGGCTCGGCGCCCGACATCTACGGCAAGAACATTGCCAACCCGATTGCAATGATCTGGTCGGGTGCGCTGATGCTGGACTTCCTCACCCAGGGCGTGGGCGCAGGGCGGGCGGCGCACGATGCCATCGTCAACGCCATCGAAGACGTGATCAAAAGCGGCCCGCGCACGCCCGACCTGGGCGGCACGGCCAGCACCACGCAGGTGGGCGCGGCGATTGCGGCGCGGCTGGCGGGGCACTGAGCCACAGCCTTTGCCAAGACGCTCCTATTTCGATAGCTTAAAAAGCATGCCCATCGCGCGGCAACGGCCTTTTTTGCTTGAAATAGCCAGCTATGTGGCAATGTCCTCATGCAGACAGAGGTAGTTGCCCTCGGTGTCCTTGAACCACGCGGCCTTCTCGGCGCCCAGCACACACACGTGGTTCACGGTCTTGAAACCCGGGAAGTCATAGTCCTCGAAGACCACCTTCGCGCGTTTCAGCGCCTCGATGGTGGCGGCGATGTCGGCCACCTGAAAGCTGATGGCCGTGTGGTCGGCCTTGGTGCCTTCCGGCTTGGGGAACAGCGCCAGCGTGCTGCCCCCCACGGCATAGACAAACTTGCCATCGGGCCGGAACCCGCCGGGTTTCAGGCCCAGGCAGCCCTCGTAGAAAGCACGGGCGCGGTCCATGTCCATCACGGGCAGCATGGTGGTTACGGAAGCATCGGACAACATACCAAGTCCTTTCGCTCAATCCGGCCCCGGGCCTTGCAGCCCCCTGGTGCATACCAGGCCCCGGTCCGGGCCGCCTGACCGGTGCTGCAGTGTAGGCCGATCCCCACCGCATCACCAGTGCAGGCAGCGAGGAGGCCCCCCGTCACCCCCCATGGGGCGGCACCCTGAAGTTTTCGGTGATGTGTTTTTCGGCCCGCAACAGGGCCGCGCCCAACGCCCGCAGCCACCGCCCTCCCAGGCGCAGCACCCGCCGGGGCCAGCGACTCCCAGCGGCCGGGCTCGGCGGCCCAGCCCCCTCAGGCGGGCGGGCGTGGTGTTGGCGGGTCGTGCTTTCGGGGTCCAGGCGGGTGGGATGCAACATGGCCCGGATGCTCGGGTCTGGCGTACCATCTGTAAAGTTGAATTCAATGAAGCCTCAATTCATAAAAACTGATGCGTAACTTCAACCTCGACCACCTGCAGACGCTGATTGCCATTGCCGACTTGGGCAACTTTGCAGCGGCCGCGCAGGCGCTGCACCTGGCGCCGCCCACCATCAGCCTGCACATCAAGGAACTGGAGTCGCGCCTGCAGGCCGACCTGGTGGTGCGGGGCCGGCGGCAGGCCGAGCTGACCCCTGCAGGAGAGGTGCTGGTGCAGGAGGGGCGCCAGCTGCTGCTCGCCTGCGACGACCTGATGGAGCGCGTGCGCCGCCGCGCCTCGGGGCGCGAGGGCATCGTGCGCGTGGGGGTGTCGGCGGGCGTGAGCACGCGCCTGCTGCCACGCATGCTGGAGGCACTGGCGGCGCGTTGCCCCGGGGTGGAGATCCGGCTGGAGGCGGTGGGATCGGCCGAGTCGATGCAGCGGCTCAAGGCGGGCACGCTGGACATTGGCATCATCGCCAGCCCCCAGCCGCCCTTGGCCGAAGTGCGCCAGACCCCCTGGCGCAACGACCCCATGGTGGCGCTGCTGCCCGCCGCCTGGGACGCGCCCGACTGCGCAACCCCCGACTGGCTCGCCACCCGCCGCTGGGCATCGTTTGCGCCCGCCACACAGATGCACGGGCTGATTGCGAACTGGTTTGGCCAGGCGGGCCACCACCCCCGCCCCTTTCTGGCGCTGAGCTACCCCGGCGCACTCAAAAACCTGGCGGTGGCCAGCCAGTGCGCCGCGCTGCTGCCGATGGAGGAGGTGGAGGACCTGCAGGGCACGCCCGGTGTGCAGATCCGCCCTTTGCAGCCCCCACTCATGCGCCCCATGGCTGTGGCGCACCGCCACCAGCCGCCGCCCTCGCCTGCGGTGGAAGGTGTGCTGCAACTGCTGGCCGACTTTGTGGATTGACGCTCAGCCATAGCCGCCCGCCACCGGCGGGTAGGTCAGGCACGGTGCGACGCGCAGTGGCTGTTCAGCTTGCCAGCACTTCGCCGAAGACTTCGAGCGCCTGGCCATTGCGCGCAGTTTGGTGTGGGTAGCGGCGACGCCGCCGGAGCCCCTCACGGGCCAGCGCGGCGTACAGATCGATCAGATTGCAAAGCGCACTCCGCCATCGGCGTCCGCTTGGCGATGTGAGCCCACGCTCGATCTATTGCACCCTGAAGGGCCTAGCGGAAAACGTTGATGCGGGCAACGTGGCGGAGGTGCTCAGCGGTCTCCAGGTCAGTCGATCCGTCGCACCAGGTTGAGCTTGGCGAGGTCATCCAAGCTCAGTACGTCAGCAAGTCCGGTGCAGTCTCCCGAATAACTCACGGGCGGGTTGCTGAACCTTTCATAACTGCGCTTCATGCACCCATCCGTGGTTCCGACGATATAGAGGGGCTTGCCGCTCAGATACTCGTCTGTGACTTGTACCCCGATGGAGAATGAAATCGTTGAGGTCTTCGCGAAATCATTGCCAAAGTCATGATCATTTCCCAAATACGATCCGTAGTCGTCCCACCGGGTGAATCTGATGTCGAAGTCATCTATCTTCCGAAGCGTCTTGCCAACTGGACGATAGATCGCATAACCCGGAAGCTCGGGATCGGTGACGCCCTTTTTTGCAGTTGCACTAAGGCTCGCGACAACGTACCTGGTATCGCGGTCAGCTGCACGGTAGCGGTAGTTGCTGCCGTACCTGTCGAATACAAACTGCTTTCCAATAGTCGGAGTGGACATGGTCACTTTGACGGCGCCAGTGTCCGTCACAGCGCTGGGCTTCAACGCCTTGAAGCCCAGCGCCTCAAGCTGTCGCGCCTGCTCCTGCTGCTTTTCGAGCTTCATTCGAAGCTCAGTCACCATACGATAGGCCTGAGCGCTCTCGGGCGATTTGGGAAATTCAAACTGAAGAATGCCCAAAGCTTTCTGGGCCTCATCAATCTTCCCTTCATTGACCAATGCGGTGAGTTCACCCAACAATCTTCCAGGTGTCTGGGATAGCTTCTTGATTTGGCTCGCCAATTCATTGCGCTCTTTAGAAATCGAGTCACGATCTTGGGTGAGCTGAACTACCTGTTTCTTAAGCTCGACGTTCTCCGCTTGGGCTTTCTGCAACCTCATGTCGTCCACATTAGGGCCGCAGCCTAGAAGCCCCACGATAGTCAAAGCCAGCGCACTGAATTTAAGAAGTTGGAATCCGCTTGACCAAGTAGATGCGTCGCAATTGCAAAACGAAGACTGCGATGAGAAAGAGATGAGTGATTGGCCCATTATTACTCTCGTGATTTTCTGAAACTGTCGCTTTCCAAGAGCTGTGGGACAAGCGGGAGACAGCCGTAGTGTTTGCTGGCTGCTTGTTCTGCTAATTAGCTCACGGCGAATGGCCGCCCCACAGGCAGCTGCCTGCTCACGACCGAGGCGGTCGCCATATCTGCCCCCCAAAAAAAGCATAAGCGTACTGAAGCGGCACATTTATGCGCCCGGCGACAGAAAACTACTCAACTCCCCGCCACCTTCATGCGATTGACCAGGATCGAGCCCACGGTTTTGGCGCCGTAGTTGTAAGCATCCGCGCCCACGGCCTCAATGCCCTTGAGCATGTCTTTGAGGTTGCCCGCGATGGTGATCTCGTGCACGGGGTAGGCGATCTTGCCGTTCTCCACCCAGAAGCCACTCGCGCCGCGCGAATAGTCGCCCGTCACGTAGTTCACGCCCTGGCCCATCAGCTCCACCACAAACAGGCCCGTGCCCAGCTTTTGCAGCATGGCGTCCAGGTTGTCGCCGGCCTGGGTGAGGCGCGAGGTCAGCACCAGGTTGTGCGAACCACCGGCGTTGCCGGTGGTCTTCATGCCCAGCTTGCGGGCCGAGTAACTGGACAGGAAATAACCCTCCACCCGCCCGCCCTTGACCACCTTGCGCGGCGCCACGCGCACGCCTTCTTCGTCAAACGGCGAGCTGCCCTTGCCGCCCAGGATGAACGGGTCTTCCAGAATGTCGATGTGTTTGGGGAAGACCATCTTGCCCAGCGAGTCGAGCAGGAACGTGCTCTTGCGGTAGAGAGCGCCGCCGCTCACGGCCTGCACAAAACCGCCCAGCAGGCCTGCGGCGAGGGTGGATTCGAACAGCACAGGGCATTGCGTGGTGGGGATCTTGCGGCTGCCCAGGCGGCTCAGCGCGCGCTGCGCGGCATAGCGGCCTACCGCCTCGGGCGAAGCCAGATCGGCGGCGTTGCGCATGGAGCTGTACCAGGCGTCACGCTGCATCTCGGCGTTCTTCCCGGGCAGCGAGGCGATGGGGGCCACCGAGAAGCTGTGGCGCGAGCTGGCATAGCCGCCGCGAAAACCGCGCGTGTGCGCGCTGAAGAAATGGCTTTGCTGTGCCGAGACGCCCGCACCTTCGCTGTTGGTGATGCGCCGGTGGGTCTTGAGCGCGGCAGCCTCGCAGGCCTTGGCCATCTCGGCGGCCTCTTCGCTCGTGACGGCCCAGGGGTGGAAGAGTTGCAGGTCGCGGTGCGTGTCTGCGGGTGCGATGTCGTCGGCGTCTGGCAGGCCGGCCACGGGGTCTTCGGCCGTGAAGCGGGCGATGTCGTAGGCCGCCTGCACGGTCTGCTCGATGGCCTTGGTAGAAAAGTCCGACGTGCTGGCATTGCCCCGGCGGTGGCCAATGTAGACCGTCACGCCCAGGGACTTGTCGCGGTTGCGCTCCACGTTCTCCAGCTCGCCCTTGCGCACGCTGACCGACAGGCCGCAGCCTTCAGACGCCTCGGCGCCTGCGTCGGTGGCGCCCAGCTTTTTGGCATGCGCCAGGGCGCGGTCCACCAGCTCTTCAAAAAACGGGCGGCTGTAGCTGAAGCCGCTGTCAGGGGTGCGGGAGGCGGCTGCTGCGGGCGCAGCAGCCAGCGCGCCGGGGGTGCGCGGGGCGCGGTTGGAGGGTTTATTCATAGCGGCGGCTATGATACTTGCCACTTTGGCGCACTCGCCGCCACCTCTCTCTTTGCCCCCACCCCATGTCACGCAAACCCAAAAAAGGCTACTTTGTGAAGGGCCATTTTGTTGCCGAAGGCAGCGAACTGGACATTCAACTCAAGGCCGAACTCAAAGGCACGCCCGATGCCAGCCGCACCGATCTCAAACGCGAGAGCGATGAACTGCAGGACCTGGGCAAGGAGTTGCTGACCCTGCGCACCGACCTGTTCGACGCCGTGGGCCTGCCCGACAAGCTGGCCGACGCGCTGGCCGAGGCCCGGCGCATCACCAACTTCGAAGGCAAGCGCCGCCAGATGCAGTACGTGGGCAAGCTCATGCGCAAGCTGGAGCCTGAACTGGTGGACGCCGCCCGCCAGGCGCTGGAAGAGCAGCGCAAGGGCTCGGCCACCGAGAAGCTGCAGCTGCACCTGGCCGAGCAATGGCGCGACCGCCTGCTCGCCGATGACGACACGCTGGCCGCCTGGATGGCCGAGCACCCCAGCACCGACACGCAGCAGCTGCGCGCGCTGATCCGCCAGGCGCGCAAGGACGCGCAGCCCGCAGGCAAAGAGGCCAATGTGCAGGTCTCGCAAGGCCTGGCGCCCCGCAAGGGCCGTGCGTACCGCGAACTGTTCCAGCTGGTGCGCGAGCACCTGGGCGGCACGGGCACGGCAGAGGCCAGCGGCATGGACGAGGGCGAGGACCACGGCGATGAGTGACGCGCTCCTCCACGACGCCGTCAAGATCGGCATCGTCTCCATCAGCGACCGCGCCAGCACCGGCGTTTATGAAGACAAGGGCCTGCCCGCGCTGCAGGACTGGCTCACGCGCGCGCTGCGCAACCCCATCACCTTCGAGCCGCGCCTGATCCCCGACGAGCAGGCGGGCATCAGCGCCACGCTGATCGAGCTGGTGGACGCCGGTTGCGCCTTGGTGCTGACCACCGGCGGCACCGGCCCCGCGCTGCGCGACGTGACGCCCGAGGCCACGCTGGCCGTGGCGCACAAGGAGATGCCGGGCTTTGGCGAGCAAATGCGCCAGATCAGCCTGAAGTTTGTGCCCACCGCCATCCTCTCGCGCCAGGTGGCCGTGGTGCGGGGCCAGAGCCTCATCATCAACCTGCCTGGCCAGCCCAAGGCGATCGCCGAGACGCTGGAGGGGCTCAAGGATGCCCAAGGCCAGCAGATCGTGCCCGGCATTTTTGCCGCCGTGCCCTACTGCATCGATTTGATCGGGGGGCCGTACCTGGAAACGCGCGACGAGGTCTGCAAGGCGTTTAGGCCCAAGACGGCCCTTCGCGCACCGCGCACGGCCTGACCAGAGGGGTTTTCAAGCAAAAAACAGCTGTCACCGCGCGTCCATCAAGCGCTGACAGCTATATTTTCAGGAGCAAGCCAGCCCGCCGGGCGGGGCGGGACGGGACCGCCTGCCTACTTGCCCACCAGCTCGTTGAGCTTGCCCGCCTCGAACTGCTCTTTTAGCGCCGCATCGCAGGGCACGCAGTCCTTGTTTTGTGGGTTCGCCGACAGCTTCTCGATGGCCTGCCACAGCAGCGCAATCTGGTGCTCTTGCGATGAAGCGTTGTCGATCAGGCCGCGCATGGCCTGCGAGAGCGGGTCGTCCTCTTGTGTGATGCCATAGGCCGTGAACTTGCGGGCCTGCTGGGGCTCGGTCACGTCGGCACTCTGGCCCTCTTTGGACGGGATGATGCGCGCCGGAATGCCCACGGCCGTGGCGCCTGCGGGCACGGGCTTGATGACCACAGCGTTGCTGCCGATCTTGGCGCCGTCGCCCACTTCAAAGCCGCCCAGCACCTTGGCGCCCGCGCTCACCACCACATCGCGGCCCAGCGTGGGATGGCGCTTGGCGCCCTTGTAGAGCGAGGTGCCGCCCAGCGTCACGCCCTGGTAGATGGTGCAGCCGTCTCCAATCTCCGCCGTCTCGCCCACCACCACGCCCATGGCGTGGTCGAAGAACACGCGTTCGCCAATCTTGGCGCCGGGGTGGATCTCGATGCCGGTGAGCCAGCGCGAGAAGTTGGAGATGAAGCGGCCGGGCCATTTGAGGCCGTTGTTCCAGCACCAGTGCGCAGGGCGGTGCAGCCAGATCGCGTGCAGGCCCGGATAACAGGTGATCACCTCCCACGTGCTGCGCGCGGCAGGATCGCGGTCGAGGATGCACTGGATATCGGAGCGCAGGCGGGCGAACATCGGTTGTTATGGTTATTTGTAAATGGGCTGCACAGTCTATCGTTTCGCCTCGGCCGTCTCGATCATGGCTTTGGCGACACCTCTCAAGATGTGGATTTCCTCGGGGCTGAGCTGCGCGCGGTTGAAAAGCTGGTTAAGGCGGGGCATGAGCTTCTTGGGCGCGGCCGGGTCCAGGAAACCGATGGACGTGAGCGCCTGCTCCCAGTGGCCCAGCATGCCCGCCACCTGGGCAGCGTCGGCCAGCGCGCGTGCCGGTGTGGCCTCCTGCACCGCAAAACCGCCCAGCGCCTGGCGCCATTCGTAGGCAATCACCTGGATGGCCGCGCCCAGGTTGAGCGAGCCGAAGCCGGGGTTGGTAGGAATCGACAGCGCCACATGGCAGCGGTAGACATCTTCGTTGGTCATGCCAAACCGCTCGGAGCCAAACAGGAACGCCACGCCCGCCTGGCGGGCTGCTCCGGGCTCGGGCGCCTCGGGATTTGAAGCATTTTTGGCCTCTTGCGCGCATCCATCCTGCTTTGGTAGCTCCTGATTCAATAGCATTTCAAAGTGGGCACGGGGCGCAGCCGTGGGCGGGCCAAAGTCGCGTGGGGTCATGGCCGTGGCGCACAGGTGGCTCATGCCGTCGAGCGCCTCGTCCAGCGTGTCCACGATGCGGGCGTTGGCCAGCACATCCAGGGCGCCGCTGGCGCGCTGGATGGTTTCCTCGCGCCTGAGCACGTTGGCCCAGCGTGGCGCCACCAGCACCAGGTCGTCGAAACCCATGGTTTTCATGGCGCGGGCGGCGGCGCCCACATTGCCGGCATGGCTGGTGTTGATCAGGACAAAGCGGGTCTTCATGGGCGGGCGGAGCGGTGGGGAAAAGCGGCCGGTTAGGCAAAAAAGGGCACTGCGGGTAAAATCCCGCCCTCTATTGTCGCCGCCCGCATCGCCGGGACGGGCCTGACCTCCCCGCTCATCCTGATACGCAGACGCCCGCGCCACCCGGCCGCGCGCTGCCCACCACCACAATTTATGTCGTCCAATCTGCACCCCATGCTCAACGTGGCCATCAAGGCTGCACGCGCCGCCGGCGCCATCATCAACCGCGCGGCCCTGGACGTGGAATCGGTGCGGATCTCGCAAAAGCAGATCAACGACTTTGTGACCGAGGTGGACCACGCCTCCGAGAAGATCATCATCGAGACGCTGCTGACGGCCTACCCCGGCCACGGCATCCTGGCCGAAGAGTCGGGCAAGGAATACGGCGCCAAGGATTCGGAATTTGTCTGGATCATCGACCCGCTGGACGGCACCACCAACTTCATTCACGGCTTCCCCGTGTACTGCATCAGCATCGCGCTGGCCGTGAAGGGCAAGGTCGAGCAGGCTGTCGTGTACGACCCCACCCGCAACGACCTGTTCACCGCCACCAAGGGCCGCGGCGCCTACCTCAACGAGCGCCGCATCCGCGTCTCCAAGCGCACCCAGCTCAAGGACTGCCTGATCTCCACCGGCTTCCCGTTCCGCCCGGGCGACAACTTCAAGAGCTACCTGAACATGATGGCCGACGTGATGCAGCGCACCGCCGGCCTGCGCCGCCCCGGCGCCGCCGCGCTGGACCTGGCCTATGTGGCCGCAGGCTTCACCGATGGTTTCTTTGAAACCGGCCTGTCGATCTGGGACGTGGCCGCAGGCTCGCTGCTGGTGACCGAGGCGGGTGGTCTGGTGGGCAACTTCACGGGCGAAGCCGACTTCCTGGAGCAGCGCGAATGCCTGGCGGGCAACCCGCGCGTCTACGGCCAGCTGGTGCCCATCCTGGGCAAGTACAGCAAGTTTGCGAGTGCTGGCGACAAGGCGGCCGTGCGCCAGGCGGCAGCGGCCGATGCCCCTGAAGCCGGCAGCACCCCGGAGGCAGAAGGCGCTGCGGACACAGCCGAATCGGCCGCCCCCCAGGCCGACACCGCCAAGGGCGAAGACGCGCCGTTCTAAATCCATCCACCGCGCACAGCGGTGAAGCCGACGCACGATAAACCCTGGAGAGGTCTGGTAGCGGGACCGTGCAGCGGGCAAGACGCACGCAGGGCAGCCGTGCAAGGGCCGCCCCGCCGCACTGGCTGCGCCCCCTTCCCGAATTGCGCGGCAATTCGAGAGAAGGGGGGAAGCGACCAAGTCGCTCACGGGGTTGCCCGCTATGCCGGGTCCGGGTATTTTTGCGCGATGCTGCGGAAGTCTTCCGCGACGTCCACAAACGCATCCACCATGTCGGGGTCAAAGTGGGAGCCCTTGCTCCGCACGATGGTGCTGCAAGCCTGGTCGTGCGAGAACGCGGGCTTGTACACGCGCTTGCTGATCAGCGCGTCGTACACATCAGCCACGGCCATGAGGCGTGCCGACACCGGGATCGCATCGCCTGCCAACCCCTGCGGGTAGCCGGTTCCGTCCCACTTTTCCTGGTGGCTGTAGGCGATTTCCTTGGACACACTCAAGAAAGCCACGCGCATGCCCAGGCGCCGCTCGGCCTCTTCGATGGCGTCGCGGCCGAGCGTGGTGTGGGTCTTCATCACTTCAAACTCCTCCACCGTGAGCTTGCCCGGCTTGAGCAGGATGCTGTCGGGGATGCCGATCTTGCCAATGTCGTGCAGCGGGGCGGACTTGTAGAGCAGCTCGATCATGCGGTCGTTCAGCACATGCTCGAAGCGCGGGTGGTGGCGCAAGCGCTCGGCGAGCGTCTTCACATACAGCTGGGTGCGGCGGATGTGGTTGCCGGTTTCGTTGTCGCGTGTTTCGGCCAGCGAGGTCATGGCCATGATGGTCACGTCCTGGATGGCCTGCACCTCCAGCGTGCGCATGGCCACCTCGCGCTCCAGGTAGGAGCTTTTGTCGCGCAGGAAATCGGCCGTGGCCTTGAGCGCCAGGTGGGTGTTGACGCGGGCCAGCAAGATGGGCGGGCTGATGGGTTTGGTGATGTAGTCCACCGCGCCCAGTGCCAGGCCCATGCGTTCATCGTCGGGGTCGGAGCGCGCGGTCAGAAAAATCACCGGGATATCGCGGGTGGCCGCCGTCGCCTTCAGGCGCCGGCAGACCTCGTAGCCATCCACCTCGGGCATCATGATGTCGAGCAGGATCAGGTCGGGCGGTGTGCCCGACTGGGCGATCTTGAGGGCCTTTTCGCCATGGTTGGCCACCTTCACCATGTAGTGCTCGCGCAGCAGGCTGCCCATCAGGGTGAGGTTTTCCGGCGTGTCGTCCACCACGAGCACCGTGGCGATCGGCTTGTCAACGAGTGTCGCCTGGGGGGCGGCAAAGGGCGCGTTGTCCATGGGTGTCCTGCGTGTAGTGCCGTTGGGTCATCCGCTCAAGAGGGCGGGACAGCAAAGGCTTCGGCGCCCGGCACTGCAGCCATGGCATCCAATGCCTGCTCGAAGTCGAAATTCAGGGTGTGCATCTCAACGGCCTTGAAGGCATTTCCCAAGGCCGCACCCAGCAGGGTGCCATTGTGTTGGAAAAACTCCGTGGCTGCTGGGTCGTCATGCTGCAGCAGGTGGCGCAGGCGCTGCAGGGCTTCGGCCGCCGCCACCCCGTCCACCCCTTGGGCGGAGGTAGCCGGGCGGGCCTGCGCCGCCGCCGCCTCGGCCATCCACGCCTGCAGAGCCCCCAGCACCGGCACCAGGGCAGCACGCAGTTCGGCCAGCACATGGACGATGGCCTCGTTGCCATGGCGGTACCGCAGCGCATGCTCGAGGGCCTGGGCACGTTCGGACACCTGGGGGGCGCCAATATTGGCTGCCACCGAGCGCAGCGTATGGGCCAGGCGTTCGGCCACCCCCAGGTTGTTGGAGGACAGCGCCTGCTGAAGCTCGGCCAGCACCGGTGCCTGGCCCTCGGCAAAACGGCGCAGCAGCTCGGCATAGAGCCCCGGCTTGCCCAGGGCGCGCTGCAGACCCAGGCGGGTGTCCAGCCCGGCCACGGATGGCAGGGCAATCGCCGGGGCGGGGGCCTCGGGCTTGCGCGCCAGCGGCTGCAGGACAGCACTCTCTCCCGTCAGCCCCGAAGCCCTCCCCGCCTGTGCCGCATCCCCGAGCCCTGCGCGTGACCGTATCCAGCGGCCCAGCGCCGCCCACAGGGCCGCAGGCTCAATGGGTTTGGCCACATGGTCGTTCATGCCCGCCGCAAAGCAGCGTTGCCGATCGGCTTCCATGGCATTCGCCGTCATCGCAATGATGGGCAGCTGGGCATGCCGGGGGTTGCTGCGCAGGGCCCGGGTGGCGGTCTCGCCGTCCATGACGGGCATCTGCATGTCCATCAGCACGGCGTCGTAGTGCTTGCGCTCGATGCGGTCGATGGCGATCTGGCCGTTTTCTGCCACGTCCACCGCAAACCCGGCGTCCAGCAGCAGTTCCATGGCCACCATCTGGTTGAGTTCGTTGTCCTCCACCAGCAGCACCTGGGCGCCCCGGATCTCTGGCGGCAGCTCGTCGGCAGCAGGCGCCGGGGCGGCCGTGCGGAACGCGGTGGCGGTGGAATGCTCCAGCGGCTGCATGAGGGTGTCGAACAGCACCGAGGCGTTGACCGGCTTGATGAGCACGGTCTCGATGCCCTGCGCCCGCGCGGCGCGCATCACGTCCTCGCGGCCATAGGCAGTGACCATGAGCATTTGCGGCACCTTGGCCATGCCCAGGCTGCGGATGTGGCCTGCCAGCTCCACGCCGTCCATGCCTGGCATGTGCCAATCGAGCAGCAACAGCCCAAACGGTTTGTGCTGCGCCATGGATTCGCGCAGCCGGTCCAGCGCCTCCAGGCCGGAATGGACCTGCTCGACCTCGAAGCCCATGGCGTGCAGCATGTCGGACAGCACCGTGGCCGCCGTGTGGTTGTCGTCCACCACCAGTACGCGGCTGCCGCGCAGATCGGGCGGCGGCAGCAGCACCCGTGCCGCTGCACCACGTTCCAGCGGCACGGCCACCCAGAAGGTGGACCCCTTGCCAAACACGCTCTCGACGCCCACCTCGCCGCCCATGAGTTCGGCCAGGCTCTTGCAGATCGCCAGGCCCAGCCCCGTGCCACCATAGCGGCGGGTGGTGGAGGTGTCGGCCTGCTGAAAGCTCTGGAACAGCCGCCCCATCTGCTCGGCGGTCAGCCCGATCCCGGTGTCGCGCACCTCAAACCGCAGGTGCACCTGCTGTCCCGCCGCGGCCAGCAGCCGCACGGCAATGCTGATCTCCCCCGACTCGGTGAACTTGATGGCGTTGTTGGCGAAGTTGATGAGGATCTGCCCCAGGCGCAAGGCGTCGCCCACCAGGTTGGGCGGCACGTCGGCCGCCACATCGCAGACCAGCTCCAGCCCCTTGGCACCGGCCTTGTAGCCCACCACGTCGGACACGCTCTCCAGCATGCGGTCGAGCAAAAACGGCTGGCGCTCCACCACCAGCTTGCCCGCCTCGATCTTCGAAAAATCCAGGATGTCGTTGATGACCCCCAGCAGGTGCTGGCCCGCCTGCTGGATCTTGCTCACGTAGTCGTGCTGGCGCGGGCTCAGGCCCGACTTGAGCGCCAGGTGCGACATGCCGATGATCGCGTTCATCGGCGTGCGGATCTCGTGGCTCATGTTGGCCAGGAAGTTGGACTTGAGCGCGGTGGATTCCTCGGCCAGCTCCTTGGCGCGGCGCAACTCCTGTTCGGCGCGCTGGCGGTCGGTGATGTCCACAAACGTGCCGATGGTGCCACCGGGGCTCCCGTCCGCGCGCCGGAACCCGTGCAGCCAGAACAGCGTGTGGTGCATGTCACCATCGACATAGGGCAGGTCCACCTCGCGGTGCACCGACTGCTCGCCCGCAAGGACCAGCGCGTTGTCGCGCTCGAAGAGCACGCGCGAGGCGTGGGGCAGGAACTCCAGGTCCATCACGGTCTTGCCCACCAGGGCCTCGCGTTCCACACCGAACGCCTGCTCGTAGGCGCGGTTGACGCCCACATAGCGCCCGTCGGCGCCTTTGTAGAACAGGGGCACAGGGATGGCGTCGATCAGGGCCTGCTGGAAGTCCAGTTGCCCCGCCACCTGCTCTTCCAGCAGCTTCTGGTCATGGATGTCCACATTGACCCCGACCACCCGCACAGGCTGCCCCTGCGCGTTGCGGAAGATGCGCGCAGCCTCCAGGAACCAGCGCACCTCGCCATCGGGACGCACGATGCGCCAGGAGTCGCGCAGATGGTCTTCGGTTCCAGCCAGGCAGCTGTCGAAGTAGGCACCGGCCTGCGCACGGTCTTCC
Source organism: uncultured Verminephrobacter sp. (assembly GCA_964466605.1). Taxonomy (GTDB): domain Bacteria; phylum Pseudomonadota; class Gammaproteobacteria; order Burkholderiales; family Burkholderiaceae_C; genus Acidovorax. Next base: position 13,559 of record CAYXSL010000102.1, read on the forward strand.
GGGTGAAGGCAGTTGAGCCAGTAATCGCGGCCATCGGGCTGGGTGCCAGGGGGCAGGCCCATCATCTGAGCGAGTTTGTCGGACCACAGAATCTCGCCGGTCAGCAGGTTCAGGTCGAACACGCCGATCTTGCCGGCCTCCTGGGCCAGCTCCAGGCGCTCCTTGGCCTGCTGGATGGCCAGCTCGGCGCGCCTCTGGTCGCTCACATCCTCGATCACCCAGATGGAGGCGGCACCAAAGTCATCCATCTTGAGGCTGCGCCCTGCCAGCCGCGCCTCGAAGCGGCTGCCGTCCAAGCGGAACAGGGTGGCCGTCTCGCGCAGCGCCTGGCCAGCGGCCAGGCTGGGCGCCACCCGGGCAGAGAACAGGTCCGAATGGCCCGGCCCACCAAACAGCGCAGACACCCCCAGCCCCAGCAACTGCGAGGCCGTGCCGCCCATGAGTTCGACAAACGCCGGGTTGAACTGGCGGAAATGCCCGTCGCACACCAGCACGATGGGCGGCGCGTTGTCAAAAATGGCCGTCTGCTGTTCCAGCAACTCGTTGAGCAGGCGTTCGCGCCGCTCCAGCTCTTTCTGGGCCTCGATGCGCTCGGACACGTCCTCGTGCAGGCCCACGATGCCGATGCGCCGCCCCCGAGCGTCAAACACCGGCGACAGCGTGGCTTCGTCGTGGTAGGTGCTGCCGTCCTTGCGCCGGTTCACGAAATGGCCTTGCCACGACTGCCCCGACAGCAGCGTGGACCACATCACCTGGTAGGTCTGCGCCGGTGTCTGCCCACTGGAGACCAAGGACGGCTTTTTGCCGCGCACTTCCTCCAGCGTGTAGCCGGTGTTGCGCTCGAACTGGGGGTTGACCCAGTCGATGTGGCCTTCGCCATCAGTAATAACCACCGAAACCGGGCTGCTCTCCAGCGCTGCGCCCAGCACGCGGAACCGCTCCAGCGCCGATGCCACGCGTGCGCGGCTGCGCAGCAGGTCCAGCAGCAACAGGCCCAGCAGGCTGATGACCACGAACGCGACCGCCCCTACCTGCACCCGCTGGGTGGACGTCATCAGGGTGCTGATGTCGTCAAGCATCACCAGCTGCCACCGCCCCCCGGGGTCGTTCCACTGAAGTGCGTGGTGGGCTACCGCATGGGTTACGCCATTGAGCACCACTTCGCCCGCATCGGAAGCAAACGGCAGGGCCGAGGCCACACCTTTCTCGAACAGCTGCCCGAACTGGCCCGACGCGCGCAGGCCGTCAATGCGCGCCTGGGTCAGCGGCGGGGCCACGGCAAACTGCCACTCCGGGCGCGTTGAGGCAAACACAGCCCCCTGGGGCGAGAGCAGCACCATGGGCAGCCCAGCCCGCTTGAGCAGCAGATCCACAGGCTCAAAACCCTGCTTGAACATCACCACCCCGATGATGGAGCCGGTCGGCGTGTCGCCCTCATACAGCGGCGCGGCATAGTACAGGCCGCGCTCTTGTGTGTTGGTGCCGACAGCGGGATACACGCTGATGGCGCCCCGGATAGCCTGCTGGAAGTACGGCCGGAACGCCAGGTTAAGCCCCGTGGAACGGGTGCCGGGCGTCTCGTGCGCCACCACCGTTCCATCGGCAGAGATCACATAGACGCCGCTGACCAGGAACCGCCCACGCGCCACGGCAAGTTTCGCCAGCGCGTCGGGATGGTCCGGGGCCAGATGGCCCAGGGCCATTTCCTTGAGCAGGGGCTCGCTCAGGCCGAGCAGCGACACTGCGCCCAGCATGGTGCCGCCGGTGGTCTGGCTCATCAGGGCATCGGCCGTCTGCAGCAGCACGCGGGACCGCTCGGCCGCGCGCTCGGCGCCTCGCCACTGCAGCGCGGCTTGCACCACCAGCACGGCCCCGAGCAAGGCAGCCGCCAGCACCAGGAGCAGTTCACGCATTCCCGGGGCCTCGCGGTCCAGCACTTTGTCAAAAAACATGGCTATGCCTTCACACGCAACAAGCACGAGCGCCCGGGCACGCCGCTTGTGGCGACCACCGCCCCTGTGCCTGCGGCAGCCCCGTCAGCGGTGGGGGTGCAGGAAAACATCCATGTCCCCTACCGGCCCGGGCCGCCCGAACAGATACCCCTGAAACCCCTCACACCCGTGCAGCCTCAAGAAGCTCAGCTGCCCCGTCGTCTCCACCCCCTCCGCCACCACCTCCAAATCCAGGC
>CAYXSL010000103.1:0-15544 GCA_964466605.1 uncultured Verminephrobacter sp.
TGCCGGCATGGGCACGGTTCACCACGCGGGCGCTGGTTTCGTCGATGCGGGTGTGCACGCCTTGTGTGAGGCCGTAGCCAGTGGCGTTGATCTGGTCGAGTAACTGATCAAGGGCATTGCGCGCGTAGCGCACCAGGTGCAGCACGGGGCCGAAGACTTCGCGTTGCAGTTCGCCGATGTGGTTCAGTTCGATCAGTGTGGGCGGCACAAAGGTGCCTTGTGCACGGATGGCGGAAACGTGGCTCGGGTGCTGGAACACGCGGTGGCCTTGGGCCTTGAGTTTTTCGATGTGCTGGGTGATGCCCGCTTGTGCCTCGGCATCAATGACGGGGCCCACATCCACACGCAGCGCGCCGGGGTTGCCCAGGCGCAGCTCGCCCATGGCACCTTGCAGCATTTCGACCACGCGGTCGGCGGCGTCTTCCTGCACGCACAACACGCGCAGGGCCGAGCAGCGCTGGCCTGCGCTGTCAAAGGCGGACGATACGGCGTCGCCCACCACCTGCTCCACCAGGGCGGACGAGTCCACGATCATCGCGTTCTGGCCGCCGGTTTCGGCGATCAGAGGGATGGGGCGGCCTGCGGCATCCAGCCGCCCGGCCACCGTGCGCTGCAGGATGCGGGCGACTTCAGTAGAGCCGGTGAACATCACGCCCATCACGCGCGCATCGCCAATCAGGCGGGCGCCCACGGTCTCGCCCTGGCCGGGCAGCAACTGCACGGCGGCGCGGGGCACACCGGCTTGCCACAGCAGGCGCACGGCCTCGGCGGCAATCAGTGGGGTTTGTTCGGCGGGTTTGGCCAGCACGGGGTTGCCCGCGGCCAGGGCTGCCGCCACCTGGCCCAGGAAGATGGCGAGCGGGAAGTTCCACGGGCTGATGCAGGCCACCGGGCCCAGCGGGATGTGGGTGGCGTTGTCGAAGGTGCTTTGCACCTGGGCCGCGTAGTAGCGCAGAAAGTCCACGGCTTCGCGCACCTCGGCCACGGCGTTGCTGGCGCTCTTGCCCGCTTCGCGCATCAGCAGGCCGAGCAGGGATTGCATGCGGGCTTCCAGCAGGTCCGCGGTGCGCAGCAGGGCGGCAGCGCGCTCGGCGGGCGGTGTGGCGGCCCAGGGGGCTGCGGCGGCCTGGGCGTGGGCCAGGGCCTGGTCCACGTCGGCGGTGGTGGCTTCTTGCACCTGGCCCACGGTATCGCGGTGGTCGGCGGGGTTGCGCACGGGTTGGGTCGAGCCTGTGGGCGCATCGGTGCCCAGCAGCGGGGCCGCTGTCCAGGCATGGGCGGCCGTGGCTTGCAGGGTGGTGGCCAGCTCGGTCAGCGTGTTTTCGTTGGACAGATCCAGCCCGCGCGAGTTGGTGCGGTGGCTGCCATACAGGCCCTGGGGCGTGGCAATGCGGGGGTGGGGCAAGCCCGCAGTGCCTTCTGCCGCAGCTTGCTGGTCCACCACTTGCACGGGGCTCTTCACCAGTTCGTCCAGCGCAATGGTTTCATCGGCAATGCGGTTCACAAACGAGGTGTTGGCGCCGTTCTCCAGCAGGCGGCGCACCAGGTAGGCGAGCAGGGTTTCGTGCGTGCCCACGGGGGCGTAGATGCGGCAGGGGCGGCCCAGCTTGCCCGCAGTGATGGCACCCACCACCTGCTCATACAGCGGCTCGCCCATGCCGTGCAGGCACTGGAACTCGTATTGCCCCGCGTAGTAGCTGCTGCCCGCCAGTTGGTAAATGGTGGCCACCGTCTCGGCGTTGTGCGTGGCGAACTGGGGGTACACGGCCTCGGGTGCGGCCAGCAGTTTGCGTGCGCAGGCGATGTACGAAATGTCGGTGTGCACCTTGCGGGTGTAGACGGGGTAGTCCTCCAGGCCATCCACCTGGGCGCGCTTGATTTCGCTGTCCCAGTATGCGCCCTTGACCAGGCGCACCATCAGGCGGCGCTGGGTGCGGCGGGCCAAGTCCACCACGTAGTCGATGACGAAGGGGCAGCGCTTCTGATAGGCCTGGATCACAAAGCCAATACCGTTCCAGCCCGCTAGCGTGGGCTCGTGGCACAGGCGCTCCAGCAGGTCCAGCGACAGCTCCAGCCGGTCGGCTTCTTCCGCATCAATGTTCAGGCCGATGTCGTACTGCTTGGCCAGCACCGTGAGGCGCAGCACCAGTGGGTACAGCTCCTCCATCACGCGGCCAAACTGTGCGCGGCTGTAGCGCGGGTGCAGCGCCGAAAGCTTGATGGAGATGCCTGGGCCCTCGTAGATGCCGCGCCCGGCAGAGGCCTTGCCAATCGCGTGGATGGCTTGCTCGTAGGACTTGTAGTAGCGCTTGGCGTCTTCGCTGGTCAGCGCGGCCTCACCCAGCATGTCGTACGAATAGCGAAAGCCCTCGGCTTCCATCGTGCGGGCGTTGCGCAGGGCTTCGTCGATGGTCTCGCCCGTCACAAACTGCTCGCCCATCATGCGCATGGCCATGTCCACGCCCTTGCGGATCAGGGGCTCGCCGCCCTTGCCGATCAGGCGGCTGAGCGAGTTGCCCAGGCTGCCCTCGCTGTGCGTGGCCACCAGCTTGCCGGTGATGAGCAGGCCCCAGGTGGCGGCGTTGACGAACAGGGACGGGCTCTTGCCCAGGTGGGCATCCCACTGGCCGTGGCTGATCTTGTCGCGAATGAGCGCGTCGCGCGTGGCTTTGTCAGGGATGCGCAACAGCGCCTCGGCCAGGCACATCAGCGCCACACCCTCTTGTGACGACAGCGAGAACTCTTGCAACAGCCCTTGCACGATGCCCGCACGCCCCGCGCTGGCCTTGCGTTCACGCAGTGCCTTGGCAATGCGCAGGGCCAGTTGCCCGGCCGACGCCGCCTGATCAGCAGGCAGGCGGGCCTGGGCCACCAGCGGGGCCAGAGCCTCGGGCTCGGGAATGCGGTAGGCGGCGGTGATGGCGGTGCGCAGCGGGTTGGCAAGCGGCGTGCGGGGGGCGAAGTCTGCAAACGGGGCGGAGGGCAGCGTCATGGCGGTTCTTTCAGGGGTTTTGCGGGCCCAACACCGGTTGAATGTCTGGGTGGGGTGCGTTGTTGGCGATGATCCTCGGGTTGGGGGCGAATAAATGGTCGAAAATAGAGATTCACGCCGAATAAATCGCTAATCACAATGCAAACAGAACCCGATCTGGACCGGATTGACCGCAAGATCCTGTCAATCCTGCAGGAAGATGGCCGCATTGCCAACCTCAAGCTGGCCGAGGCGGTGGCGCTGTCGCCCACAGCGGTGCTGGCGCGCGTGCAGCGCCTCACGCGCGATGGCTTCATCCTCGGCTACGAGGCACGGCTGAACCCCCTGAAGCTGGGCGCCGGCATGCTGGTGTTTGTGGAAGTGCTGCTGGACCGCACCACGCCCAATGTGTTCGACCAGTTCAAGGCCGCCGTGCAGGTGCACCCCGAGATCATGGAGTGCCACATGGTGGCGGGCGGGTTCGATTACCTGCTCAAAACCCGCTCGGCCGACATGAACGCCTACCGCGTGTTCGCAGGCAACGTACTGTGGCAGCTGCCGGGCGTGCGCGAGACGCGCACCTATGCGGTGATGGAAGAAGTCAAGCACACCAACCATCTGCACCTGCGCTGAGAAGGCGGGCGACTGGCGGGCCGCTGCCCGGGCCGGGTTGGCTCCGCCTGCCAAAGCCCCGCATAATGCGCTGCAGCAACCGTCAGACTGAGGAGAAGAACCATGCGAGCCCTTCCAACCGCTGCCGCCGCCTTGTTGGCCGCCCTGTTCAGCCAGTCGGCCGCCGCCGGGTGTTATGTGGTGTACGGCCCCGACAAGGACATCGTCTACCGCGCCCCAGAGCCACCGGTCGATATGTCGCGCCAGATCCACGAAACCCTGCCCCGGGTTGCTCCGGGTGGGACGCTGGTTTTCTCCCCCGACGATTTTGGTTGCGAAATCACGATCAACAAGCTGCCGCTGGCTTCGGCCGCCTCGGCGGCCTCCGTGCAGGGCGGCATGCGGCCCGCCCGCGCAGACCGGGGCTGAGCCCCCGGGGCTGCGAGGGCCGCAGGCAGCAGTCCCGGGCCTGAGACAATCGGGGGATGAGCGAACCGAAAGAACTATCCCCCTCGTTTGAACCCGTGGCGCAGGACGCCACCGACCTGCCCGAGGGCTGGCTGCAGGTGCAGTCCATGGACCTCGATGCCCAGGGCGTTGCCCGCAAGCCCGATGGCAAGGTCGTCTTTATCGACGGTGCCCTCACCTCCGAGCTGGTCACCGCCAACACCCACCGCAAGAAGAACAACTGGGAGCAGGCCAGCCTGGTGGCGATTCACCGTGAATCGTCACAGCGCGTGCGCCCCGGCTGCCCGCACTTTGGCCTGCATGCTGGCGCCTGCGGCGGCTGCAAGATGCAGCATCTGCACGTCGGTGCCCAGGTGGCTGTCAAGCAGCGGGTGCTGGAGGACAACCTCTGGCACCTGGGCAAGGTCAAGGCCGAGACGGTGATGCGCCCCATCGAAGGGCCTGCCTGGGGCTACCGCTTCCGTGCCCGCCTGGCCGTGCGCCACGTGATCAAGAAGGGCCAGGTGCTAGTGGGCTTCCATGAGCGCAAGAGCCGCTACATCGCCGACATGCAGACCTGCAAGATTCTGCCCCCGCACGTGGACGCGATGCTGATGCCGCTGCGCGCGCTGATCGCCAGCATGGATGCGCGTGACACCTGCCCGCAGATCGAACTGGCCTGCGGCGACAACGTGACCGCCATGGTGCTGCGCCACCTGGAGCCGCTCTCGGCAGACGACATCACCCGGCTGCGCGCCTTTGGCGCCGAGCATGGGGTGCAATGGTGGCTGCAGCCCAAGGGCCCCGACACGGTGAAGCTGCTGGACGAGGGCGGGGAGCAACTGTCCTATGGCCTGCCGGACTTTGGCATCACCATGCCCTTCAAGCCCACCGATTTCACCCAGGTGAACCCGCACATCAACCAGGTGCTGGTGACCCGGGCGCTGCGCCTGCTCGATGTGCAGCCACACGAGCGGGTGATCGACTGGTTCTGCGGCCTGGGCAACTTCACGCTGCCCCTGGCCACGCAGGCCCGCGAGGTGCTGGGCATCGAGGGCAGCGAGGCCCTGGTGGCCCGCTCGCGCGAAAACTATGCCTTGAATCAGGCCCTTGCGCGCGGCCATAAAGCGCTTTCAGCTACTGAATTTGTAGCGCGCAACCTGTTTGAGATGACCCCAGAGATGCTGGTGGCCGATGGCGCTGCCGACAAGTGGCTGGTAGACCCGCCGCGCGAAGGCGCCTTCGCACTGGCCAAGGCGCTGGCAGACATCGAGCAGTCGCGCATCGGCGCCGAAGGGGCGGGCCCGCTGCCCGCCGGGGCCGAGGTCTGGACGCCGCCCAAGCGCATCGTGTACGTGAGCTGCAACCCCGCCACGCTGGCGCGCGATGCGGGCCTGCTGGTGCATCTGGCGGGCTACAAGTGCACGGCAGCGGGCATGGTCAACATGTTCCCGCACACCGCGCACGTGGAGAGCATGGCGGTGTTCGAGCGGGCGTAGGGGCGGGGGGCAGCACTGCCGGGGCCTGGTGCCCCGGTGCGTACTCCAGCGGGCAGACAAACGGTGACCCAGGGGGCAGCAGGGGGGAGGCTTGTTCCCTGGTGACCCAGGCCAATCAACTGCGGCTGCGGCTGGCTGCGGAGTCGCGGGTTTCGGTTTCGATCTCGGTGTTGCTGCTGCCCTTGCGCGGCTCGGGCTTTTCGACCTTGGTCAATACCGAGGGCGTGCCCTCGATCTTGTTCTCGCGCATGTAGGCGTCCATCTCTTTCCAGCCTGCAAACACCGATGCCTTGGCGGCCTTGGGGTTGAGGGTGTAGCAGTCTTCCAGGCCGCGCAGTGCGTGGCGGCAGGCACCGCCGATGGCCTTGGCTTCGGCGTCGCGCTGCGCAACACGGGGGTCAGGGCCCAGGCCGGGGATCTTGTCGCAGCCGCTCAGCAGCAGCACCAGGGCTGTGGCTGCCAGCAGGCGCAGCGGGGTGGAGGGCTGGTTGAGATACATGTAATTGCATTATCGGCAGGACTGCGCCGCTATTGAGGCTTGACCTTGGTGTGGGCTCAACAAAAAAGCAAAAGGCTCCCGAGGGAGCCTTTTGTACTCTTGGTGCAGGGCCGCAGCCCGGCGCGGCTTACTCGCGCTCGCCGCCCATGATGCCCAGCAGGGCCAGCAGGCTCTGGAACACGTTGAAGATGTCCAGGTACAGGGCCAGTGTGGCGCTGATGTAGTTGGTCTCGCCACCGTCCAGGATCTGCTTGAGGTCATACAGCATGTAAGCGCTGAAGATGCCGATGGCCAGCATCGAGATCACCATCATGCCCACGGTGGAGCCGACAAACACGTTGATGATGCCGCCGACCATGAGCACCAGAGCGCCCACCATCAGCCACTTGCCCATGCCCGAGAGGTCGCGCTTGATCACCGTGGCCAGGCTGGCCATGACCACAAACACGCCTGCAGTGCCGGCAAACGCCGTCATGATCAGGTCGGTTCCGTTCTTGAAGCCCAGCACCATGCCGATCAGGCGCGAGAGCATGAGGCCCATGAAGAAGGTGAAAGCGAGCAGCACGGGCACGCCAGCGGCCGAGCGCTTGGTCTTTTCGATCGCGAACATGAAGGCGAACGCGCCGCCCAGGAACACGATCAGGCCCACGCCGCCACGCAGCGACTGGGTGATGCCGGTGGCCACGCCGATCCACGCGCCCAGCACCGTGGGGATCATGCTCAGCGCGAGCAGCCAGTAGGTATTGCGCAGCACCTTGTGGCGCTCTTCCTGCGAGATGCCATAGCCCGCAGAGTGGCCCAGGGTGGTGACTTGGTCATTCATCATCTTGTGTCTCTCCTTGTTGGCCTGCACAGCGCAGACGTTCCAAATTTTAGGCGGATGCGGTTTTTGGCCGCCCAATAACCGCATCCGGTCACCTACTTTTGGTAAGGGTACTTTCACCCTGCATGGGGGTGAGTGGCCCCTGCGATGCCGCTATGCTTGCGGCTCCCTCGGCCCGAGCGCTCCAACAGGGCGGCCCGCGCGATCTTTCTCCTTCCCTTTCCTATCCGGACCCCTCCATGAAAACCAAGCATGAACTCGAACTGGCCGACATCAAGGCCATCGCCGCCGCCGCAGAAGCCGAGGCCCTGAAGAACAACTGGCCCGTGACCATTGCCATCGTGGACGACGGCGGCCATCTGCTGTGGCTGCAGCGCCTGGATGGTGCCGCCGCCGTGTCCTCGCACATCGCGCCCTCCAAGGCCCGCACGGCGGCGCTGGGTCGCCGCGAAAGCAAGGTGTACGAGGATGTCATCAACGGCGGCCGCACGTCCTTCCTGAGCGCGCCCACCATCGACGGCCTGCTCGAAGGCGGCGTGCCGATCCTCAAGGACGGCCAGTGCCTGGGAGCCGTGGGCGTGAGCGGTGTGAAATCCACCGAAGACGCGCAGATCGCCCGTGCCGGGATTGCTGCCCTGGGCCTGTAAGGGCGGCACGGATGGATGGGCCGGCTGGCGCCATCCATTTGTGGTCGGTGCATCCGACAACCCCGTGCCCGTAGCGCATAAAAAAACCGGCTCTTGAGCCGGTTTTTTTATGGTGCAACCCTTGGTCATCGGGCTGCGGCAGGTGAGAAACAACAATCGGGGGAGAAAAAAAGCCTGGCTACGCGGGCGAACCCGTTGGCTGGCAAAAACGACCCTTGCGAGCTTGTTGCAAGCCCGGGAGTCGCCCCACGATGAAACTGTTGGGGGGCTCGGCAGCCCGCTGGGGGCGGCCGAAGGGAAAGGGGTGGGTGCAGGGTGGCTGCGCTTACTTGGTCAGGATCAGCTTGCCCAGCTTGGTGGCCTGCAGGCGGTAGACCGAGCCGTTGTGGCTGATGGCCACGGCTTTCTGGCCTTGCAGCAGGGCACTGCTGTCCACCGCTGCCGACACGGACTCGGCGCTGTGGGCGCCTTCGCCGGGGGCGAGCGAGGCCGCCTTGTCGGAGGCAGCGGAACGCAGGAGCGAGGCGGCGGTCATGGTGGCTTGCATGGAGGTTCTTTCCTGTGTCATTGCATTGCGTTTTGCTAATGATAACGATTCGCAATTACGAGTCAAGCGAATTGCATGTTACTTTTTGTTCTTTTTCTGCCGCGCGGGTGGGGCGCTGATCCACCTTGCGCTGCCCCGGCTGGAGCGGGCCGTGTGGGGCAGGGCGTCGGCTTGTAAAAAAGCCCGGCAAGCAGGGCCGGCCGGGCTGGAGCAACAAGAGGCCCCGGGGTCAGGGCTGCTATTGCAACCTACTGCGGGTCGGTCACAAACCCGATCTTGCGCACCCCGGCGCGCTGCGCAGCGGCCATGGCCTGGGCCACGTGCTCGTAGCGCACGTTCTTGTCGCCCCGGATGTGCAGGTCCGGCTGGGGCTCCTTGGCGGCCTCGGCCTGCAGGCGGGGGAAGAGTTCTTCTTCTGTCACCTGCGATTCGTTCCAGTAGAACTTGCCATCGGCCGCCACCGACAGGCGCACGGTTTCCGGCTTGACGTTCTCAGGCTGGTTCGTGGCCCGGGGCAGGTCCACATTGACCGAGTGTTTCATCACCGGCACGGTGATGATGAAGATGATGAGCAGCACCAGCATGACGTCCACCAGCGGCGTCATGTTGATCTCGTTCATCACGTCATCGGCATCGTCTTGCGTTCCGAAAGCCATGGCTTAGTTGCCTTTCTTGATGGGCAGCACCTTGCCCTGTTCGCCACCGGCGTTCACGCGGGCACCGGTCACGAAGTAGGCGTGCAGGTCGTGTGCAAAGCTGTTGAGGCCGCCCAGGATGGACTTGTTGCCGCGCACCAGCGCGTTGTAGCCCAGCACGGCGGGGATGGCCACCGCCAGGCCCAGGGCCGTCATGATCAGTGCCTCGCCGATGGGCCCGGCCACCTTGTCAATGGTGGACTGGCCGGACGTGCCGATGGCCACCAGCGCGTGGTAGATGCCCCACACGGTGCCGAACAGGCCGATGAAGGGCGCCGTGGAGCCCACCGAGGCCAGGATGGCCAGGCCCGACTGCAGGCGGGCGGTGAACTCGTCGATGCAGTTGCGCAGGCAGCGCGTGACCCAGTCGCTCACGTCCAGGCTGTCGTGCAGGTGCGCCTTGGTGTTGCGGTGGTGGGCGGTGGCTTCGCGGCCTTCCAGGGCCAGGTGGCGGAAGGGGTTGGTGGGGTCGGCGCCCAGCTTGGTCAGGCCCGCGGCAAAGTCTTCGCTGTGCCAGAAGTCCTGGGCGGCGCGCGTGTGCTTCTTGAACTTGATGATGTCCAGCGCCTTGATGAGGATGACGATCCACGAGGCCAGCGACATGGCCAGCAGGATGATGGCGACGGCGCGGGTGACGAAGTCGCCCTGAATCCATACGTTGGCGATGCCGAATTGCGATTCCATGAAAAAACTCCCTGAAGCGGTGATCTGAAACTGTGAACTGGTTATTCGAGAACGAAGTTGACCGGGACCAGGTTCCACATGGTCTCGGGCACGCCGTTGCGTTTGCCGGGCACAAAGCGCCAGCGCATGACGGCCTCCTGGGCCTGGCGGTCCAGGCGTTCGAAGCCGCTGGACTTGTTGACTTCCACCTTCTGCGGCGCGCCGTCGGTGCCGATCAGCACGCGCAGCACCACCTTGCCCTGCTCACCCATGCGTTTGCTGATGGCGGGGTAGCTGGGCTTGGGGTTGTTGAGGTAGGCGGCGTCGCTGGAGGGCAGCTCGATCTTGGGTGGCGCGGGCGGTGCCGGCGGGGCAGGTGGCGCTGGGGGCGCGACAGGTGCCTCGATGGGCGGCGCAGGCGGCTGGGGCGTGGTGATGCCCGTGGGCGCATTGGGCGCGGGTGTCGGGTCGGCAATCGCCACGGGCATGGGGGCCGGGCGCGGCGCGACCTTGGGGGCCGGGCGCGGTGGTGGTGGCGGTGCCGGGGGCGGCGGCGTGACCTTGGGGGGCGCGGGCGGGGCGATGAATTCGCTGAGCAGCTCGGCAGGCACGATGACCTCGGCCGCGCGGCGCAGCAGGCCCGACTGCAGGGCCCAGATGCCTGCCACGTGCAGGGCAATCACGGAGCCCACGATCACGGTGTTGCGGCTGACACCCCCGGGAGTGGCAAAACGATCAGGGTGAGACATAAAAATGATAGCAACTAGCGCTTGTGTATCAGGCGCTAGGGGCTTAAAAGACCGATGTTATTTGCGAAAGATCCACCAGGCAGAGCCTGCCACAAGGATCAGGCTGCCAGCGAGTGTTGAGAGGAGTTCCATGACTTGCTTTCCAGGATGGAGCTGGCAAGCTGGATCGTTTGTGGCGCCGCGTCGTTGTGCACGGCGGCCACAGGATTCGAAACACTGCACTGCGCCACCACGTCACGGGCGCAGCTTTCGCAGCAACCGCACTGGGTGGCTACGCCCAGTTCGAACTGGATTTCATCGAAGCTCATGCCAGCACGCGCATGGCGGGCAATCTCTCGGTCGGAAACCCGGCGGCAAACACAGACGATCATGGGGAGCAGGCGGTGTGGCTGGCTGTTGAAGGGATGCTTGCATTATAAATACGAATCTATCGCATTTGCAATAAATCATTCCTGCCAACAGGGGGAAGGGTTTGACCGGCGTCAACCCCCCTCATTGGCTGCCGCCCCGACCATGGTCGGCGCTCATTCGCCGGGGCGAAACACCTGATCCACTGCGGCATCCAGCAGTGCAGGGGTGGCGTCGGCCAGCGTGGCGCAGCCGGTGAGGGCCATGGCAACCTCCAGCTCGTCGCGCAGCAGGCGCAGCACATGGGCCACGCCTGTGGCCCCGGCATTGGCCAGGCCCCACACGGCGGGGCGCCCCACCAGCACGGCCGATGCGCCCAGGGCCATGGCCTTGAGCACATCGGTGCCGCGCCGGATGCCGCCATCCACCAGCACGGGCACTGTCCCGCCCACGGCCTGCACCACGCGGGGCAGGGCGGTGGCGGTGGCCGGGGCGGTGTCCAGCGTGCGCCCGCCGTGGTTGGAGACGATCAGGCCCGCCGCGCCCGCTGCCACGCCCTGGCGCGCATCGGCAGGGTGCAGCACGCCCTTGAGCAGCACAGGCAGGCGGGTGATGGATTGCAGCCAGGCCACGTCGTCCCAGGTGGGGGCGTGGTGCAGCAGGCCGTCAAACAGCGCGCTCTGGCCGGGGCGCGGGTCGGGTTGTGGTGGCGGGGGCAGGCCCGCGAGGTTGACCGGGCCCATGCCGGGCGGCAGCCGAAAGCCTGCGCGCCGCTCGCGGTCGCGCACGCCGCTGGCGGGGGCGTCCACCGTGAGCACCAGGGCTTCGTAGCCCGCCGCTTCGGCCCGCTGCACCAGCGCCTTCGTAAAGCCCCGGTCGTGTTGCAGGTAAAGCTGGAACCACAGCGGGCCGCGCCCGGGGTCGGGCCGCACGGCGTCGGCAACGGCTTCAAGCGACACGCTGGCCTGGGTGCTGAGCACCACGCCCGCGCCCAGTGCTGCGGCTGCATAGGCCATGGCCAGTTCGCCATCCGCGTGGGCCAGGCGCTGGAAGGCCACCGGGGCCAGCAGGATGGGGTGGGCCAGCGTGCGCCCCAGCAGCTGCACCCGGGTGTGGCCACCCGCCAGCGGCCGAACCACGCGCGGCCACAGGGGCAGTGCGTCCCAGGCACTGCGGTTGGCGCGCAGGGTGATCTCGTCGCCCGCGCCGCCGCTGAAGTAGGCCCAGGCGTTGGCGTCCAGCTGCTGGCGCGCCTGTTGTTCGTGGTCGGCCAGGTTGGCGATCTCGGGCGGCAGCCGGTGGCGGGCGGGGGTGTTGCTCATACAAATAAAAAAGCACCTTGCGCGCGTTCAGTATGCGCAAGGTGCTATTGAAATAGGAGTAAATCAGGCCCGGCAGCGGGGCACGGCGCGTTGGGGCCGTGCTGCCTGGATGCCAGGGGAGGCGGCTCACACGTCGGCCCACATGCGCAGCAGGTTGTGGTACGTGCCCGACAGCGCAATGACCGACGGGTCCGTCTCGCCCACGCTCTGGCGCAGCCGCAGCAGTGACATGTCCATGTCGAACAGCAACTGCCGTTGCTCCAGCCCGCGCACCATGCTTTCGACCCAGAAGAAGCTGCTGATGCGCTGCCCGCGTGTGACGGGAGACACCTGGTGCACAGTGCTGCTGGGGTACAAAACCATGTCGCCCGCAGGCAGCTTGATGCGTTTTTCGTCCCAGGCTTCGGTGGCCACGAGTTCGCCGCCGTCGTATTCGTCCGGCGGGGTGAGGAACAGCGTGCACGACAGGTCGCTGCGCACCCAGCCGTTGTCGGCCTTGGAGTGCATGACGGCGCTATCGACATGGTTGCCGTAGGCGTTGGCGCCACCGCCGTAGTGGTTGAACAGCGGGTTGTAGATGCGGCGTGGCAGGGCGGCCGAGAAAAAGAGCGCATTGCGCGCCAGCGCGGCCTTGACGATGCCTTGCAGCTGGGCCGACAGTTCGCTGCCTTGTGCGAGCTGTTGGTTGTTCTTCTGGTGCACCGCCTGGCCGCCAGCGCTGCGGGCGCCGTCCACCCAGGGGGTGTCGGGGGCCCAGAGCTGTTGCCGGAAGAAAGCGACCTCTTCGGCGGTGAGAACGTGGGGGATATGCAGAAACATGGGGGCCGATTGTGACTCCGCCCCAGTGAAGGGGCGGAGTCGTTTCGTCAAGGCATCAGCGCATCGAAGGTCAGAAGCGCGTCTTGATGGACAACTGCACGGCGCGGGGTGCGCCCGGCGTGTAGAAGCCACGGTACAGGCCGTCGGCGTAGGTGCGGTCGAACAGGTTGCTCACGTTCAGCTTGAGCGTGGTCTTGTCGTCAAACGCGTACTCGGCCATAGCGTCCATCACGGCAAAGCCGCTGGCGTACACCGCACGCGAACCCTCAGGGTTCTGCTTGCTGCGGTAGGTCAGGCCTGCGCCCACGCGCAGCTTGGACGTGACGGCATAGGTGCTCCACACGCTGCCGCTGTGCTTGGGGGTGAGGCCGGGGCGGTCGCCCTGCACCTGCGCACCGCCGCCGTTGGCGGCCAGCACCACGTTGCTGTGGTCGATCTTGGCCGAGGGAATCCAGGTATGGTTGGCAAACAGCTCCCACTTCGGCGTCAGGCGGCCTGCCAGGTTGAACTCCATGCCGGTGGCGTGGCGCTTGCCGGAAAGCAGCTCTTGCTGGGCAGCAGTGTCGGGGTCGGTGTTGCGCTCGTTGTACTTCTCGCTGCGGAACACGGCCACACCCAGCAGGGCGCGGCGTTCGAACAGTTCGAACTTGCTGCCGATCTCGAAGTTGCGGCTCTTCTCGGGGTCGGTGTTGGCGGTGCGGGCGGTGTTGGCGCCGGGGTTGCCGAACTGGTAGGTATCGCCCGAGGTGTTGTACGAGGTGCCGAACGACGCGTAGTACGAGACCAGCTCGCTGGGCTGGAACAGCAGGCCCACGCGGGGGCTGACCAGGCTGTCGGAGCGCGAGTTGCTCAGTGCGCCGGTGGCGTTCTTGTACGAGGCCTTGAAGTTGTCATAGCGCAGGCCACCCACCAGCTTCAGGGTGTCGTTCAGCGCCATCGTGTCCTGGAAGTACATGCCCAGGTTGCGCGACTTGAAGGTGTTCCACTGCACGGGCGCACGGCCGTCGGTGACCCAGGCGCCATCGTTGGGCGAACCGACGGTGGTGGTAGGGCGGGGGGTGGTGTTGGGGTAGTTCTGATTGCGCTTGGCATCGTCGTCGTAGTAATCGACGCCCGCGAGCACGGCGTGCTTCTTGCCGCCCCAGTTGAAGCTGTTGCTGTAGTCGCTTTGCACCTGCAGCACATCGCTTTCGCCCAGGCGGCCCTTGGAGCCACGCGTCAGCACGGTGTTGCCGTTGATCTGGCCCAGCGTGATGGCGCTGTTCTGGAAGCCGATGGTGCTGGCCAGCAGGTCGCGCTCGTAGGTGCCGTAGCGCAGGCGCGTGTTCAGCTCGCCATTGTTGTCAAAACGGTGGATGTGGCCCAGCGTGACGTGCTGCGCCGAGGTGTTGTTGTGGTCGCTGGCCAGCCCGTAGTAGTTGCGGGCTTCGAGCGGCGTGTTGATCTTGCCGTCCACCACGCGCCAGGGGTGGTTGTACAGCGGGCGGCCCTTGGATTCGAGGTAGTACAGGCCGATGGAGAACTCATCGCGCGTGCCAATGCCCCACGCGAACGTGGGCGCAATGCCGCGCTTGTCCTGCTTGGCACCGTAGTTGTCGAACTCCTGCACCATGGCGTTCAGGCGGAAGGCGGCGTTTTCGCCGGTCTTGAAGTTGAAGTCGCCGGTGGCGCGGTGGTACTGGCCGGTGCCGTAGGTGTACGAAGCTTCGTGCTGGTCGATGAGCAACGGGGCCTTGTTGACCTGGTTGACCACGCCGCCGGTCGAGCCCTTGCCGAACAGCATCGAGGCAGAACCCTTGAGCACTTCGATGCGGTCCAGGTTGAAGGTGTCGCGCTCGATCAACGGGGCGTCCTTCATGCCGTCCACATAGATGTCGCCCGCCTGGCCCAGCGAGAAACCGCGCAGGCGCACGTCTTCTTCACCCGTTTCGCCCGACTGGAAGGTCACGCCCGCCGTGTTGCGCAGCACCTCGCGGAAGTCGTCCATGTTGCGGTCGTTCATCTGCTTTTCGGTGAACACCGTCACGGACTGGGGGATGTCCTTGATGTCCTGGTTGCCCTTGCCGACCGTGGTCTTCTTGAGCAGTAAGGTGTCCTTGCCTTGCACTTCGGCCGCTTCTTTCACCGTCACGGTGGACAGGGTGGTCTCTTTGGTGCTGGTCTGCGCCATGGCGCCCATGGAGGCAGCCAGCATCAGGGCGCCCAGGGGCAGCAAGGCCTTGTCGGACGAGGCGACAGGGGCGAAGGATGTGGGGGATGCGTTTTTACGCAGCGCGGAGCTGCGGCGCTGTGCGCGTGATTTTGCCAAGATGGCCTCCATCGATGGGGTGCAGGGGGGCGGTGTTGAATGGCGCGCGGGGCGCCAGGTGCAGCGGGAGGCAGTGGCTAGATCAACATGGCTGTGCGTCGTCGTGCTGCTTTATGTTACATCAAATGCGGGTCATTCTCATTTGTGTTGATGTTCGCATGCCACACTTTGGTGGCATCTGCAATGAAAAAAGCCGGCTAGGCCGGCTTTTTTTGTGCTGCGGATGCAGGGCGTCTGTTTACTTGACGTGCTTGCCGATCAGGCCGGCCAGTTCAAACATGGAGACCTGGGGCTTGCCGAACAGCTCCTTGAGCTTGGCGTCGGCGTTGATGTTGCGCTTGTTGGTGGCGTCCTGCAGGTTGTTGGCCTTGATGTAGACCCACAGCTTGCTGATGATCTCCGTGCGTGGCAGTGGCGCAGAGCCCACCACGGCAGCCAGTGCGGGGCTGGGGGTGAGGGCCTTCATGAAGGCTGCGTTGGGAGTGCGCTTCTTTGCCGGTGCTGCGGCCTTGTCCGCAGCGGGCTTTGCCGGAGCTTTTTTTGCAGTTGCCATGTTGGGTTTTTCCTTTTTGGACATCAATCTTCACCAGAGAAA
>CAYXSL010000104.1:0-15436 GCA_964466605.1 uncultured Verminephrobacter sp.
GGCATGGTAACCTACCAGGAAGAAATCTTCGGCCCCGTGTTGGGCGTGGTGCGCGTGCAAAGCCTGGAAGAGGCCATGGCCCTGATCGATGCGCACGAATACGGCAACGGCACCTGCATCTTCACCCGCGACGGCGAGGCCGCCCGCTACTTCACCGACCACATCCAGGTCGGCATGGTGGGCGTGAACGTGCCCCTGCCCGTGCCCGTGGCCTACCACTCGTTTGGTGGCTGGAAGCGTTCTTTGTTTGGTGACCTGCACGCCTACGGCCCGGACGCCGTGCGCTTCTACACCAAGCGCAAGACCATCACGCAGCGCTGGCCTTCGGCGGGGGTGCGCGAAGGGGCGGTGTTCAGCTTTCCGAGCAGCCGCTGAGTTTGTCCGCTCTGCCCCCTCAGCCCCACAACGCCCTGCAGCCTGCTGCAGGGCGTTTTTGCTGGTGCAACCGATTGAGTGAGATTCAGTCACCAGTGATCCACCCATATAAGCAGATTCGCTTACTAGGGTTTTTACCGCCCGCCCCCTACAATCGCAGACCCTTACAAAGCTGACAGCCCGCTGCAGCCCCACTGCGGCACGGTTTTTTGCTTCCATCCTGACTGACTGATTGACTGCGCTGGAGACACTGAATGCCCGAGAACACCACGGCCGAGAACAACAACAGCCATTCCGACAAACGCGCCCAGTTGCGCCGTGCCGCTCTCGAGTACCACGAGTTTCCCAAGCCGGGCAAGCTGGCGATTGCTGCCACCAAGCAGATGATCAACCAGCACGATCTCGCGCTGGCCTATTCGCCCGGCGTGGCGGCCCCCTGCGAAGAAATCGTCAAGGACCCGGCCAACGCCTTCCGCTACACCTCGCGCGGCAACCTGGTGGCCGTGATCTCCAACGGCACCGCCGTGCTGGGCCTGGGCGACATTGGCGCGCTGGCCTCCAAGCCGGTGATGGAAGGCAAGGCCGTGCTGTTCAAGAAGTTCGCGGGCGTCGATGTGTTCGACATCGAGATCGATGAGAAGGACCCCGCCAAGCTGGTGGAAGTGATCGCGGCGCTGGAGCCGACCTTTGGCGCCATCAACCTCGAAGACATCAAGGCCCCGGACTGCTTCTATGTGGAGCGCGAGCTGCGCAAGCGCATGAAGATCCCGGTCTTTCACGACGACCAGCATGGCACGGCCATCACGGTGGCGGCCGCCATCGTCAATGCGCTCAAGGTGGCCAACAAGAAGATCGAGGACGTGAAGCTTGTGACCAGCGGCGCGGGCGCAGCCGCCCTGGCCTGCCTGAACCTGCTGCTCAAGGTGGGTGTGCAGCGCAAGAATGTGTTCGTCACCGACCTGGCCGGCGTGGTCTATGAAGGCCGCGAAGAGCTGATGGACGACGACAAGCGCCAGTTCATGCAGAAGACCGACGCGCGCAAGCTGGCCGAGGTGATGGTGGGTGCGGACGTGTTCCTGGGCCTGTCGGCCGGCAACGTGCTCAAGCCCGAGATGGTGGCCACCATGGCCGAGCGCCCAGTGATCTTCGCGCTGGCCAACCCCAACCCCGAGATCACGCCCGAGCTGGCCCACAGCGTGCGCAGCGACATCATCATGGCCACGGGGCGCTCGGACTACCCCAACCAGGTGAACAACGTTCTGTGTTTCCCGTACATCTTCCGGGGTGCGCTGGATTGCGGCGCCACCACGATCACCGATGAGATGGAAATTGCCGCCGTCCACGCGATTGCCGAGCTGGCCCAGGCCGAGCAGAGCGAAGTGGTGGCTGCGGCCTACGTGGGCGAGAAGCTGTCTTTTGGCCCCGAGTACCTGATCCCCAAGCCGTTCGACCCGCGCCTGATGATGAAGATCGCGCCGGCAGTGGCCCAGGCGGCCATGGACAGCGGCGTGGCGCAGCGCCCCATCGCCGACATGGACGCCTACCGTGAGCGGCTGCAGACCTTTGTGTATGCCTCGGGCACCACGATGAAGCCCATCTTCGACGCGGCGCGCAATGCCGCCAAGAAGCGTGTGGCCTATGCCGAAGGTGAAGAGGAACGCGTGCTGCGCGCCGCGCAGATCGTGGTGGACGAAAAAGTGGCCCGCCCGACGCTGATCGGCCGCCCCGCCATCATCGCCCAGCGCATCGAAAAATTTGGCCTGCGCCTGAAGGAAGGCGTGGACTACGACGTGGTCAACACCGACTTCGACCACCGCTACCACGACTTCTGGCAGACCTACCACCGCATGACGGAGCGCAAGGGCATCACCCAGCAGGTCGCCAAGATCGAGATGCGCCGCCGCCTCACACTCATTGGCGCGATGATGCTGCACAAGGGCGAGGTGGACGGCCTGATCTGCGGCACCTGGGGCACCACCGCCAACCACCTGCTCTACATCGACCAGGTGATCGGCAAACACGCGGGCGGCGCCGACAGCACCGCGCAGGATGTGCCGGTGTATGCCTGCATGAACGGCCTGATGCTGCCCGGCCGCCAAGTGTTCCTGGTGGACACCCACGTCAACTACGACCCCACGCCTCAGGAGCTGGCCGAGATCACCGCCCTGGCCGCCGAAGAAATGATGCGTTTTGGCATCAAGCCCAAGGCCGCGCTGCTCTCGCACTCCAACTTTGGCACCAGCAACCACCCCAGCGCCGTGAAGATGCGCCAGACGCTGGAGCTGCTGCGCCAGCAGGCGCCCTGGCTGGAAGTGGACGGCGAAATGCACGGCGATGTGGCGCTGGACGGCAAGGCCCGCGCGGCCCTGATGCCCAGCAGTGAACTCACGGGCGATGCCAATCTGCTGGTGTTCCCCAACATTGATGCTGCCAACATTGCCTACAACCTGCTCAAGACCGCAGCTGGTGGCGGCATTGCGATCGGCCCCGTGCTGCTGGGTGCGGCCAAGCCCGTCCATATCCTGACACCCAGCGCCACCGTGCGCCGGATTGTCAATATGACGGCCTTGACAGTGGCCGACGCCAACGTGTCAAGATAAGCCATAAGGCGATAGCAAGTGCTAACTTAAAGCACTTGATTCACCCTTCAGCGTCTGCCCAATCTTTGTGCAGACGCTTGCTTTTTGGGGGCCGTTGAGCGACACTAGCGGCTCGAAATTTCGGGTTAACCCGTAGTTTCTGAAAGGTTCGTTGATGTTGAAGGCTGTAGCCACCCGGGCGCGCAAAGCAGGGTTTTTGTGTGTTTTGGGTGTTGCGTTCGTGTTGTCCCCGGCAATGGGGCACGCACGAAACGCCCCGTCTACCGGCGGCGCCATCCCCCCCATCGCATTGGCCGAGTTGCCGCCCCAAGGGCGCGCCACGTACGCGCTGATCCGTGAAGGGGGGCCCTTTCCGTATGACAAGGACGGAACAGTTTTCGGCAACCGCGAGCGGCTGTTGCCCGCCCACCAGCGGGGCTACTACCGTGAGTACACCGTCAGAACACCAGGATCGCGCAACCGGGGAGCCCGGCGCATCGTGTGTGGCGGCAAGCCCCGGGTTCCGGATGCCTGCTACTACACCAGCGATCACTACGCCAGTTTTCGCGAAATCATCGAGTGACACCCGTTGCGCTGCACGCAGGCCAGAGATACGCTGGCGGCGGTCAGTGCGCCCCCTTGAATCCCCCACCCGCAGGCTGCATCCCGCAGCCCTGCGGAGAGCCAGAAGTTTGTGGACTTTCTAAAGAAAGAGTAGCGGAGATGCAGACGCCACTTCGTAAAGACCTGGAAACGCCACTGCGTGGCGTGCGCACCAACATCGTGCAGTCCATTCGCGCCTTCCGCGTGCAGGACCTGCAGGATGCGGCCACCTCCATGGGTCATCATTTCTTGTATGCCAACCTGGCCCACGCGCAGTCCAAACAGGACGTGCTGGACCTGATTGCCGCCCAGTTCACCTTCCCGTCGCACTTCGGCAAGAACTTCGACGCGTTGTACGACTGCATGACGGACCCCTTGCACAAATCGGGCCCGCAGCCAGGGTTCATCGTCGTGCTGGAGCAGATTCCCGCCACGGCCAAGTTCGACAAGGAAGCGCGCGAGCAGCTGCTCGACATCTTCCGCGACGCCGCCGACTACTGGGGCGACCGCAAGATCCCGTTCCGGTGTTTCTATTCTTTTCTGTAGCCCGTTCTGCATCCACCAGCCAAGCAGAACGGGCGAACGAGGCTAGCGGCGCCCAGGAAGTCAAGGGCATCGAGATCCACGCGGAATCCGCCGAGAAGATGCCGACCGACAAGCTCGTGGACGTCTCCCCCATGGCGCTGCGCATGAGCAGCCCGTTCAACGCGGGTTACTGGCTCAGCGCCGCATAATTCGGTACATCCCCCTGAGCGGCTGCCCCGCTTCCCCCTTGTCTCGGCTTCGCCGGAAAAGGGGGACGACACCAGCGCGGCGGGGCGGCCCTTGTGCGGTGTCACTGGCCTGGGCTGCGCCAGTTGCTACGGGTTGTGGCGAAACCAAGCGCTGGCTTGTTCACCGCAGACACACCGTGCACCAGTAGTCAAAATGCTGCTTTGCGCGCGTCCAGCAAGCACTAACAGCTATCAATTCAAGAGCAAACCTGCGCCAGCGCCACGTATTCGGCCACGGGCACTTCCTCGGCGCGGCGCTGGGTGTCGAACTGGCCAGCAAACTGGCGGGCTTCGAGCCAGCGGCCCAGGGTGTGGCGCAGCAGCTTGCGGCGCTGGCTGAAGGCGACCTGCACCAGTTCTTCCAGCACGGGCACCGACAACGGTGCGGGCTCCGCATGGGGCACCATGCGCACCACGGCGCTGTCCACACGCGGGGGCGGGTCGAAACTCTCCGGCGGCACAAAAAGCACGTTTTCCATGGCGTAGCGCCATTGCAGCATCACCGACAGGCGGCCATAGTCGCCCGTGGCGGGGCTGGCCACCATGCGGTCGATCACTTCCTTTTGCAGCATGAAGTGCTGGTCTTCGATGACTTCCACATGGTCCAGCAGATGGAACAGGATGGGCGTGGAGATGTTGTAGGGCAGGTTGCCCACCACACGCAGGCGCAACCCGGGCTGGCCGGCCTTCTCGCGCAGGGTCTGCGCCAGGGCGGTGAAATCCACCTTCAGCACGTCGGACTCGATCACGTCGAGCTGACCATGCAGCTTGAGGCGCAGCGCCAGGTCGCGGTCCAGTTCGATGACGGTGAGGCGCCCCAGGCGCTCCACCAGGGGCTGGGTCAGAGCCGCCAGGCCGGGCCCGATTTCGACCATGGGCTGGCCCGGCTGCGGGGCGATGGCCGAGACGATGCCGTCGATGATGCCGTGGTCGGACAGGAAATGCTGCCCGAAGCGCTTGCGGGGGATGTGTTTCAACGCGGCCTTGCCTGTCTTGTCACGGAAGTGGGGGTGGGTGTGCTGCTGCCAATGCTGCTGCAGATGTTTACTGGGGCGGGTCGCGGTATTCCACGTACGCCCGGCCGCGCAGCTCCTGCGCCCAGGTAGCGTAGGCTTCGTCGAGTTTCTTTTCGCGCACGGCGCCACGCGCCATCTCGCGCTGTTCACGCTGGGTGAGCTTGGCCTCGCGGCGCTCCAGCAGCTGGACCAGGTGCACACCAAAACGCGACACCAGCGGCTCGCTGATGTCGCCGGGCTTGAGGGTGTCCAGGGCCTGTTCGAACTCGGGCACATAGCGGCCCGGGCTCGCCCAACCCAGGTCGCCGCCGTCCTTGGCGCTGCCGTCCTGCGAATGTTCGCGCGCCAGCGCCGCAAAGTCGGCCTGGCCCGCGAGCACGCGGCGGCGGTAGTCGGCCAGACGGGCGGCGGCGGCGGTCTCGGACAGCTGCGGGCCGGTGCGCAGCAGGATGTGGCGAGCGTGGTTCTGCACCACGGTGGCGGGCATGCCCGCCGTGACCCGCTCCACGACCTTGAGCACGTGAAAGCCTGCGGGCGACCGCACGGGGCCCACGATGGAGCCCACGGGCAGGCCCAGTGTGGAGTTCACGAACAGCTCGGGGTACCGGTCGGCAGGACGCAGGCCCAGCAGGCCGCCCGCGCGCTGCCCTTCTGCGGCGTCCGAAAACTCGCGCGCCACGGCGGCAAAGTCTTCACCGGCGCGCACCTTGTCGGCCGCGCGCTGGGCCCGGGCCTTGCGCTCGGCCACCTGCACGGGGCTGGCGTTCTCGGGCACCAGCACCAGCACGTGGCCCAGGTTGATTTCCATCGCGGCGGGGTCCGTGCCCTTTTGCTCCTCGCGCAGGTACTGGTCCACGTCCAGGTCGGTCACCTTCACCCGCGCCTCCACCTCGCGTTCGCGCAGGCGCTGCTGCAGCAGCTGGTTGCGCAGCTCTTCGCGGAAGCGCTCGCGGCTCATGCCATCGCGGCCCAGGCGCGCATACAGCTGCTCCACGGTCATGTCGTTCTGGCGGGCCACGCCCAGTTCGGCCTGGGCCACCGCCATATCGTCCACCTTGATGCCGGATTCACGTGCCTGCTGGAGCTGCACCTTCTCCACGATGATGCGTTCCAGCACCTCGCGCGCGAGCAGGTCGCGCGGGGGCATGGCGCCGCCCTGCTTGGCGAGCTGGGCCTCGGCCCGCGCCAGGCGCGAACGCACCTCGTAGTTGGTCACGGGCTCGGAATTGACCACCGCCACGATGAAGTCGGCCGAGCGGGGCGCCGCGCCCGCGCCAGGCTCTGGCAGCGTGATCGACGGCGCCGCCGGTGGGCGTGCCGAGGGCGAAGACGGCGCGGACAGGCCACTCTTGCCGGACGGCGACGCCCCCGAGGGGCGCAGCCCCTGCGCCGCAGCGCCCTGCATGCTCATGGAGGCCAGGGTGGCGAGGGCCAGTGCAAAAACTCGGTGGTTCATGGCGTTAGTCGTAGTTGCTGAAACGGCTGGGCGTGGAGACCTGCTCGCGCAGGTTCTGGTAGCGCGGCACATTGTTCTTGAAGGTTTCCAGCGGGCTGGAGCCCAGGCTGAGTCGGGAGAATCCCACAAATTCGATCTGGAACAGCAGGCGGGTGTTGGACGTGGTCACGCTGCTTTGCAGGCGCTCCAGCACCACGCGGCCGATCCAGCAGCAGCTGTCGTACTCGAAGCCCACCACGGTGTCCACGAGCTTGCGGTCCTTGATGCTGTAGTTCAGACGGCCGACGCTGTACCAGCGCCCGCCGCCCTGGCCCCGGCCTGCGCCCAGGTCCTTGCCCTTGTCGCCCCACAGGTCGTTCAGGGGCCATTGCCAGCCCAGATCGACCTGCTCGCTGGTGCCGCGCTGCAGGCGGTAGGCCGCGCTCACGGTGCGGTAGTTGCCGGGGCTGTAGCGTGCGCCAATGGTCGAGCGGATGGAGCGGCCCGTCTTGGGGTTGTACTGCACGGTGGAGTCAAAGCCCCACTGTGGCGTCCAGTTGATGCCCGCGCCCAGCAGCAGGTCGGACAGGCGTTCGCTCACCGGAGCCACGCCGGGCAAGGTGACCTTCTGGTCCGAAAAACGCAGGCGCTGGGCGATGCCAAACCGTGCGGCTTCGGCACCCGTGTTCGGGTCCAGCAGCCGCGTGGTCACGCCCAGGGTGAGCAGGTTGTTGTCCGCCAGCCGGTCGTTGCCGCCAAACGCGTTCTCGGTGTAGACGGTGGCAAAGTTGAAGTCGTTGGCCGCCGTGTCGTACACCGGCAGGCGGCTCTGGTCGCGGTAGGGCGTGTAGGTGTAGAACGCACGCGGCTCCAGCGTCTGCAAAAAGGCGCGGCCAAAGTAGGCGGCATCACGCTCGAACACCAGGCCGCTGTCCAGGCTGAAGGTGGGCAGGGTGCGGCTGGCCGAGCGGTCGCCGTTCGCCAGCGGGGTGTCGAACTGGTAGGTGGTGGCGTGCAGCTGCAGGCGCGGCGTGATGAAGCCGCCGGGCGACAGGAACGGCCGGCTGATCTGCGCCATCGCGTAGCTGCGGTCGGCGTTGGGCTGGCCCGTGAGGGCGCGCGCGGCCTGGAAGCGTGTGGTGTCCAGCTCCACGCTGGCGTCCAGCCCGCCACCCAGCTGCGACGGGGCATAGCGCCACTGCAGCTGCGGCATGCGGTCGTAGGGCGGCACGATGGGCGCGTTCACGTCCTGCAGCGTCTGCCATTTCAGGGTGCGCACGCGGGCGCTCATGTCGTTGCGGGCCCAGGACAGCGTGGCATCGCCGGGCAGCAGGCGCTGGCGCAGCGGCTCGGAGGCGCGGCCAAAGTCGCGCCAGTAGTTGTCGTCGCTCACGCGGTTGACGTTCAGGTTCAGCCCCAGGCCGCCGATAGCGGTGTCAAACGCGCCCTGGTGCTGGCCCGAGAAGCTCCAGCGCACGCGGTCCCGCAGCCGGTCGGCGGGCATCACGTCCGCGCTGATCTGCCCGGAGTAGGTGGGCTCCAGGTAGCGGAACTCGCCACCCAGGTTGGCGCCGCGTTTGGTCATCAGCGCTGCGCGCAGCGTGGCATCGCGGTTGGGGGCGATGTTCCAGTAATAAGGCTGGATGTAGGCCACGCCGTCGCGGCTGTCCAGGCCGATGGTGGGCGGCAGCAGGCCCGACTTGCGCTTGTCCGACAGCGGGAAGGTGATGTAGGGAATGGGCAGCACCGAGACGCCCTTGAACTCCAGCACGGCGTTCTCGGCCGTGCCCACTTCTTCTTCGTTGTCCAGGCGCAGCGTGCCTGCACGCAGCACCCAGTCGGGCTCCCAGCTTTCTTCGTTGCCACGCTCGCAGGTGGTGTAGGTGGCGTTGTGCACCACGGCCCGGTAGCGGTCGATGAAGTCCACGCGCGTGGCGTCGCCATGTGCCTGGGTGGCCAGGAACCTGTAGCGCGCGTCGCTGAAGAAGCCTTCGAACGCATCCACGCGCAGCTCCAGCGCCGTGCCCTCGTAGACATTGCCCGCGCGGTTGATGCGCACCTTGCCGTTGGCCTTGGCCAGGTCTTCGGGCACGTTGTAATCCAGCCGGTCGGCGTGGATCACGGTGTCGCCCCGGCGCAGTTCGGCATTGCCCTCGATGAGCGCGTTCAGGTCGGTCTGGCCGCTGACATGGTCGCCCTTCACAAACACGGGCAGCTGGGGCCGCACGGCGTCCGGGATCTTTTCTTGCAGCAGGGGCGAGGTGCGCAGGGCAGGCGGGGCGTCCCAAGCGCTGGGCGCCGGTCCCTGGGCCAGGGACGCCAGCGGCCAGCTGCAGCAGGCCAGCGCCACACCATAGGCCAGTGCGCGCGGCACCGGGGCGCGCAGGCGCGCTGCCTGTGCCGTGGCAGGCTGGGGCCGCAGGGAAGGGGGGGTCTGCACGGTGGGGGGCTGGCAGCGTGGCACGTGGGGTGGTGGTTCGGGCAGTGGCAGAGGAAGAAGGCCCGCCCCAGGCTCTGCGGGGGTGCGTGCCCAAAGCGGGTTTTAAAATCGGATTATCCATGAGCCAACCCGTCCCCCCATCACCCGCCGGTGCGCCCCTGGGCGCGGCCGCTGCCGCCACCGCCCTGCCCCCCGTGACCTGGCCCGACGCCGCCCGCAAAGCGGCCTTCGACGCCTGGCTGGCGCCCCTGGTCGGCCCCCAGCAATTGCTGCCCGCCACGCTGCGCCCCGCCTCGGCCGATGCGAGCTTTCGCCGCTACCTGCGCATCGACACGGCCACGGGCGCCAGCCGCATCGTGATGGATGCCCCGCCCGACAAGGAGAACTGCAAGCCCTTTGTGCAGGTGCAGGCCCTGATGGCCGCCGCCGGGCTGAACGTGCCGCAGATCCTGGCATTTGATGAGCCCACCGGCTTCATGCTGCTGTCCGACCTGGGCCACCAGACGGTGATCGAGCGGCTGCACCCCGAAAAACCCCAGGACGCCTACGCCTGGTACCAGCAGGCCACTGATGTGCTGCTGCAGTGGCAAAAGGCGTCGCAGCCCGGCGTGTTGCCCGTGTACGACGAGCCTCTGCTGCGCCGCGAGCTGGCGCTGTTCCCCGACTGGTACCTCGCCAAGCACCGCGCCGTCGCCCTGGATGACAAGCAGCAGGCCACCTTGAGCAGTGCCTTTGACGCCATCGTGGCGCACAACCTGGCGGCCCCGCAGGTCTATGTGCACCGCGACTTCATGACCCGCAACCTGATGGCTCCAGCGGAAGCCGGCGCACCCTTGGGCGTGCTGGACTTCCAGGACGCGGTCTACGGCCCCATCACCTACGACATCGCCAGCCTGCTGCGCGACGCGTTCATCAGCTGGGAAGAGGAATTCATCATCGACATCACCGTGCGCTACTGGGAGAAGGCGCGCAAGGCCGGGCTGCTGGGCGCCACCAGCGCCAGCGGCTGGGGCGATGACTTTGGCGAGTTCTACCGCGCGGTGGAATGGATGGGCCTGCAGCGCCACCTCAAGGTCGCGGGCATCTTCGCGCGGCTGACGCTGCGCGACGGCAAGCCCAAGTACCTGGCCGACGCGCCCCGGTTCATGGCCTACATCCGCGCCACCGCCAACCGCTACCGCCAGCTGGGCCCGCTGCTGCAGATGCTCGACCAGATCGAAGGCACCGAGCCCGTGGTGGGCTTTGCCTACGGCCGCATGTAGGCTGGCACCACCGCCCAGCCGCCAAAATTTCAAGCAAAAACAGCCCTCTGCGCGCGACCATATTGCCCAGATAGCTACCAAAAACATAGCAAATGCCCCGTTTCCATTGCCCCGCTCCACTGGCCACGGGCGCCGAGATCGCACTGCCCCCCGGCGCCGCACGCCATGTGCAGGTGCTGCGCCTGCAGCCCGGCGATGCGCTGACGCTGTTCAACGGCGAAGGCGGGGAGTTCGAGGCCACGGTGCTGAAAATGGGCCGCAGCGATGTGCTGGTGCAGGTGGGCGCCCACCACGCCACCGAGCGCGAGGCGCCACGCGCCGTGCACCTGCTCGCGGGCATCACCGCCAACGAGCGCATGGACTGGCTGGTAGAAAAAGCCACCGAACTCGGCGTGGCCAGCATCACCCCGCTGGTGGCCGAGCGCAGCGTGCTCAAGCTCAAGGGCGAGCGTGCTGACAAGAAGATCGCCCACTGGCAGGCCGTGGCCGTGGCCGCCTGCGAACAATGCGGCCGCAACCGCGTGCCCGTGGTGCACGATGCCATCGACCTCGCGGGCTGGGCGCGTGCTCAGGCACAGGCAGGGGCCGCAGCGTCCGGCGGGGCCGGGGCGGCGCAGCGCCTGCTGCTGTCGCTGCGCACGGGCACCTTGCCGCTGCAGCAGGCAGCGGCCCCGGCCGGGCCGGTGCTGTTCCTCTCCGGGCCCGAAGGCGGGCTCAGCAGCGCCGAGGAAGACCTGGCGCTGTTACATGGCTTTGCACCTGTCACGCTCGGCCCCCGCGTGCTGCGCGCCGAGACCGCGCCGCTGGCGGCCCTGGCGGCACTCACCTTGCTGTAAGAGCCTGTTCAAAGGGTGTACGCGCGGGCCCATGCGGCCTAAAATGCCCGATCGGCCGCGCCCCGCGCGGCTCCCCACCCACTGGCAGGAGCCCCCACCTTGCGCCATCCTTCCCGCTGGCAGCGCCTCAGGGACGTGATCCTTTCCACCGATCCCCGGCGGCGCACGCTGGTCGGGATGGCGCTGCTGGCCTTGCTGCTGATGGTCGCCAGCGCAGGCGTGATGCTGCTGGTGGCGCATGCCAGTGCGGCGCTGAACGCCACCGCTGTGCACTGGTGGGCCGCGCTCTCGGTGGGCGGGCTGGCCCTGATGACGGCGTTCATCCGTGCGGGCGCCACGCTGGCGCTGCGCGACCCCTCCCTCACCCTGCCCCAGATGGCCTGGACCATCACCAGCGGCGCCGTCGCCTACGTGCTGGCGGGCGAGGCGCGTGGGCTGGTGCCCAGCGTGCTGGCCATGATCCTGTTCTTTGGCACCTTCGGCCTCACGGTGGCCGAGGTGCTTGGCATCGGCATCTATGCGCTGGTGGCCTTTGGCTGCGCAATCGGCGTGAGTTCGCGCCTCAGCGCCAACGCCTCGGGCTACCTCGACACGGCCTATGCCCTCATGGTGGTGATCGTGCTCGGAGGCTGTGTGGCGCTGAACCTGCGCATCCACCGCATCCGCGCGCGGCTGCACCATCAGCGCGAGGCCCTGGCGCAGGCGCTGGACATCAACCGCGAACTGGCCACGCGCGACGAGCTGACCGGGCTCATCAACCGCCGCGCCATGCTGGACCTGATGCAGCTGGAACACCGCCGCAGCCTGCGCAGCGGCCGCCCCCTGCTGCTGGCGCAGCTGGACATCGACCATTTCAAGCCCATCAACGACCAGCATGGCCACGCCACCGGCGACCGCGCGCTGCAGGCCTTTGCGGGCACCGTGCGCGCCAACGTGCGCGACACCGACGTGCTGGCCCGCTGGGGCGGCGAGGAGTTTGTGCTGATGCTCTGCGACACGCAGCTGGACGACGCACGCGAACTGCTCGAACGCGTGCGCCAGGCGGTGGAGGCGCTCGAAATCCCGCACGCCACGGGCACGCTGCGCATGTCGGTATCGGCAGGCCTGGCGCTGCACCTGCCGGGCGACACCGTGGTGCACACGCTGGAGCGCGCCGACCAGGCGCTCTACACCGCCAAGGCCCTGGGGCGCAACCGCTGGGTGGTGGCCCCGAGCGGCCCGCAGCACCCTCCGCGCCCCGCCGCGGGCCCGCCTGCGCTCAACGCGCGGGTTTGAGCGCGCCGCAGTCGGCCGCCAGCCACTTGCCGGTCTGCGCCATGTCGAGCTGGTCGGGCTTGCCGTTGCTGGTGGTCGTGACCTTGAACTGGCCCGTGTAGGCCGTAGGGCCGTTGAAGGTCATGGTGCCTTCGCCCGTGGTGGGCGGCTGGCCCTGCGCGCCCTTGCAGCTGAAGCGCATGGCCACCGCATTCGGCCCGGTGCGGTTCACGGTCTGCGTGCAGCCTTCCTGCGGCGGGATGCGGTCCAGGTCGGCCTGCTCGGGGCTGATGCACACCTTCACCGTGGTGGTGCTGCCCCCTGCGCCCATGGCCACGCCCTGCTGGGCCAGCATCTGCTCCATCTGCTTGCGCTGCGCGGGCGTCATGCTGGCCATGGACTTTTGCATCTGCGCCATGGCCGCCTCCATCTCGCCGCTCTGGCTTTTCATGGCCACGCTGTGTTCCCAGAGCCCTGGGCGCATTTTCTGCGCCTGGGCGTGGGCGGGCGCCAGCGCGCCGGTCAACAACAGGGCCGTGGTCAGGGCAATGGCGGGGTGGCGCATGGTGGGTCTTCCAGAGTGGGGGATGCGGGAATGGGGCCAGTATCTCCAAGCAGCACCACGCTGCCAAGTACCGCCTGCGCAGTGCGCCGAGGCGGGCGGGCCGGTTCAGGCGCTCAGGTGGGGCGGCGCGCGCAGCTGCTCGGGCGTGGTGAACCAGGCGCCAGACGCCCCCAGCCCCGCGCGCGCCCGGGCCAGCTCGTGCCGCGCCACGGTGCGCAGGTGCACCTCGTCCGGCCCGTCCATCAGCCGCAGCGCGCGGCCCCAGGTCCAGAACGCGGCCAGCGGCGTATCTGGCGACAGGCCCATGGCGCCAAAGATCTGCATCGCGCGGTCCACCACGCGCTGCTGCAGGCGCGCGGCCACCAGCTTGATGGCGGCGACCTGGGCGCGCACCTGGCGCGCGTCCACCGCATCGCCCTGGTCCAGCAGCCAGGCCGCGTGCAGCACCAGCAGGCGCGCCTGGTCGATCTCGATGCGCGACTCGGCCAGCCATTCCTGCACATTGGCCTGCTCGGCCAGCGGCTTGCCAAACGCCGTGCGCTCCAGCGCGCGCCCGGTGGCCAGAGAAAGCGCCAGCTCGCACTGGCCGATGCTGCGCATGCAGTGGTGCACCCGCCCCGGGCCCAGCCGCGCCTGCGCCATCGCAAAGCCCGCGCCCCAGCCGCCCAGCAGGTGGTCGGCGGGCACGCGCACGCCGCGCAGCACGATCTCGCAATGCCCCTCGGGCGCGTGGTGGTGCAGCACAGGGATGTTGCGCACGATCTGCACACCGGGCGCGTCCACCGGCACCAGCACCATGCTGTGGCGGTGGTGGCTGTCGGCCTCCTGCGCATCGGCATTGCGGCACAGCACGATGAGCAGCTGGCAGTGCGGGTGCGCCGCGCCCGTGATGAACCACTTGCGGCCGCTGATCACCAGGTCATCGCCCGCGCGCCGCACGGTGGTCTGCAGGTTGGTGGGGTCGGACGAAGCCACGTCGGGCTCGCTCATCGCAAACGCCGAACGCATGTGCCCGTGCAGCAGCGGCACCAGCCAGCGCGCGCGCTGCGCGGGCGTGGCAAAGCGGTGCAGCAGCTCGATGTTGCCGGTGTCCGGCGCCTGGCAGTTGAACACCTCGGCCGCCCAGGGCAGGCGGCCCATGGCCTCGGCCAGCGGCGCGTAGTCGAGGTTGTTGAGGCGCGTGCCGGGCTCGTCCTCGCGCAGCGCGGGCAAAAACAGGTTCCACAGGCCTTCCTCGCGCGCCAGGGCCTTGAGGTCGTCCACAAAAGGCGGCGGGTAGTCGCCCGCTGCCACGGCCGCATGCCAGGCGGCGTTGTAGGGCAGCAGGTAGCGGTCCATGAAAGCGGTGAGCCGTGCCAGCAGCGCACGGGCCAGGGGCGAGGGTGTGAAGTCCATGCGGCCATTGTCAAAACCGCGCGCCAGCCCGTCACAACCCAGGCGACAAGGGGCTTGACGCACATCAGGGATGCCGCAGCGCCGCACGGCCCATAACTACACTTTTCATAGCTTAAAACCTTTACCAGATGCGCGGGAAGGCCGATTTTTATTCATAAAAGCAGCCCCACCCGCTACCATCGCCCCATGGCCACCCACTACGAAACCCTGCACCCCGCCGACAGCTACCGCGAGGCCTTTGCCGTGGCACCGCCCGACACACCGCTGGAGCGCCACCTGCGCCCGCGCAAACCCGGGGCCTGCCTCGTGCCCGCCGCCAGCGCCGCCGCCCTGCGTGCGGCCCCGCCCCCACCGGCGGGCGAGGAGGCCAGCAGCGACAGCGCGGAGCGCGTGCTGGTGCCCGCGCAATGGGGCCTGGTGCCCCACTGGGTCAAGTCGGCGTCCGACGCCAAGCTGCGCGCGCCCAAGCTCGCCCACGCCAAATCAGACCTCGCCTCCACCGGCACCGCGTTCCGCGACGCATGGCTGAACGGCCAGCGCTGCATCGTGCCGATGCAGGCGTTTTTTGAAGACGACTGGCGCACTGGCAAGGCCGTGCCCACGCGCATCGCCCGCGTGGACGGCAAGCCCATGGGCGTGGCAGGCCTGTGGGCGCGCTGGCAAGGGGCAGAGGGCGAGGTGATCGTGAGCTACTGCCTGCTCACCGTGAACGCCAACAACCACGCGCTGCTGCAGCGCTACGGCCCGCCGGGCAGCGAGAAGAACATGCCCGCCATCCTGAACGAAGGCGCCTACGACGCCTGGCTGTCGGCCCGGCCCGACAAGGCCAAGGAGTTCATGCGCCAGTACGCACCGCAGTGGCTCACGGCCAACCCGGTGGAGAAGAAGGCGGACAAGGTGCCC
>CAYXSL010000105.1:0-15264 GCA_964466605.1 uncultured Verminephrobacter sp.
CACGGCCCTGGGCCGGGCCGGGCGCGTGTACGTCGATCAGGAGGGTGAAGCCGTCTGGATCGGCGGCCATTGCGTCACCTGCATGAGCGGCCGGGTGCTGCTGTGAACCCATCGCTCGCCACCCGACACCTCACCCCCATGAACACCTCCACCCACCTGCCCAGCCTGCAAGACATCGAAGCCGCCGCCGAGGTGGTGTACCGCGACTTCGCGCCCACGCCCCAGTACCGCTGGGGCCTGCTGAGCGAGCGCCTGGGCACCGACTGCTGGCTCAAGCACGAGAACCACACCCCCGTGGGCGCGTTCAAGATCCGCGGCGGGCTGACCTACTTCGACCAGCTGGCGCGGCGCGGCGCACTGCCGCGCGAAGTCATCAGCGCCACGCGCGGCAACCACGGCCAGAGCATGGGCTGGGCCGCGCGCCGCCACGGCGTGGCCTGCACCATCGTCGTGCCGCGTGGCAACTCGGTGGAGAAGAACGCCGCCATGCGCGCTTTGGGCGTCACGCTCATCGAACACGGCGACGACTTCCAGGAAGCGCGCGAACACGCCATCCAGTTGGCCGCCCAGCGCGGCGCGCACATGGTGCCCAGCTTCCACCCCGACCTGCTGCGCGGCGTGAGCACCTACTGGTGGGAATTTTTGCGCGCCGTGCCGCAGCTGGACGTGGTGTATGTGCCTATCGGCCAGGGCTCGGGCGCGTGCTCGGCCATTGCGGCCAAGCTGGCGCTGCAGCACCCGGTGCGCGTGGTCGGCGTGGTCAGCCGCCACGCCACCACCTACGCCGATTCGCTGGCCGCTGGCCGCGTGGTCGAGGCGCCCGTCACCACCCAGCTCGCCGACGGCATGGCCTGCCGTGTGGCCGACGCCGAGGCGCTGGCCGTGCTGGCCCCGCACATCGACCACATCGTGCAGGTGAGCGACGCCGAGGTGGCCGCCGCCATGCGCGCCCTGTTCACCGACACGCACAACGTGGCCGAAGGCGCGGGCGCTGCGGCCCTGGCGGCGGCACTGCAGGAACGCGATGCCCTGCAGGGCCAGAACGTGGGCCTGGCGTTGACAGGCGGCAACGTGGATGCCCCGATGTTTGCCAATACGCTCGCCAAGCACTGACAGTCTGCTGGACAATGCCCCTCGCACGACCACCACCACGGTGGCGTGACATAAAAAAGAGAGGGAGTGTCCATGGCAAGCCAAGCACCGTCCGGCTACCGCTGGGGTCTGCGCGCAGTCATCGCGTTGCAGTGCCTGCTGATTCTCGCGTTCGTCTACCGGGGGCTGTCTGCCCCCGGCCCCTTCGGGCCCCGCCTGCCCGCCGTGCAGGGCGAGACGCTCTGGCTCGAAAGCCACGGCGCGCTCCACCAGTTCAACGCCGCAGGCCAGCGGCTGCAGCAGATCCCCCTGAGCGAGCTGAAGATTTCCGACAGCCCCACCAGCCTGCAGTTCACGCAGGAACAGGTGGCGTGGGTGCACGATGCCAGCCACGTGGTCCGCTGCGACCTGCAGCAGCGCCAGTGCCTGCCGGTGGAGCTGGCGGGGCTGGACACCCGCCGGGGTTACCGCTGGGTGCGGGTGAGTGCGGACGAGTCGGAAATCACCGTCTCCGACGCCTCGGAGCACCGCGTGCTGGTGTACCGGCGCGACCCCATCACCGCGCGCTACACGCTGGCGCGCACCGAGGCGCAGGGCATGCGCTTCCCCAACCAGACCCTGCAGGTGGGCGACGCCCTGTGGGTGGCCAACACCAACCGCCACCAGATCGTGCAGCTGCGCACCGGCCCGGACGGCAAGACCGTGCGGCAGCAGCACCCCATCGCCCACCCCGACCTGCGGCCCGGGCGCGCGTTTCCGTTTGCCATGGCACAGGACCCGCGCGGGCAGCTGTGGGTGCTGGTGGCCAGCGTGGACATGCAGAACGCCGACCTGCTCATGATGGGCCCGCAGCTCCAGCCCGAACGGGTGATCCCCCTGGCCGTGAAGCAGGACCCGAACGCGATTGCGCTGTTCCAGGAGCACATGCTGCTCACCGACATGAGCAACTTCCTGGTGCGCAGGCTGGACCTGCATGGCCGCGTGCTGGGACCGTTTGGTGACCCCGCCTTCCAGGCAGAGCTGGCCACGGCGCGCAACCAGGCCACCTGGTCGCGGCGCATGCCCACGCTGCTGCTGGGCAGCGTGGCCGTGCTGATGCTGGTGGCCCTGTGGCTGGCATGGAAGGCGGGCGAGCTGCGGCAGCTGCGCGGCGCTGCCTGGCGGGCCGACCCCGAAGACACCCCGCAGGACGAAACGGCCCCCGGCCCCACCACAACCACCGGCAAAGACCCCGCCGCCCCTTTTGCCGACGCTGCCATACCCATCCCGCCCGGGCGGGTGACCATGGTCAAGGCGCTGCCCGGCAGCACCCGCACGCGGCGACGCCTGCTGCTGGCCACCAGTGCCCTGGCGCTTTTGGTCATGGGCGCCCTGCTGTACTGGATATGGCCCATGTTCCATCAACACGACTGCGCCCCGGGCCAACCCTGCCCGGTGTGGCTGCAGTATGGCCTGGTGGTGCTGGCGCTGGTGCCGATGATCCTGCCCCTGGCCCTGTGGCGCAGGCTGAAGGCGCTGGAGAACATCCGCATCGGCACCGATGGCCAGCAGGTGCAGGCCCGGGTCGGCAACAAGCGCTACCAGGCCCCGGCGCACCAGGTCACCTGCACGCGCCAGCAGCTGCTGATCGGCCTGGGGGTGGTGCCATTGCGCCTCAACGGCGAAGCGCTTTTTGACGAAGCGCTGCTGCGCCGCGACTTCATCCACCGCCTGCCCCAGATGCAAATGCACAACAGCCCCTGGAGCGCCGGGCTGCTGGGCCACTGGTGGAAAAACGGCGGCTGGCAGGGACGTGCCATCGTGATCGGTTTGGGTGCCCTGTTTGCGCTGCTGATGTGGTTGCTGGCAGGGCTGCTGGTGCTGCGCGGACTGTTCTTCTGGCTGACAACGCTGCTCTGAGCCGGACACCGTTCCGCTGCTGCAGCGCAGCATCATTGACTCTCAAATTGATAGCGCCGGTCGCACTAGCGACAAGCGCGCTGCGCGGGGGTCATCACAATCCGGCGCATGGGAACCCTCTACCTCGTGCGCCATGGCCAGGCCTCGTTTGGCGCAGAAAACTACGACCAGCTCAGCCCCACCGGCCACCAGCAGGCGGTGCGGCTGGGCCAGTTCTGGCGCGAACGCGGCCAGCGCTTTGACGCCGTGATCACCGGCACGCTGCAGCGCCACGTGCAAACGCTGGACGGCATCGCAGAAGGCCTGGGCGCCGCGCCCGAGGCGCTGCGCCTGCCCGGCCTCAATGAGTACGACAGCCACGCCCTCATCGCGGCCATCCACCCCCAGCCGCTGGGCAAGGCCGACACGCCCGAGCTGTACCGCCAGCATTTCCGCATCCTGTGCGACGCGCTGGCGCAGTGGATGGCCGGTGTCATCAGCCCCCAGGGCATGCCCAGCTGGAACGAATTTTCGGCCGGCGTGCGCGCCGCGCTCGACCATGTGCGCCACCACCATGCGGGCCAGAATGTGTTGCTGGTGAGCAGCGGCGGCCCCATCTCCGCCGCCGTGGGCGAGGTGCTGGGCACCGCGCCCGAGGTGACGATTGCGCTGAACATGCGCATCCGCAACAGCGCGGTGACCGAGTTCTCGGTCTCGCCCAAGCGGCTGATGCTGCAGACCTTCAACACCCTGCCGCACCTGAACGAGGCAGCGCACGCGGGGTGGGTGACACACGCGTGAGTAAAAAATCGCACTTTTTTGGCGCCCACCGCGCGGTGGGCATATCTTTATTGCTATCAAATAAATAGCAAACCGCACACCACATGCAAACCCCGCTGTAAACCACGGTGCAAGCCCCACCCAGCAACAGGTACCCGCCCCTGAGGGCTCCGTTGCGCAGGCGCGGGCGCGCCCCTCAGCGCGGCTCCTGCTGCGTGGTGCAGTGGATGCCCCCGCCGCCTGCGGCGATGGCGTCGATGTCGAGTTGCACCACCTCGCGCTTCGGGAACAGCTCGCGCAGCAGCGCGCGGGCATTGCCATCGGCCCGCGCGTCGCCAAACTGCGGCGCGATGACGGCGCCATTGCACACATAGAAATTGACATAGCCCGCCGCGAATTCGTCCGACTCGAAGCGCCTGCGCACCCGGCTGGGCGCCTTGAGCACCTCCACGCGCAGCGCCTGGCCGCGTGCGTCGGTGGCCCTGCGCAGGATCTCCAGGTGGCGGCGCGTCACGGCGCTGTCGTACGAATCCGGGTCTTCGTCCAGTGCAGCCACCACCACGCCGGGCGCGGCAAAGCGCGCGTAGAAGTCGGTGTGCCCGTCGGTGATGTCGCGGCCCGCGATGCCCGGCAGCCAGATGATCTTGCGCAGGCCCAGCAGCCGCGCCAGCTCGGCCTCGCAGGCGGCCTTGCTAAGGCCGGGGTTGCGGTTGGCGTTGAGCACGCAGCTCTCGGTGATGAGGGCCGTGCCCTGCCCGTCCACCTCGATGCCGCCGCCCTCCAGCACCAGCCGGGTGCGCAGCCGCCGCGCCTGTGCGGCCTCGGTCACATACGCGGCCACCCCGGCATCGCGCGCATGGGCCTGCTTGCCGCCCCAGCCGTTGAAGTTGAAGTCGATGCCGCCCCACTGGCCCGCCGCGTTGCGCACGAACACCGGGCCGGTGTCGCGCATCCAGAGGTCGTCCACCGGCTGCACCTCCAGCTGCACGCGGCTGCCGCACAGGCGGCTGGCCAGGTCGTATTCGTCCTCGCGCACCAGCATGTGCACGGGCTCGAACGCGGCAATGCTGCGCGCGATGCCGGCCAGTTGCTCGCGCACCGGCGCCAGCAGGCGGCGGCCCCAGACCTTTTCGCTGGCACCAAAAGACATCCACGTGGCCTCGTGTGGGTCGCCCTCGTCGGGCATGCGCCAGGTGTCCTGCGCCCCGGCGGGGGCTGCATCCGCCACGGACGCAGCCGCGGCCCAGCCCCAAGGCGCCAGGCCCAGGCTCAGGCCGCCCAGCAGGTGGCGGCGGGTGGGGGAAAAAAGCATAGGGGTCGCGCTCCTCACGAAAGCCTGGGTAGATCAGGCGGGCTCTTGCTGGGTGGTGCAGTGGATGCCGCCCCCGCCCGCCGCGATGGCGTCGATGTTGAGCTGCACGATCTGGTGCCGGGGCAGCTCGGCCGCCAGCGCGGCGCGGGCGGCCTGGTCGGCCACGGCATCGCCAAACTGGGGCAGGAACAGCGCCTTGTCCGTGAGCAGGAAATTCACGTAGCCCGCCGCAAACTCCTTGCCAGCATACGCCGGGCGCACCTGGTTCGGTGTTTCCAGGGTCACGATGCGCAGGGCCCGCCCGCGCGCGTCGGTGGCCTGGCGCAGCAGCTCCAGGTGGCGCCGGGTCACGGCATGGTCAAAGGAGCGGCTGTCGTTGTCCAGCGCCGCAGCCACCACGCCCGGCTTGAGAAAGCGCGCATAGAAATCGGTGTGGCCATCGGTGATGTCGCGGCCTGCGATGCCCGGCAGCCAGACGATCTTCTGCAGGCCGAGCAGGCGTTTGAGCTCGTCCTCCGCCGCCGCCTTGCTCACACCGGGGTTGCGATTCTCGTTGAGCACGCAGCTCTCGGTGATGATGGCCGTGCCCTCCCCATCGACCTCGATGCCACCGCCTTCCAGCACCAGGCGGCTGCGCAGCAGGGGCACGCCCGCCAGTTCAGCCATGCGCGCGGCCACCGTGGCGTCGCGGGCATGGGGCTGCTTGTTGCCCCAGCCGTTGAAATTGAAGCCCACGGCGGCCCGCTCGCCCCGGGCGTTGCGCACAAAGACGCAGCCGGTGTCCCGCATCCAGAGGTCGTCGATCGCGTGCTCGATCAGCTGCACATTGGAGCCGCACAGCTGCCGGGCCGTGGCCGCGTCGGCCGGGTTCACCAGCATCTTGACCGGGGTGTAGACGCTGATGGCGTTGGCAATGCGCGCCAGCGCCTGGTGCACGGGCGTGCGCAGCTCGGCCGACCAGATGGACTCGCGGGCCGCAAACGCCATCCAGACGGCGCGCTGGGTGCCACCTTCGTCCGGCATCTGCCAGGAGCTGCCGGGCGCGGGCTGCGGGGCAGGCGCGGGCAGGGGGGCCGGGGGTTCCGTGGGGTCATCGCCGCCACCACAGCCCATCAGAAGTCCATTGAAGAGTCCCAGGCCACCCAGGCCGAGGAGAGTGCGTCGAGTTGTCATGCAAAACAGGGTTACGAAACAAAGAAACCCGATTTTGCGAAGCACCAATCATCTACACAACTGATGTTTTCTAAAGCAATTAACCCATTTGGCTCATGTATCAACAGGCACCAGAGCCCCGTGGGCAAACTGCAGCAGGCTGTCGAACACCTCGCGCACCAGGGGCAGGCGCGGCGCGCCTTCGGTGCAGGAGATCCACACGGTGCCCAGCGGCAAGCCGGGGTACTGCGCCAGAGGCACGAGCTGCCCCCTGCGCAACGCCTCGTCGGCCAGCAGCCGCGACACCAGCGCCACGCCCCGGCCGCGCAGCGCTGCATCCAGCACGAGGCGCGGGTCGTCGTAGATGGCGGTCTTGCGCAGGTGGCCCCAGTGCGCGCGGATGAAGGGGCCCACCCGGTCGCTGGTGAGGTCTTCCTCCAGGCACAGCAGGCCGGCGCCGTCGGCCAGCCCCGGCGCGGCCACGGCCACCAGCGCGTCGGTGAGCAGCGGCATGTCCAGCACGCCGCTCTGGCGCAGCGGCTCGCGCGTGATCGCGATGTCCACGTCCAGCTCGTCGATGAAGCGGGCGCTTTCATCCACAGAAATGATCGGGCACAGCGCAGGGTGCGCCTGCAGCAGCGCGTCCAGGCGCGGCTGCAGCCAGCCGCTGGCAATCGGCGCGGGGCAGACCAGCGTGACGAGGCCCTCGTCCAGGTAGGTGTCGATGCGGCTGAGTCCGTTGCGGATCTGCTCCAGCGACTTGCCCACGCTGTCCTGCAGCAGGCTGCCCGCCACGGTCAGCTCCACGCCCCGCCCCTTGCGCCGGAACAGCGGCTGGCCGATCTGCTGCTCCAGCTGCGCAATCTGGTGGCTGACGGCGGACTGCGAGACACACAGCTCCTCGGCCGCGCGCGAGTAGCTGCCCAGCCGCGCGGCCGCCTCGAAACCGATCAGGAACTTGAAGGAAGGCAGCTTGGTGTTGGACATGGGGCGCACGCTGGCTAGAGCGGCCCCGCGCCGTCCGCGAGGGTGGACAGCGGCAGCGCCTGCAGCTCCTGCAGCAGCGCCACCAGCTGCTGCGCTGCGGCCTGCACCACCGCCTGCCCCTTGTCGGCCGTGGCGGCGGCGGCATCGCCCACGGCGCCTGCCGGGTGGTAGTCCTGCATCTGCCAGCCGAGCTTGGCGGTTTTGCCATTGCCCAGGATGGCGTAACGCTCGGCGCGGTCCTGCGAGGTGGAGCGGAAGTTCTGCGCATGCGCCATGTGCACCGTGGCGGGCGCGAGGTGCAGCATCATCGAGGTCTCGATCTCGCCCGCATGGATGCC
This sequence comes from uncultured Verminephrobacter sp., assembly GCA_964466605.1. Classification (GTDB taxonomy): domain Bacteria; phylum Pseudomonadota; class Gammaproteobacteria; order Burkholderiales; family Burkholderiaceae_C; genus Acidovorax. The sequence continues at coordinate 7,540 of CAYXSL010000105.1, forward strand.
AAAGCGGTGCTCCTGCGCGCTGAACTGACCCGCCACCGCGTCGGGCAGCGGCAGGCTGAACCAGCTGGCGCTGTAGACGATGAGGTTGCAGCGCGTGCGCAGCTCGCGCGCCACGATGTCCATCACGCTCACCTGGCCGCCGTGGCCATTGAACAGCAGCAGCTTCTTGACGCCCGCGCGCGCCACACATTCGCCGATCTCGGTCCACAGCGCGATCACCGTGGCGGGCGAGAGCGTGAGCGTGCCAGGAAAGCAGATGTGCTCGGGGCTCAGGCCCACGTTCTGCGGCGGCAGGAACAGCACGGGCAAATCGGCGGGCAGCTGGGGCACCGCGGCGTCGATCACGCCCTGCAGCAAGGTGGCATCCACCGACAGCGGCAGGTGCGGGCCATGCTGCTCCACGGCCGCCACGGGCAGCACGGCCACCACCTGGTCGGCCTGGCCCGCGCCTTGCAGCGCAGCAAAGTCGCGGGTGGACAGGTCGGCCCAGAAGCGCGAGGGCAAGGCGGGGCGGGCGGGTGGGGGCGCAATGGCTGCAGTCATGGCGTGATGGTAGTCGCAGCGGCAGCGGCCGCCCCTGCGCTTGCGCCGTGATTTGCGCTACCGCAGCACCATGGTGCCCAGCCAGACCAGCAGGTGCCCCACGCCCATCACCGACAGCAGTGCGAATGCCAGCCCGCTGGCACGGGTCCCCAGGCCACGGCGACGCTGCCACGCACGCACCCCCAGTGCCACCAACCAGCCCATGGCGGCAAACACGGCCCACAGCATCCACAGCAAGCCCTTGCCCAGGCAGCCGAAGTTCTCACAGTACAGCGTGAAGCTGTAGTACGACAGCGCCACCAGCAGCACGCACAGGCCCAGCAGCAAAACATCCAGCACCCGGGACCACCAGACCCATAAGCGGGGGGCGGGCTGCACAGGTGAGGAGGGTGCAGAGGGTTGCGGGGGCGCAGGCAGGTTCATGAACGACAACACCACGGTGGCACGGCAACAGGCCGTGCGGCCCAGCATAGCGCCCGCCCCGGCCCCGCGTGCCGCCGCCCATCCCGCTACCATCACCGCATGACCCACGACCTCTTCCGCCAAGACGCCTACCTGCGCGAATGCAGCGCCCACATCACTGCCGTCAACGACCTCGGCATCGTGCTGGACCAGACCGTGTTCTACCCCCTGGGCGGCGGCCAGGCGGGCGACAGCGGCGTGCTGGTGCTGGCGGACGGCATGCAGATCACCATTGCCGACACCCGCAAGGGCAAGGATGCCGACGGCAACCCCACCAGCGCCATCGTGCACATCCCCGCCCTCGGACAGGAAGACCGCGTGGCGCAGCTCGCGCCGGGCACCGCCGTCACCGCCTGCATCGACTGGGAGCGCCGCCACCGCATGATGCGCCTGCACACCACCAGCCACCTGCTGTGCCATGTGGTGCCGCAGCTGGTCAACGGCTGCTCGATCACGCCCGACTATGCGCGGCTCGATTTTGCGATGACCGACCCGCTGGACAAGGAGCAGCTGACCGCCGCCATCGCCACCCTGGTGGCCGCTGCGCACCCGCTCACCGTGGCCTCGATCAGCGACGAGGAGCTGGACGCCAACCCCGCCCTCGTCAAGAGCATGAGCGTGCAGCCTCCGCGCGGCACGGGCCGCATCCGCACCATCCGCATCGGCGGAGAAAGCGGCGCTCCGCTGATCGATCTGCAGCCCTGCGGCGGCACGCATGTGGCCAACACGTCGGAGATTGGCGGCATCGTCGTCACAAAGATCGAGAAAAAAAGCGCCACCACCCGCAGGGTGGTGCTGGGCTTTGCCCCGTAAGCGCAGCGCAAAGCTGCCGCACCCCACTGTCAACAATCTTGAACCATCGCCCCCAACTGTTGCAATGGCTTACCTCGTCTGACGCGCAGCGCGGACAATAGCGGCTCGCGCGCGACCCCTCTGGTTTTTCGCCAGCCCTCCCGGGGCCGCAGCGCCCACCCCTTGCCTGCCGCCATGCCGATCTCCCTGCGCTCTGTCTCTTTTTCCACCCTGCGCCAGCACCGCTGGTTTCGCCCCGCTGCCCGCGCCCTGGCAGGTTTGATCGGGTTGTGGCTGCTCACTTGGCTGGCCGTTCCGCCGCTGCTCAAGGGCCCGCTGGAACGCATTGCGTCCGAACAGCTGGGCCGCACCGTGACCGTGGGCGGCATCGACTTCCAGCCCTGGAGCCTGGAATTCGCCCTGCGCGACGTGGCCGTGGCAGGTGCCCACGGCGCGCCCCCGCAGCTCACCATCGGCCGCATCTATGCCGATGGCGAGCTGCAGTCGCTGCTGCGCCTGGCGCCCGTGGTGGACGCGTTCACCATCGACAACCCCGTGCTGCGCATCACCCACCTGGGCGAGGGCCGCTACGACGTGGACGACATCATCGCCAGGGTCACCGCGCCCAAGAGCGAACCCGAGCCCGACACCGGCCCGGCGCGCCTGGCGCTGTACAACCTGGCGCTCACGGGCGGCAGCATCGACTTCATCGACAACACGGTCAGCGAGACCCACGAAGTGCGTGCGCTCACGCTGAAGGTGCCTTTCATCAGCACCCTGCCCTCGCAGCGCGAGGTGAAGGTCGAGCCCCACCTGGCGTTCACGCTGGATGGCAGCCGGTTTGACTCGTCCGCCCAGGGCACGCCGTTTGCGCAGACCGGCCAGGCCGACGCCCAGATCCAGCTGAACGGGCTCAACCTCGCGCCCTACCTGGCCTATCTGCCAGCCGACCTGCCCGTGAAGGTGTTGGGCGCCACGCTGGATGCGGATGTGAAAGTAGCCTTCGAGCAGCACCCGCGCATGGCCGTGAAGCTGACCGGCACCGTGCAAGCCAGCGGCGTGCGCATCGCCGACCGCCAGGGCGCCGACCTGCTGGGCTACGAGCGCCTGAAGATCGACATGGCCGATGTGCGCCCGCTGGAGCAGGTGTTGCGTCTGCAGCATGTGGAGCTGACCGCGCCCGTGGTCACAGCCACACGCGACGCGGCGGGCCAGGTCAACCTCGCGCTCCTCGCTGCACCGGCACCATCGGCCCCCGCCGCCAAGGGCAAGCCCCTGGCCGCCACCGGCCCCACCGCGCCGCCCGAGGCCACGGCACGTGCCGCATCGGCCCCTGCGCTGCCCGCATCCCAAGGCAGCGCCAAGGCCAAGCCCTCCCAAGCCGCCCCAGGCTGGGTGATCGAAGTCGCCACGGCCACCGTGCGCGGCGGCACCCTGCGCTGGGCCGACGCCACCACGCGCCCCGCCGCCGCCCTGCAGGCCACCGAGGTCACGCTGGACGCTGCCGACCTCGCCCTGCCCTTTGCCAAGGACAACGCCAAGCCCGTCACCTTCCAAGGTGGGCTCCAGCTGCAGGGCAGCACACTCAGCTTCACCGGCGAAGCCACGGACCAGAAAGCCCAGGTCAAAGCCACCTTGAACGCCCTGGCCCTGCAGCTGGCCGCCCCGTACCTGGCCCAGTCGCTGGAGCCCACGGTGACCGGCCAGCTCAGTGGCGATGTGGCTGTGCTGTGGCAAGCCCCCACGCCACAGGCCGCGCAGGCGGGCGCCACGGGCGTCACCCTCAAGGCAGGCCCTCTGGCGCTGGAGCAACTGGCCGTCAAGCAGGGCAAGACCACCCTGGCCAGCCTGGGCAAGCTGGAGGTTGCTGGCGCCGAAGTGCCCCTGGACGCGCGCAGCGCCACGCTGGAGCGCCTGGCGCTGAGCCAGCCACAGCTGGCGGTGGAGCGCGGTGCGGACGGGCGCTGGATGTTCGAGCGCTGGCTGAAGCCTGCGCCAGGCAGCGCCACTGCCCCGGCGGCAACGGCTGACGCAGCCCCCGCCAGCACCAGCACACCCTGGAAGCTGCGCGTGGCCGATTTCTCGCTGCAAGGCGGCACCGTCTCGCTGGCCGACAACGCCCAGCCGCGCCCCGTGGCGCTGGAGGTGACGGCCCTGGGCATCACCGCCCGCAACCTGGCCAGCGACGGCAGCAAGCCCGAGGCCCTGACGCTCACCGCCCGCGCCGCTGCGCCCGGCAAGGGCGGCAACAAAGCCGCACCCGGCAAGATCGACTACCAGGGCACGCTGGCCCTGCAGCCCCTGGCCGCCCAGGGCCAGCTGGAGGCCACGCGCCTGCCGCTGCACGCGCTGGACGGCTACCTGGCCAGCCAGCTGTCGGTGGAGCTGCTGCGCGCCAACGTGGGCTACCGGGGCCAGGTGGCGCTGGCGCAGTCCGACAAGGGCGTCAGCCTGCGCCTGGCGGGCGATGCCGTGGTCGAAGACCTGCAGGCCAACAGCACGGCCGCCTTCACGCCCAAGACCGAGGCCCAGGTGGGCGAGGAACTGCTGGCCTGGAAGAGCCTGAACCTGCGCGGCCTGGCCGTGGCCATAGCCCCCGCCGCCGCGCCGCGCGTGGAGGTCAAGGAAACCAGCCTGGTGGACTTTTTTGCGCGCGTCACCGTGAACGAGGTCGGCCGCATCAACCTGAGCGACATCGCCAAGACACCCGAAGAAGCCCGCGCGGCCAATGCGGCCAGCGCTTCGGCCAATGCCAGCCCCGGCGCCGCTTCTGCCTCTACGCAGGCGGCGACAACGGCCGCCGCAGCGCCAGCCGCCTCTGCCCCGGCCTCCGCCGCCATCGCCCAGGCCAACCCGCTCGCGCCCGTGGTCCAGTTCGGCCCCGTGAGCCTGGTCAATGGCCGGGTGGCGTTCTCGGACTTTTTCATCAAGCCCAACTACGCAGCCAACCTCTCCGAGCTGACCGGCAAGCTCAGCGCGTTCTCGTCGCAGGCGCCCGGAGGCGACCCTGTGCTGGCCGACCTGGAGCTGCGGGGCCGCGCCGAGGGCTCGGCTTCGCTCGAAATCACCGGCAAGCTCAACCCGCTGGCCCAGCCCCTGGCGCTCGACATCACCGGCAAGGTGCGCGACCTGGAGCTGCCCCCGCTCACGCCCTATGCCGTGAAGTACGCGGGCCACGGCATCGAGCGCGGCAAGCTCAGCGTGGACGTGAACTACAAGGTGCTGCCCAGTGGCCAGCTCACGGCCAGCAACCGCCTGGTGCTGCACCAGCTGACCTTTGGCGAGGCCGTGGAGGGCGCGCCCAACAGCCTGCCTGTGAAGCTGGCCGTGGCGCTGCTGGCCGACCGCCAGGGCGTGATCGACCTGGACCTGCCGATCAGCGGTTCGCTCAACGACCCGCAGTTCCGCATCGGCCCCGTGATCTTCAAGATCATCGTCAACCTCATCGGCAAGGCGCTGACCTCGCCCTTCAGCCTGCTGGCCAGCGCGTTGGGCGGGGGCGATGAGATGAGCCATGTGCCCTTTGCCCCCGGCAGCGCCACCCTCACGCCCGAGGCACAACAAAACCTGGACAAGGTGGCCAAGGCCCTGGCCGACCGCCCCGCGCTCAAGATCACCGTGACCGGCACCGCCAGCCTGCAGGACGAACGCGAAGGCCTGCAGCGCGAAAGCCTGCAGCAACGGGTGCTGGCCGAAAAGCGCCGCGCCAACCCGGGCGACACCGCCCCCGTGTCGGCCGCCGAATACCCCGCCCTGCTCCAGGAGGTGTACCGCCGCGCCGACATGCCCAAGCCGCGCAACCTGGTCGGCCTGGCCAAGGAGCTCACGGTGCCCGAGATGGAAGCCCTGCTGCTGGCCCACCAGGCCGCCACCGAAGCCATGGCCGCCGAGCTGGCCACGCAGCGCGGCCAGGCAATCCGCGCCTACCTGGTGGCGCAGAAGCTGCCGGTGGAGCGGCTGTTTGTGGCGGCCCCCAAGGCAGGCAAACAGCCCGAAAAGTGGACCCCGCGTGCGGATTTGAGCTTGGCGACACAGTGAGCAACACCCCCTGAGTCGCCTCCGGCGCCTTCCCCCTCTCTCGCTACGCGGGAGGGGGACGCCCCCAGCGCAAGCGCTGGACACGCCGCCTTCGCGGCGGGGCGGCCCTTGCGCGGGGGCACTGGTACTGGCCCGCCAGTTTCCACGGGCGTGGACGGCTCCAAGCACAATGGTGGATCGAGAATCGGACCGACGGCAGCGCCGGAACCAAAATCGCCAGCCCCGCTCCCACACTGCACCATGCCTTCACGCCCGTTTTACCGCCTCGCAGTTACTCTGTTTTTGATAGCTGCAAGCGCTTTATGGACGGGCGCAAACGCCCAATTCAGCTCCAAAACCGCCGGCCAGGGCAGCAGCGTGGTCACCACGCCGTATGTGCGCGCCGAGCTGCTAGCCCATGCGCCCCAGGGCGTGGCGCCCGGCCAGCCGCTGTGGCTGGGCCTGCAAATCACCCACCAGCCCGAGTGGCACACCTACTGGAAGAACCCTGGCGACTCCGGCCTGCCTACCGACCTGGCCTGGACCCTGCCCGCCGGGCTGGACGCGGGCGAGATCGCCTGGCCCCTGCCCAAGAAGATCCCCATCGGCACGCTGGCCAACTACGGCTACGAAGGCACGGTGCTGCTGCCGGTGCCCGTGACGGTGGCCAGCACGTACGCCCCCGGCCCGCTGGCCAAGGACGCCACCATCCAGCTGCGCGCCTCGTGGCTGGTGTGCCGCAAGGAGTGCATTCCTGAAGAGGGTATGTTCACGCTGCAGCTACCCATCCAGAGCACCACGGCACTGAACGGCGCCGCGTTCGACGCGGCCGCGAAGGCCCATCCCCGCCCCGTGCTGGCGGGCACCACTGGCATCGTGCCTGACAGCCAGGCGCAAATTGCAGACGGCAATCTGCTCAATGTCAGCGTGCAGGGCCTGCCCGTGGCGCTGCGTGGCAAGACGCTGGACCTGTTCCCCGAGACCGCCGAGGTCATCGATAACGCCGCCAGCTGGAAGCAGAGCTGGAACGGCAGCGTGTGGACCGCGCAGATCCCCCTGTCCACCCAGCGCAGCGCCAGCCCCAGCCTGATGCCCGTGGTGCTGGCCGAGCAGTCGCCCGCACATGCCACCGGCCCCGACACCCGCACCGGCTACCGCGCCGAACTGAAGGTGCTGGGCAGCTGGCCGCCGGTTGCGTCGATGACGGCGGTATCGCCCGCCCTGGAGGCCGCGCTCAAGGCCAACGCAGCGCAGGCAGGTGGCGCGGCAACACCGGCTACGGGCTCGGGCGCCTCGTCCCTCACCCTCACCGCCGCGCTGCTCGGCGCCTTGCTTGGCGGGCTCATCCTCAACCTCATGCCCTGTGTGTTCCCGGTGCTGGCGATCAAGGTGGTGGGCTTTACCCAGCATGCACAAGACCGCCGCGCGCACCGCACCAGCGGCATGGCCTACACGGCGGGCGTGGTGCTGTCGTTCATTGCCTTGGGCGCGCTCATGCTGGGCCTGCGCGCGGCGGGCGAGGCGGTGGGCTGGGGCTTTCAGCTGCAGTCACCCGCCGTGGTCGCCTCGCTGGCGGCGCTGTTCACGCTGATCGCGCTCAACCTCGCGGGTGTGTTCGAGTTCGGGCATTTCCTGCCGTCTTCGGTGGCCAGCCTGCAGGCGCGCCACCCGGTGGCCGACAGTTTTCTCACCGGCGTGCTCGCCGTGGCCGTGGCATCCCCCTGCACCGCGCCGTTCATGGGCGCATCCCTGGGCCTCACCGCCACGCTGCCTGCACCCCAGGCGCTGGCCGTGTTTGCGGCACTGGGGCTGGGGCTGGCGCTGGCGGCCCTGGGGGCCAGCTTTGTGCCCGCCGGGGCCCGCGCCCTGCCGCGCCCTGGCGCGTGGCTGGAAACCTTCCGCCAGCTCATG
>CAYXSL010000106.1:0-15245 GCA_964466605.1 uncultured Verminephrobacter sp.
GGCCACAAAGGGCTGACTGCTGCGCGGGCTGATGCGGTGGAGCATGCTGGCAAACATCTCTTTGCCCACGCCCGACTCGCCGGTGAACAGCACGGTGGCGGCGGTGGGGGCCACGCGCTGCAGCATATGGCAGGCAGCGTTGAAGGCGGATGAGGCGCCGACCATGGTGGCGCTTGTCGTGGGGTCGGCGGCGGTGCCTGCGTTGCCGATTGCTGCCTTGCCCGGTGGCACGCCCAGGTAGGTGGTGCGTGTCTTGGCCCGCGCGCCTTCTGGCATGGAGGTGGGCAGCGAAGCGGGCGGTGTGCCCACAAAGTCCTGGGCGTTCAGGTAGAACAAGTCCTGCTCGGGGTCATCCCACAGTTCGGCCGATTTGCCCACCACGCGGCAGTGCGCTGCGCCGGAGGATCGGCAGTCCACCTCGCGGAAGACGATCATGCGGCCAAACAAGGTGCTGACGTAGCCGGTGGCGTAGCCCACCTGCATCCAGCACGCGGGTGAGCCGCCCACGCCATAGGCGGCGATGTGCTCGTCGTCTTCGCTGGAGTTGTGCCAGAGGAACTCGCCGTCGTATTCGCCCAGCTCGGCGTTGTAGCGGGCATGCACCACCTCCACCTGCACCACGCCCTCCAGCGCGTGCAGGCGCGTGCCTGCCATGGCGGCGGCGGTGGGCTCGGCGTCGGGCCATTGCTGGCGCACCAGGCGGGCGTCGCGCGCGCCGCTCACATAGCCCGCGCGGGTCAGCAGGCCGCGTGCCTTGTCCAGGCCAATGCTGTCGATCAGCTCGCGCCGCAGCGAGCCCAGGGCCTCGGAGTGCAGCAAGATCATGCGCTGGTCTTGCAGCCAGATACGCCCGTCGCCGGGCGAGAAGAACAGGCATTCGCTGATGTCGGCCACCGTGGGGTGGGTGTGCTGGCTGATGCCATGGGTGTCAAACCCGCCCAGGGCGCGGGGGGCTTCGGCAGGCACGGTGCCCAGCAAGGCCTGGCCTTGGCCCACGGCGGTGCGGTGCAGGTCGGCCAGAGAGACGCGGCGCTTCGGCATGGGGTTCTCCGGTGGTGGATCAGAAATTGATCAAAAAATGATCATTTGATCAATTTGTGCAGTGCCATTTGTTTATGGATGGTAACTATTTGGTGCCCAAAAGTCGCCCATGCCAGCCGTGATTTGGCCTAGGGAAAGTCCGTAGCGCTCCCTCTCAAAAAGCCCGTGTTTCAGACGTTTTGGGGCCTGGTGGCAGGCGGGGCTGGTACGCCCGTTGCAATTTAAGAGCACGCCGCTGCAGCCATGCGGTGGGTTTTGATTTCAACCAAGGAGCAATGCAATGGGTGTTTCAGAAAAACCAGGCCTGCTGGACAACCGCCTGTGGGCGGGCAAGGCCTTTGATGGTGCGTGGTCTACTGCGCTGAGCACGGCGCGTGACGCGGTCGAGCCCGCCACGGGCCAGGTGTTCAGCCGCGTGGGTATTGCCAGTGCGGCCGACATGCAGGCCGCCATTGGCCGGGCGCAGCAAGCCCAGGCCGCGTGCGCAGCCACAGGGCCGCGCGAGCGTGCGGCCGTGTTCCACCGCGCAGCCAGCATCTTTGAGCAGCACTTTGACGAGCTGGCCATGGCCGTCACCCGCGAAACCGGCGGCATCGTGCCCAAGGGCCAGCACGAGGTGCGCGAGGCCATCACGCTGTGCCACCTGGCTGCGGCCTTGCCCATGCAGGCCCAGGGCCAAGTGCTGCCCAGCACGCCAGGGCGCCTGTCGATTGCGCGGCGCGTGCCGCACGGGGTGGTGGGGGTGATCTCGCCGTTCAACTTCCCGCTCATCCTCGGCTTGCGCTCGGTGGCGCCTGCGCTGGCGCTGGGCAATGCGGTGGTGCTCAAGCCCGACACGCGCACGCCAGTGAGCGGTGGCTTCATCATGGCCCGCGTGTTTGAAGAGGCGGGCCTGCCCAAGGGCCTGCTGCAAGTGCTGCCCGGCGATGCCGAGGCGGGCGAGGCGCTGGTGGTGGACGAGCGCGTGCCCATGATCGCCTTCACCGGCTCTCCCGCCGTAGGCCGCCGCATTGGCGCGCTGGCGGGGCAGCACCTCAAGAAGGTGTCGCTGGAGCTGGGTGGGGCCAACAACCTCATCATTCTGGAAGACGCCGACCTGGACGCCGCAGCCAGCGCCGCCGCGTTTGGCGCGTGGTTCCACCAGGGGCAGATCTGCATGGCATCCAACCGCATCCTGGTGCACGAGTCGATTGCCGAAGGCATCCTGCAACGCATGGTGGGCAAGGCCACGCACCTGCCCGTGGGCGATGGCGCCAGCGGCTAGGTGGCCCTGGGGCCGATGATCGACGCCAAGCAGCTGCAGCGCTTTGACCTGCTCATCCAAGACAGCGTGGCCCAGGGCGCCAAGCTCGAAGCGGGCGGCACCTTCAAGGGGCTGTGCTACCAGCCCACGGTGCTCTCGGGCGTCAAGCCCGGCATCCGTTCGTTTGACGAAGAGCCTTTTGGCCCGGTGGCCAACCTCGTCACCTTCCGCACCGACGACGAGGCCGTGCAGCTGGCCAACACCAGCCAGGGCGGCCTGGCTGCTGCCGTCATCAGTCCTAGCGTGGGCCGCGCCATGGCCATCGGCCAGCGGCTGCGCGCGGGCATGGTCCACATCAACGACCAGACGGTGAACGACGAGTGCACCAACCCCTTTGGCGGCCCCGGCGTGGGTGGCAACGGGGGCAGCGTGGGTGGGCCTGCCGACATTGACGAGTACACGCAGTGGCAGTGGATCACGGTGAAGGATGCTGTGCCCGCGTTCCCGTTCTGACATCGCAAGCCCTCGGTGCGGTTGGGCCGCTCCGAGGGCTTGTGCCCCCCACAAAAATCAGGAGACAACTTTCATGACCCTACACAACAAAACCATCGTCGTCACCGGCTGCTGCTCCGGCATCGGCGCAGACTTTGCCAAGCTTGCCCGCCAGCAGGGCGCCCGCGTGATCGGGGTGGACCGCAGCGCCCCCACGCTCACACTCGACGGCTTTGTGCAGGTGGACCTGGGCGACCTGGTCGCCATCAACGATGCCGTGGCCCAGCTGCCTGCCAAGGTGGATGCGCTGGCCAACATTGCGGGCGTGCCGGGTACGGCACCGGCGGACCTGGTGGGCCGCGTCAATTACCTCGGCCTGCGCCATTTCACGCACCGCGTGCTGGAGCGCATGGGCGAGGGCGGCTCCATCGTCAACATCGCGTCCATCCTCGGCGCCGAGTGGCCCCAGCGCCTGGAGCGGCACCGCGCCTTGGGCGCCACCACCAGCTTTGACGAAGGCGCCAAGTGGCTGGCCGCCCACCCCGTGCCGCAAGAGACCTGCTACCAGTATTTCAAAGAAGCGCTGATCGTGTGGACCACCACCCAGTCGCAAAAGATCTTCATGGAGCGCGGTGTGCGCATGAACTGCGTGGCCCCCGGCCCGGTGTTCACGCCCATCCTGGGCGACTTTGTGCAGATGCTGGGCCAGGAGCGGGTGGAGAAGGACGCCCACCGCATGAAGCGCCCGGCGTTCAGCGACGAAGTGGCGCCAGTCATCGCCTTCCTGTGCAGCGACGCGGCACGCTGGGTGAGCGGCGTCAACCTGCCGGTGGATGGCGGGCTCGCTTCCACCTACCTCTGAGCGAAGGGGCCGCACATGTCCGCACAACAGCTTGAGGCCATCTTGCAGACGGCCGCACAAAACCCACCGCCACCGCAAGCCACCCCCGCGCAGCTGCGTGCGTGGTTTGACGCCAGCAACTCGCAAATGCCCCTGGCCCAGGGGCTGCCCATCCAGACGCTGCGCATCCCCAACGGCGCAGGCGGCACCATGGCAGCCGAGTTGCTGAGCACCTTGCAGGCCAACCCGCGCAAGCTGGTCATCTACTACCACGCGGGCGGCTTTGTGTTCGGCTCGCTCACATCACACCGGGCGCTGTGCTCGTACCTCGCGCAGTTCTGCGGCGCGCAGGTGCTCAATGTGGACTACCGCCTGGCGCCCGAGCACCCGGCCCCCGCTGCGCACGACGACGCGCTGGCCACGTACCAGTGGGCGCTGGACCGGGGCTATGCAGCGTCGGCCATCGCGCTGATGGGCGATTCGGCGGGCGGCAACCTGGCCTTGTCCACGGCAGTGCATGCCCGCAACCTGGGCCTGCCCCTGCCTGCAGCCATCGTGGCCCTGTCGCCCGCGCTGGACCTGGCGTCCGAAGGCGCGTCCCACCACACGGTGGACGACCCGTTCATCACGCGCGAACTCATGGGTTTTTTCAACGCCATGTATGTGCCCAGTGGCGATGTACGTTCGCCCACCGTCACCCCGTTCTACAGAGCCGATCTGCAGGGCCTGCCACCCGTGCAACTGCAGGTGGGTGGCCGCGAGCACCTGCGCGACGATGCCGTGACCATGGCCGCGCGCTTGAAGGCGGAGGGTGTGGACGCGGACTGCACCGTGTGGGACGGCATGGTGCATTGCTGGCAACTGTTCGCGCCCGTGCTGGATGAAGCGCTGGCCTCGCTGGAACAGGCAGGGCGGTTCATTGCCGCGCACCAGCGCACGGCAGTGGCTGCGGCTGCATAGCGCAGCGGCGCCCAACCCACACCACCCCAAAGGCCGACGCGTTGACCGCACCCCACCGGCACAGGCCGGGGCGTGAGCCTGCACGCCATACAGACCGACGACTGATCTCATCTGATTGAAGGAATCTCCATGAAAAACGTACTTACTCCCACCGTGACCGCTACACAGGTCGAGCTGACCGATCAGGCCATTCACGCAGCACAGGCCGCATCCCCCACCCTCTCGCGCCGTGGGCTGATCACCGCTGTAGGCGCTGGCGGCCTGGCGCTGGGTGTCGGCCCGCTGTGGGCGCAGGCGGCCAGCGCTGCGCCCGTGCTCAAGGTGGGCTTCATCAGCCCGCGCACCGGCCCGCTGGGCGCCCTGGGCGAGACCGACACCTTTGTCCTGGCCCAGGTGCGCAAGACGCTGGCTGCGGGCCTGACCATTGGCGGCGTGAAGTACGCGGTGGAAATCCTGGACCGTGACACCCAGTCCGACCCGGCCCGCGCCAGCCAGCTCGCCAAGGCCCTGATCAACACCGACAAGATCGACCTCATGCTCACCACCACCACACCCGAAACGGTGAACCCGGTGTCGGATGCGTGCGAGGCGGCAGGCGTGCCCTGCCTGTCTACGGTGATGCCGTGGGAGGCCTGGTACTTCGGCCGGGGTGCCAAGCCCGGCGCGCCGTCGCCTTTCAAGTGGACGTACCACTTCTCGTTTGGCGGCGGCAGCTTCACCACGTCGTACACCTCGCAGTTTGCGGCGTTGCCCACCAACAAGAAGATTGGCGTGCTGTACCCCAACGATGCCGATGGCAACGCCATCCGCGCCACGCTGGCGCCCGAGCTCGCCAAGGCGGGTTTCACCGTGGTGGACGCCGGGCCGTACGAGAACGGCACCACCGACTATTCGGCGCAGATCGCCAAGTTCAAGGCCGAGCGCTGCGAGATCTTCAACACCTTCCCCATCCCGCCGGACTTCGCTACCTTCTGGCGGCAGGCGGCGCAGCAGGGCTACACGCGCATGGTGAAGATCGCGCAGATCGCCAAGACGGGCCTGGTGCCCTCGCAGGTGGAGGCCCTGGGCCCGCTGGCGATCAACCTGGGGGCAGGGTGCTTCTGGCACAAGACCTTCCCCTATGCATCGCCACTGACGGGGCTCAGCGGCGTGCAGCTGGCCGATGCGTATGAGGTCAGCACCGGCAAGCAGTGGACGCAGATGCTGGGCTCCACCATGTCGCTGTTCGATGCGGGCACCGAGGCGCTCAAGGCCAGCACCAACCCGCGCGACAAGGCAGCGCTGGCCAAGGCCATCAGCACCCTCAAGGCCACCACCATGCAAGGCCCGGTGGACTTTGCCAAGGGGCCTGTGCCCAACGTGTCGGTGACGCCCGTGGTGGGCGCGCAGTGGGTCAAGCCCGCAGCGGGCAGCAAGTTCAAGCTCGACCTCCTCATCACCGAAAACGCCACCGACCGCAACATCCCCGTGGCGGCGGCGCTCAAGTCCTACAGCTGATCTCCATGCGACATCCACAACCCCTTGGGAGCCCGCCAGCGGGCGGGCCACAGCAGCAGCCGTTACTGCTGCAGGCGCAGGGCATCGACATGCGATTTGGTGCGCTCAAAGTGCTGGATCGGCTCGATTTTTCGGTGGGCAGTGACGAGGCCGTGGGCATCGTCGGGCCCAACGGTGCGGGCAAGACCACGCTGCTGAACGTGTTGGCCGGAGCGTTTGCGCCAAGCCAGGGCGCCGTCTGCTTTCAGGGGGTGGATGTGAGCGCCCGCAATGCGGCAGACCGTTGCCGTGCGGGCATTGCGCGCACCCACCAGGTGCCCCGGCCGTTTCTGGGCATGACGGTGTTTGAAAACGTGCTCACCGGCGCCACCCACGGCGCAGGCCTGCATGCTCGCGACGCGGGTGACCGGGCCATGGAGTGCCTGCGCCTGTGTGGCATGGAGGCGCTGGCCAATCGCCGTGCAGAAACGCTGGGTCTGCTCGGCCGCAAGCGGCTGGAGCTGGTGCGTGCGCTGGCCACCGGCCCCGAGGTGCTGCTGCTCGACGAGATCGGCGGCGGCCTGACCGATGCCGAGGCCAGCGAGCTGGTGGACCTGGTGCGCACCCTTCGCAGCCAGCGCATCGCCATCGTCTGGATCGAACACATGGTGCATGTGCTGCTGCAAGTGGCCACGCGCTTGGTGTGCATGGATGGCGGGCGGGTCATTGCCAGCGGCGACCCGCAGGCCGTGCTACGCGATGCCACGGTGGTCGAGGCCTATCTGGGCGGGGTGGCAGCATGAGCGTTTTGTTGAGCATTGATGCGCTGAACGCCCACCACGGGCAGCTGCCTGCCGTGCGCAATGTGTCGCTGCAGGTGCGCCAGGGCGACATCCTGGCCCTGGTGGGGGCCAACGGTGCGGGCAAGACTACGCTGCTGCGCACGCTGGCCGGCGCCCACCGCGCCAGCAGCGGCACGGTGCGGTGGGACGGTGTGGACATCACCCGTATGCCTGCCAACGAGCGTGTGGCCGAAGGCCTGGCCCTGGTGCCCGAAGGGCGGCGCCTGTTTGCGGGCATGACGGTGCGCGAAAACCTGCTGGTGGCACGCGCGGCCGGGCGGCGCGGGCAGTGGAGTTTTGACACCGTACTGGACGCCTTCCCACAGCTGGCCCCCAAGCTGAATGCAAAAGCGGGCGAGCTGTCGGGCGGGCAACAACAGGCCGTGGCCATTGGCCGCGCGCTCATGACCAACCCGCGCGTGCTGCTGCTTGACGAGGTCTCGCTGGGCCTGTCGCCCCTGGCCGTACAGGGCGTGTACGACGCATTGCGCGGCGTGGTGGGGCAGGGCACCACGCTGCTGCTGGTCGAGCAGGACCTGCAGCGCGTGCAGGCCGTGGCCAGCCGCATTGCCTGCATGCTCGAAGGCAGCGTGGTGGCCGATGCGCCCGCCAACCAGCTCACCCGCGCGCAGATCACAGCGTTTTACTTTGGCGCGCAGCGGCCCGAGGTCGCCCGTGACGTCAGCAACGCCCGCCATGCCTACAAGGAGGCCGCATGAACCTGCTGAATCAAGTCATCCAAGGGCTGCTGCTCGGCGGCTACTACGCCTTGCTCGCCTGTGGCCTGTCGTTCATGTTCGGGGTGATGCGCATCATCAACCTGGCCCACGGCAGCCTGACCGTGGTGGCCGCCTACCTTCTGTGGCTGCTGGCCGAGCCGCTGGGCTGGCATCCGCTGCTGGCCTTGCTGGCCGTGGTGCCTGCCATGGCGCTGCTGGGCTGGCTGCTGCACAAGCTGGTGCTGGAGCGCAGCGCGCGCCTGGGCGCCCTGGTGCCGCTGCTGGCCACGTTTGGCCTGGCCAGCGTGATCGACAACCTGCTGTTCCAGCACTTTGGTGCCGACACGCGATCGCTGGCTACCTCCATCGGCACGCTGGCCTATGACAGCTGGGAACTGCCCGGTGGCCTCTACCTGGGGCAGCTGCCCACGCTGGTGCTGGTGCTGGCGGTGCTGCTGCTGGGCGGTTTGCACGCCATGCTGGCGCACACGGCGTTGGGGCGGCAGATCCGCGCGGCGTCGGAAGACGCTGACACCGCGCGCCTGGTGGGCGTGCGCACCGGCACTGTGTTCGCGGCGGCCTCGGCCATCACCATGGTCACCGTCACGCTGGCCGGGGCCTCACTGGCGCTGCGCGCCACGTTCGATCCGTTCTCGGGCCCGCAGCAGCTGATCTTTGCGTTTGAGGCCGTGATCATCGGCGGTGCCGGTTCGCTGTGGGGCACCTTGCTGGGCGGCGTGGTGCTGGGCGTGGCGTAGAACCTGGGGGCGCAGGTGCATCCCCAGGGTTTTCTGATCGCAGGGCACTCCACCTTTCTTGTCATCCTGCTGGCCCGGCTCTACGCGAGCGGCGCGCTGCGCAGGTTTTTCTCTACCCACCGCAGGTCCGCGCCATGACTGCTCCCATCACTTCTGTACCCCTCGCCCCCACGGGTGCATCCCCCTGGGTCATCGAACGCTGGACGCGCGCTTCCATCGCCTGCGCCAGCGCCATCATGCTGCTGCTGGCCGTGCTCTGCCTGGGGCCGCTGTGGCTGCAGGCAGGCACGGTGGACCGGCTCACCACGCTGTTCATCTACGTCATCCTGGCCGTGATGTGGAACGCGCTGGCCGGCTATGCGGGGCTGGTGTCCATCGGCCACCAGGCGTTCTTCGGCCTGGGCGCCTATGCCATGGTGCGGCTGGCCGATGCGGGCCTGGGGCCGTATCCTGCGCTGCTGGTGGGTGCCATGCTGGTAGCCGTGGTGGCAGTGCCGCTGGCCGTTTTCATGCTGCGGCTGCAGGGCGGCGAATTTGCCATCGGCATGTGGGTGGTGGCCGCGCTGGCCCACCTGTGCGTGAACCTGGACAGCCTGGTGCAGGGCGAGACGGGCACCTCGATGATTGCGCTGCAGCAGTACGCGGCCGATGATCGGCGCGCCTATACCTACTGGGCCGCGCTGGCTGCCATGGCGGGGCTGAGCGGGGTGGTCTTCCTGCTTCTGCGCAGCAAGGTGGGCACAGCCGCGCAGGCCATCCGCGACAACGAGACCGCCGCTATCTCCCTCGGTGTGCGCGTGGTCGCCATCAAACGGCTGGTGTTTGTGCTGTCGGCGTTTGGCTGCGCACTGGCCGGGGGGCTGTGGCTGGCCACGTCCATCAGCTTTCAGCCCAAGACCTATTTCAGCGTGCAATGGACGGCCTACATGATCTTCATGGTGTTGGTGGGGGGCATCGGCACCATGGAAGGCCCCATCCTTGGCGCGCTGCTTTTCTTTGCGGTAGAGACCGTGTGGGGCGGGCAGGGCGTGCTCTACCTCATCGGACTGGGCGCCATTGCCATGCTGTTTGCGCTGTTTCTGCCCAAGGGCATCTGGGGGGCGGTGCAGCAGCGCTGGGGTGTGCACCTGCTGTCGGCGGGTTACCGTGTGCGCCCGCAGCCCTGGCTCAGCGTCGATGAGAGCCCGGCCGCTGCAGAACCCGGCCCGAAAGAAGGTCCCCCCTAGCCGCCGCCCAGCCTTCACCGGTGCCGCGCTCAGGTCTCGCCCCGCTACGCGTCGGCCAACAACCCCTCGGCCAGCGCCTCAAACACCACACGGATCCGCCGCGAGGTGCGCAGCTCGCGGTGGGACACCAGCCAGACGGGAAAACGCACGGGCGGCAGGTCATCCAGCACGCGGACCATGCCCGGCGTCTTGCGCGCGATCTCGGTCATCATGGCCCCGATGCCCATGCCCTGGCACACCAGCGCCCAGTGGGCCACGGTGTGGTCGGAGTAGCAGCTGAAGTTGTCTTCGCTCAGGTGCAGGCCGTGCTGGCGCAGGTACTCCAGATACCGGCCCGCGCGGTCTGAGCCTACAAAGGGCACCTGGGTTGCGTCCTGCGCGGTGCGCGGGTGGCCGTGGGTCTTCACCCAGCTTTCTGATGCGTAGAAGTGGGCGGTGGCCTCGCGGATCAGGCGGGCGATCAGGTCGGGCTGCTCGGGCTTGACATGGCGGATGGCAATGTCGGCCTCGCGGCGCAGCAGATCGCTCAGTGCGTTGGACGAGATCACCTCTACGGCAATGCCCGGCTCCTGGGCGCGCAGCCGCTGCACGATGGGCGGCAGCAGGTAGGCCGCCACGGCGTCGCTGGCCGATACCGACACCACCCCACCCACCGCCTCGGACCGGCCCGTGGCCGCCAGGCCCAGGGCCTCGGCGGCTGCGCCCATGGCACGGGCGTGTTCCAGCAAGTCGAGCCCGGTGGGGGTGAGCACCATGGCCTTGCCCACCCGCTCGAACAGGGTCACGCCCATGTGCTGTTCGATGGCGGCCACCTGGCGGCTCAGCGTGGGCTGGGTCAGGCCCAGTTTGCGGGCGGCAGCCGAGAGCGAGCCGGTCTCTGCGGTCTCCAGAAACGCTTTCAGCTGGTTCCAGTCGAGATTGGTCATGCGTAAATGTATATGTTCACTGCATTAAAGGCCGTTCCCTGCGGTGTTTTGCATGGATAGCATTCCGGTATCGCTCAACGCCCGATGCCCCACCCGCCCATGCCAACGCCGTCCATTGCCCCGGCCCTCCATGCCACGCCCCATGCCGAGGCGGGCGGCGCCCCGGTTGCTCCCCTTGCCCGCAAGGCCCGCTTCTGGGACCGCATCGCACCCAAATACGCGGCCGAGCCGATTGCCGACATGGCGGGCTACGAGGCCACGCTGCAGCGCGTGCAAGCGCTGCTGCCTCCCGCAGCGGATGTGCTGGAGGTGGGTTGTGGCACCGGCAGCACGGCCATGCGCCTGGCGCCTTTCACGGGGCGCATGCTGGCCACCGATGTCGCGCCGGGGATGATCGCCATCGCCCGGGAGCGGCTGGCCGCCCAGCCCGTGCCGCAGCTGGGCTTTGCGTTGGCCGATGCCGACGCCCCAGGGCAGGGGCAGGGCGCCTACGACGTGGTGCTCGCCTTCAGCATGCTGCACCTGGTGGAAGACCTGGACCATGCGCTCGCGCTGCTGGTGCAGGCCCTGCGGCCCGGCGGTTTGCTCATCTCCAAGACGCCGTGCATCAACGAGATGAACCCGCTCATCCCCCGCCTGGCGCTGCCCCTGATGCAGGCCATTGGCAAGGCGCCCCAGGTGCTGTGTTTCGACGCGCAGCAACTGCAAGTGGCCCTGGTGCGGCAGGGGCTGGAGATTGTCTGCGTCGAACGCCACGGCACCCGGGGCAAGGACATCCGGGCCTTCATCGTGGCCCGCAAGCCGGGCTGACGGCCCTCTCTTTTTTCTATCTGAGCAAACCGTGACCACGGCCGGGCCCGCAGGGCTGGGCCGGTGGCGGGCTGCTGCGCGCTTTTCTTTTCTTCCTTCTTCTCCCTCTCCCCATTCACCCACAAGCCGCGTATGACTGCGTTGTGCCCATCGCCTCCTTCCTTTTCGCCATTGCACCGGGCGGCCGTGGTGCCCGCAGCCCTCATCACATTGGCCCTGGGGCTCACCCTGCCTCTGGGGGCGTGCAGCGGGCGCAGCGGTGGTGGTGACGGCAATGTGGCGTTGTCCGATGGGGGATGGGACGGGGGCGCAGGAGGCATGGCACCACTGGCCGCCATCAGCGCGCTGGAGGGCGACTGGGTGCAGAAGGGCTGCGTCGTGGTGGGTGCGCAGTCGTTCAAGAAGACGCTGCGGGTGCGCACCACCGGGCAAGCCGCGCTCGACTACTACGAAGGCGTTTTGATTTTTGCGGGCAATGGCTGCGCGGGTGCTTCCCAGCTGGTGGGCCCGAGCAAGCTGGGCGTGGTGCGCTTCGCTCGGTTTGAAACCAACCCGGCGCTGGCCGCCCGTTGGGGCGAGCTGCACACCATCACGGGCGCGCGTTCCGGCGCCATCTGGGCCCTGCCGTCTGCCCGCCAGTTGTGCCTGCTGGGCGACGAGATTCCCAGCACCCAGCCATCGCTTACGGCCGTGGCCGCGAGCGTGGCAAACCTTCCCGCAGACAACTGCTTTGTTCGATGAAACCGATGAAACCGACGACACCAAGGAACCCCATGAAGTCTTCTACACGCCCTGTGCTCTTGTGGGCCGCCCCCGCCGTTGCGGCATTGGCTTTTCTCAGCGGCTGCGCGTCCACCCTTGACCAGCGGGGCCTGGAGCAGCGCACGGCGCAGACCATCGGGCGGTCCGTGGGCCAGTTCTCCATCACCGACCGCGAAGAGGAAACCGGCGGCCGCATCAATTACACCGTCAACACCCTGGACGGCATGGCCTACCGCTGCTACCTGTACGGCGCCACGGGCTTCCAGAAGGCCATGAGCTTTGGGCAAACGCCGCACTCCGACGCCATCTGCACCGCCATGGTGGCCAGCAAAAGCGGCAGCAGCAGCCCTGCAGCCGCAGCACCCGCAGCAGCCCCAGCGCCTGCAGCCCGTGGCCGCAGTGCAGGCCCCGAGTGCAACGCCTTGCTGAAAGCGGCCGGGCGGTGCTGAAGCTTGCGCGCCCACCCTCCACGCAGCCCCGCACGCAGCACCCCATGAAGGAGATGCGCGCAGCCCTTGCCATCGCCGCATTCCGTGGCCACGACTCGGTTTGACAGGCGCGGCGGCTTCACTCAACAGAATGGTCAAGGCGAAATGAAGAGATGGCGGTGGGCGGGTTTGTGGTTGTCCGTGTGTCTGGCGGGTTGCGCCACGGTGCCTGGCGTGGTCACCGAAACGGCGGGCGGGCGCACGGTGGAACACGCCCTGGCAGGGCAGGGCGCGCCGGTGGTGGTGTTCGAGAACGGGCTGGGGGCAAGCCTCGATTGGTGGGCCAAGGTCTGGCCAGACACTGTGGCGGAGACCACCGCGCTGGCTTACAACCGCGCAGGCTACGGCCACAGCGAGGCATCGCCCGAGCCCCGCGACGGCGCCCATGTGGTGGAAGAACTGCGGGCGCTGCTCCAGGCCCGCAAGCTGCCGCCACCCTACGTGCTGGTGGGCCATTCGCTGGGCGGCTTGTACATGCAGCTGTTTGCGCGCCAATACCCCGGCGAGGTGGCGGCGCTGGTGCTGGTGGACTCCACCCACCCCGACCAGATGCGCGGCGCGGGCAACCCCAACCTGTGGCCCACATGGCTGAAGGTGGCCTTCCGCCTGGGCACCTCTGACGTGGTCAAGCAGGAGCTGGCCGCGCTGGATGCCACCGGGCAACGCGTTGCCAGCCTGCCGGTGGACGCCGCTGTGCCCGTGTTTGTGCTCAGCGCACTGCGCACCCCGGGGGCTTCGTCTGCGCTGGCAGACGATGTGCAACGAAAACGCGCCGATTTCGCCCATCTCTACCCCGGCTCCACCCAGGTGTGGGTGGACAGCGGGCACGGCATCCCCCTGGAGAAGCCCGAGGTGGTGGTGCAGGCGATTCGCGATGCAGTGCAGGCTGCCCGCGCGGCTCAGGCGACCCGCGCTGCGCCGCCGGGATGCGCACCTGCGGCTGGCGGGCTGCCGGGTGCGTGCGCGCAGGGCGTGCAATCTGGCGGGTAGTCTGTTTGCTATAAATTGAATAGCTAACAATGAATACAGACGGGCGGAGAGCGCCATTTTGATTCAAGAAAAAAGCCCTGTGCGTCCCAGCCGGTAGGCAAGACCCACGCAGGCGGGGGCGGGCCATGGGTTGCCGCTGATCTCAAAACGCGTGTTGCTGAGTTGGACTGCGGGAAGCTCTGGAGGCCACACCCGTGGCAATTTCATCGTGGCGTGCTGGCCAGGCCCCGTGCCAGAATGAAACGATGAGCACCACCACCTCCTCCTCCTTTCAGTCCAACGCAGACGGCACCCAGGTCACCACTTACACCTGGGCCCAAACCCCGGGCCAACCAGTGGGCGCCGTGCAAATCTCCCACGGCCTTGCCGAGCATGGCGAGCGCTACGACCGCTTTGCGCGGGCCCTGAACGCCGCAGGCTTCATCGTCCATGCCGTGGACCATCGCGGCCACGGGCGCACAGCCGGTGGCAAGCTGGGTGACTTTGGCAGCGCAGGCTTTAGCGGCCTCATTGCCGACGTGGCGCAGTTTGGCGCACTGCTGCGCGCGCAGCATGGGCCGCAACTGCCCGTGTTCCTGTTCGGCCACTCCATGGGCTCGTTCGCAGCGCAGGCGGCCATCCTGGACCATTCCTCCACCTGGTCCGGCGTCATCCTGTCAGGCTCCACCGCCCTCGACCTGTTCGCCGCCGCCATGGCCAACGCCCCCGCCGACGCGCCCGCCGGGCTGGCGGCCTTCAACGCAGGCTTTGAGCACCGCACCGGCTACGAATGGCTGTCGCGCGACGCCGCAGAGGTCGATGCCTACGTGGCCGACCCGTGGTGCGGTTGGGTCGTGCCACCCGACGTGATTCCCTCACTCTTCGCCCCCGCGCCCCGGCTGGCCGACCCCGCCCAACTCGCGCGCATCCGCAGCGACCTGCCCATCCTCATCGCATCCGGCGACGCAGACCCGCTGGCTGCAGGCGGGGTCTTGTTGGAGCAACTGGGGCAGCGGTATCGGGATGCCGGTGTGGCCGACGTGACGGTCAAGCTGTACCCGGCGGCGCGGCATGAGATCTTGAATGAAACCAATCGGGAGGAGGTGACGGGGGATGTGGTTGGCTGGTTGATGGAGTGCGTGGAGATGTCGTAGCTGATGCCCAATGCTGCCGCGACGACCGAGCTTATTTCTGTTTTGGGTTGTTCGCGTTCATTTAACTATGGCTTGGTTGTTTGCGAAATCTGTTCAGTCCGGATCCTGCACAGGTCGACGTAATAGCGATGAAGCTCTGATTGTTTCGGACGCTTTGAGCAAATGTCGAATGAGAATTTCTGAGCCATTTCTGATGTTTGAAATGCAGGAGTTACCGAGACTGAAAAGCTGACAGATGGGTCAATAAAAAATGGGCGAGTCATTGCGGTTTAAAGTGACGTGCGACCTGTTGAGGGATTCGTAATCCCTCATGAACACATCATTCACAGATCGTCTTATGCTACCAAGACAACTTCGAAAATTCCTCCTATCAACCTTCCCGTCGTCGCTCGTTAACTATTGGCAATTTTTCCTAGGTGCTAAAAAAATCTTTTAGCTTAGCGATAAATCCGGGTTTGGATAAATTTTGCGGCCGACTTGAGTCAGGAGCAGGAGCAGGAGCAGGAGCAGGAGCAGGAGCAGGAGCAGGAGCAGGAGC
>CAYXSL010000107.1:0-15242 GCA_964466605.1 uncultured Verminephrobacter sp.
CGGAAATTTCTCGCGGGCGGCACGCCCGCGCTGGTGGCGTTGCCAAAGGTGGCCAGGCCCGAGCCCGCCTTGACCAGCAGCGAGTCGGCATGGCCGTGGTAGCAGCCTTCGAACTTGATGAACTTGCTGCGGCCGGTGGCGCCCCGCGCCAGGCGGATCGCGCTCATGCCCGCTTCGGTGCCTGAGCTGACAAGGCGGATCATCTCCATCGAGGGCACTAGGCTCAGGATCTCTTCGGCCAGTTCCACTTCGCGCTCGGTGGGGGCGCCAAAGCTGAAGCCTTCGAGCGCAGCGCTCTGCACGGCTTCAAGCACGGCGGGGTGGCCGTGGCCCAGGATCATCGGGCCCCAGGAGCCGATGTAGTCGATGAAACGCTGGTCGTTGGCGTCCCAGAAGTACGCACCCTGGGCGCGCTTTACAAAGCGGGGTGTGCCGCCCACGGCTTTGAAGGCCCGCACGGGCGAGTTCACGCCGCCGGGGATGAGCGCCTTGGCGCGTTCGAACAGGGGGATGTTGAGGTCAGTGTTTGGTGTCATGGGGAGGCATCACAAAGCCTTCGAGGGCCTGTGCTTCGTCGATCGGAGTCTCTTCTTCTTCGTCCGCGCCGGATTCGTCGTCTTCGGGCTGCGCCCAGAACATGCGGTCGGGCACGATGTGACCCATGCCGGGGCGAAAACCTGCGTCCAGACAGCGGTCCAGATAGCTCAGCGCTTCGCTGGTGGCTTCGCCCAGGTCGTTGCCCGCCGCCACCAGGGCGGTGAGCGCGGCCGAGAGGGTGTCGCCCGCGCCTGCGAACGTGGCGTCAAACAGCTCGAATTTGCCACTGCCCAGCACGGTCTGGGGAGAAGCCAGCACGTTCTCGACAAACTGCTCGGGCAAGGGGATGCCGGTGACCAGGGTGTAGGGCACACCCATTTCGGACGCGGCCCGGGCGATGTCGCGGGCCGTGGGGTTGCGCTCGCCGCTCCAGTCGGGCAGCAGCCAGCGCCACAGGGTGCTGTGGTTTCCAACCAACACTGAGGTCTGGGGCAACAACAATTCGCGGAAGGCGTCCAGGTACTCGTCGATCAGCTCGTCACGCCACCAGGAAAGGTTGGGCATGTACGCTATCACCGGGACTTCGTCATAGTCTGTGGTTATCTCGGCGATGGTGCTGATGTTCTCGGGGCTGCCCACGAAGCCGACCTTGATGGCCTGGACCGGGAGGTCCTCCAGCACCGCCCGCGCCTGCTCGGCCACGGCCTCGTCGTCAAAGCCGAAGTGGTCAAAAATCTCTGCCGTGTCGCGGGCGTAGGCGCCTGTCACCACGGCAATCGGGTGCCCGCCAACGGACGCAATGGTGGTGATGTCGGCGGTCAGCCCACCTGCGCCGCTGGGGTCGCTGGCATTGAAAACGAGCACACATGCAGGGCTTGCTTCCTCCGCGCCGTCATCGTCTATCTCTGTGATTTCTGAAGGGGGAAGAGACGCTTTGATGGTCATGGACCAGATCCTGCTTGAGGGGTGGCACCGAAGCCGCAGCCCAGGGAGATGACTAGATACAATCGTTGCATTCTATGTGAAGGCCCTTTAAGCTGTGACCGACTCTAAAACTTGGATGTGTTTGATTTGCGGCTGGATTTATGACGAGGCAGAGGGGTCCCCTGAGCACGGCATTGCACCCAACACGCCCTGGGATCAGGTCCCCATGAATTGGACCTGCCCTGAATGTGGCGCCCGCAAGGAAGATTTCGAGATGGTTCAGATCTGAGACGCCCCGGCACCACTTGCTGCGGCGTTGTTTATTTTCTCCATCGGGAGCAGTGACAATTGACTACAACAGGCGCATCTTTCAAAGTGCTCGTGGTGGATGACAGCAACACCATCCGTCGAAGCGCCGAGATTTTTCTCAAGCAGGGGGGGCACGAAGTCTTGTTGGCAGACGACGGCTTTGATGCTTTGGCCAAAGTCAACGATTACCAGCCTCAGCTGATTTTCTGCGACATCCTCATGCCCAAGCTCGACGGGTACCAAACCTGCGCCATCATCAAGCGCAACGCCCGTTTTGCAGATACTCCGGTGGTGATGCTGTCCTCCAAGGACGGCGTGTTCGACAAGGCGCGCGGGCGCATGGTCGGCTGCCAGGAATATCTCACCAAGCCATTTACCAAAGACCAGCTGTTGCAGGCAGTTCAACAGTTTGGCAATTCCCAACAAGGAGCCATGTAATGCCCATTCAGAAAGTATTGGTCGTCGACGACTCGAAGACCGAGTTGATGTTTTTGACGGACCTGCTTCAGAAAAAAGGCATGCAAGTCCGTACTGCAGAAAATGCCGACGAAGCATTCCGCCGTCTCGCTGAAGAAAAGCCCGACCTGATTTTGATGGACGTGGTCATGCCCGGCCAGAACGGTTTTCAGCTCACGCGTGCCATTACCCGCGACCCGCTGTATGCCGATGTGCCGATCATCATGTGCACCAGCAAGAACCAGGAAACTGACCGCGTCTGGGGCATGCGTCAGGGTGCACGTGGCTACATCACCAAGCCGGTGGATCCCGCCGAATTGCAGGCCAAAATCGACGCTCTGAACTGAGGCTGCGGCGCGCTCATGGCCAACCGCGAAGCCCTGCGAGAGCTGCAGACCCGACTTGCCAGCCGCCTGCAGGCTGCAAGAACCGAAGGGACCTCTGTGTCATCCTGGCTGGCTGTCGAGTCCGCCGGGAGTTTCTATTTGCTGCCCTTGGGGCAGTCCGGGGAGATTTTCCCCTGGGCCTCCGTCCAGGCGGTGCCCTACACCCAAAGCTGGTTTTTGGGTGTGGCCAACCTGCGTGGTGCATTGGTGGGGGTTGTTGATCTGGCGGGCTTGCTCGGCTCGGCAGCACCCCGCACCGAACAGGCCCTGGCCGAGTCCAGTCTGCTGGCCTTCAACGCCGCGCTGGATGTCAACGCGGCATTGCTGGTGGACCGCCTCGCAGGCCTGCGCGGAACCGACGCCTTTGTGTCGTCCGAGCCACCGGCTGAAGACGCCCCCAGCTTCTTTGGCACCACCTATATCGATTCCAGCGGCACACGCTGGCAGGAGCTGAACCTGCAGATCCTGTCCCAACATCCCGCATTCCTGAGCATCAGTGCTTGAGTTTTTCTGTAAGGCTGCACCATGTCCGTCGTCAATCAATTTGGAAAACTGTTCAACCGGAAACCCGCTACGCCGGATGCTGGCACGGCCGCCGGCACGGCTGACGATGGACAGGATGTCCTGGCCACGGGCACTCTGGACGGCGCGCAGTTGCGTGACTCCTACCAAGCGGAGGCCATGAACAGTGTTCAGGGGGACCCGGATGGTTACTCTTCTGAACTGGCTGCCTCCGAAACAGACGAGGAGCTGATTTCTCTGCCCTTGCTGGGCCGCTCCACAGCCGCAGGCCACCAACGCCGTTTGCTGGCTCTGCTGCTGGTGGGCGTGCTGGTGCTGGGGGCG
This sequence comes from uncultured Verminephrobacter sp., assembly GCA_964466605.1. Taxonomy (GTDB): domain Bacteria; phylum Pseudomonadota; class Gammaproteobacteria; order Burkholderiales; family Burkholderiaceae_C; genus Acidovorax. Next base: position 3,459 of record CAYXSL010000107.1, read on the forward strand.
ATTGCGTTCTGGGTGCTGCAGCAGGCGGATCGCTCTGCACAACAGCTGGCAGCTACCGGCCAGTCGCTGATGCAGTCGCAACGTTTGGCCAAGTCGGTGTCGCAGGCGCTGGTGGGTAGCCCCCAGGCCTTCCCGGACGTGGTGGAGAGCTCGGGCGTGCTGGCGCGCAACGTGCGCGCCCTGAACGCGGGTGACAGTGAACTGGGTGTGCAGTCGCTGGGTGAGCCGTTCAAGCCCGATCTGGACGCCGTCAACCCCCTGATGGAGCGCGCCGAGCGCAATGCCAGTGTGGTGATGGGCCAGCAGAAGATCCTGACCCAGGTGGGCGATGCTCTGCGTACCATCAACCGCCAGTCGTCTGACCTGCTGGAAATCGCCGAAACCGTGTCCTCGCTGAAACTTCAGCAGAACGCTCCAGCCGCTGAAATTTCTGCTGCTGGCCAGCTGGTGATGCTGACCCAGCGTATTGGCAAGTCGGCCAACGAATTCCAGACCATGGAAGGCGTGAGCCCCGAGGCCGTGTTCCTGCTGGGCAAGGACTTGAACTCGTTCAAGGAAATTGCCCAGGGCCTGCTGGACGGCAGCCCGGAACTGCGCTTGGCTGCCACCAAGGACGCCCAGACCCGCGAACAACTCGAAGCCCTGGTCAAGCTCTATGAGCAGACCCGTACCCAGGCCAGCGCCATTCTGGGCAACCTGCAAGGCCTGGTGTCTGCCCGTGAAGCCCAGTCTGCCATCATTGCCGACAGCGAACCGCTGCGTCGCCAGCTGGAAGGCCTGCAGGGCAAGCTGTCTGCCCAGACAGGTCTGGGTGCTGGCCAGTTTGCCGCCCTGGCACTGGCAGGTTTGTTCGTGCTGCTGTGCGGTATCGGCATTTCGCGCGTCCAGCTGCTGGACAGCCGGGGCCGCCAGGCCGCTGCCGAAACGCAGCAGAAGGACGCCAAGCGCCAGGAGCAGGAAGCCAAGCGCGTCAACGACGCCAATCAGGCCGCCATTTTGCGTCTGATGAACGAACTGCAGTCGGTTGCTGAAGGTGACTTGACGCAAGAAGCCACGGTGACGGAAGACATCACGGGCGCCATCGCTGACTCGGTGAACTACACGGTGGAAGAGCTGCGTCAGCTGGTGGGCAGCGTGCAGAACACGGCCACCCGCGTGGCGCAGACGACGGCGCAGGTGGACAACACCTCGACCGAACTGCTGGCGGCATCGACTGAACAGCTGCGCGAAATCCGTGAAACCGGCCGCTCCGTTCTGGACATGGCGACCCGAATCAACGAGGTGTCCACACAGGCGCAAGAGTCCGCCACGGTGGCCCGCCAATCGCTGCAAGCTGCCGACTCGGGTCTGCAGGCCGTGCAGAACGCCATCGGCGGTATGAACTCCATCCGCGACCAGATCCAGGACACCTCCAAGCGCATCAAGCGCCTGGGCGAATCCTCGCAGGAGATCGGTGAAATCACCGAGCTGATTTCCGACATTACCGAGCAGACGAACGTGCTGGCGCTGAACGCAGCCATTCAGGCTGCATCCGCTGGTGAAGCCGGTCGTGGCTTCTCGGTGGTGGCGGAAGAAGTGCAGCGCCTGGCTGAACGTTCTGCCGACGCCACGCGCCAGATTTCGGCACTTGTGAAGGCCATTCAGACCGACACCCAGGATGCCGTGGCCGCTATGGAGCGCTCCACGCAAGGTGTGGTGGAAGGGGCCCGCCTGTCCGACAGCGCCGGTACCGCACTGACCGAAATTGACCGCGTGTCGCGCCGCCTTGCTGAACTGATTGAACAGATTTCGTCTTCGACGTCCCGGGAAGCTGTTCTGGCCAACGAAGTGGCCGACAACATCCAGCACATTTTTGCGGTGACAGAGCAAACGGGTGAAGGTACACGTACCACGGCACAGCAGGTGCGCGAGTTGTCGCACATGGCAGAAGAGCTGCGCCAATCGGTGGCACGTTTCAAGATCGCCTGACAGCAGTAGTCATCAACCAGCTGGCTCATTGCAGCCGGGGACAAATCCATGTCATCTATTGATGTCAACAATGCACCGGCCGCAGAAGGGACCCAGGGAGATCAGGACCTGGGTCCTTTGGCATGGGTGCTTGACGAACTGCGTAAGTCGCTCGACGGTGCGGTCAAGGCCATGCGCCGTTTTGTGCGTGATGCTGAAGTCGCACGGGAGTCCGATCTGGCTGCCCTGGATGCGGGCGCTTTGCGCATTGCCCGCCAGCAATTGCACCAGGCCTGCGGCGCACTGGAGATGGTGGGCATGGGTCCGCCCGCCCTGGTGCTGCGCTCCATGGAGTCGGCCGTCCAGAAGTTTGTTCAACGGCCGGAAACCTGCAGTGACGACGCCGCGGCCGTGATCGAGCGCGCAAGTTTTGCGCTGATTGAGTACCTGGAGACCGTGCTGGCTGGCAAGTCGGTGTCTCCTGTAGCCCTGTTCCCCCAGTACCGGGATGCCCAGGCACTGGCGGGGGCTGATCGCGTGCACCCCGCAGACCTCTGGCCTGTGGAGCGTCGTTTCCGTGAGCCCGAAGGGACGGTGGCCCTTGCGCCATTGCCTTATGGCCCCGAGGCGCGGGCGCGACTGGATGCGGCCGTGCTGCGCATCGTCAAATCTGGCGATCTCAAGGCTGCGCTGAACCTGAGAGACACCTGCCTTGGTCTGGTGGCGGCCCAGACAGACCGTCAGGCGCGCGCATTCTGGAAGATCTGCGCGGGTTTCTTCGAGGCCTTTGGGTCCGGTCTTCTGGCGCCCGACGTGTATGTCAAGCGTGTGGCCTCACGGGTACTCATGCAGTACGCGACCCTGGCCAAGGGAGATCCCACCATTGCGGATCGCCTCGTTCAGGATCTGCTGTTTTTCTGTTCGCAAGCCACGGCCTCTGAGCTGCCCCCGGAAGCTGCGCCTTCGCTGCGCGCGGTGCGTCAGGCATTCTCTCTGGACCGCTTCAAGCCTGTTGATTACGAAACCGCCCGCTTCGGGCGTTTTGATCCGGCGGTGCTGGCGCAGGCGCGCAAGCGCATCGCGTCGGCTACCGAAACCTGGTCGGCGCTGGCTGGTGGTGATCGCAACAAACTCAAACCGGCGGCAGACCAGTTCAGTCTGGTGTGTGATTCGCTGAGAAAGCTGCACCCCGGTAGCGAAAACCTGGCCCAGGCGCTCACGCGGGCGATGGAGTCCACCACCCGTTCGGGTGAACCGCCATCGGCCGCCTTGGCGATGGAAGTGGCTACGTCGGTGTTGTACCTGCAAGCGGCGTTTGAAGAGCTGGATGCGGCTGACGACCAGATGGAGGTGCGGGCCACCCGCCTGGCCGAGCGCCTGGATGCGGTGACTGCGGGGGCCGAACCCGAGCCTCTGGAACCCTGGATGGAGGAGCTGTACCGCAGGGTCAGCGACAACCAGACCATGGGCAGTGTGGTGGACGAGCTGCGAGTGACCTTGGGCGAGGCCGAGAAGGCGCTCGACCAGTTTTTCCGCAACCCCCAGGACACGGCTGTACTGGCAACGGTGCCCGGGCACCTGGCCCAGATGCGCGGCGTGTTGTCGGTGCTTGGGTTGGACCAGGCTTCGCTGGCCGTGGTGCGCATGCGCGACACGGTGGAGCGTCTGCTTATCAACGAGGTGCCCGAAGAAGGCCGCCAAGCTGTTTTCGAAAAACTCGGCAACAGCCTGGGGGCGCTGGGTTTCCTGATTGACATGCTGAGCTACCAGCGCACCATGGCGCGCAAGCTGTTTGTCTATGACGAGAACCTCGGCGAGTTGCGCATCCTCATGGGCAAGACCCGTGCGCGTGCTTCGGATGCCAGGGAGGAAGCGCCCGCCAAACTGGAGGAGCGCACCGACACTCTGGTGCCGGACGTGTTGCCGCGTTTCCCCGTGCCCGAGCCTGTCGGTGAACCTACAGACTTTGCCCCCATCCTGGATCTGGGCGCGGCCCCAGCCAGTGAGCCTGTGGCCCAGGCAGAGCCTGAAAGCCTCGCTCCGGACATCTCCTTCGATATGGCTGCACCCGCTACAACGGTGTCGGCTGTCACCCTTGCGGATGCGCCCGCCTCCATGGCCAAGGCAGCCGTGCCCGATGTGGAAGACGAGCTGCTGGAAGTGTTCCTGGAGGAAGCGCGCGAAGTGGTGGTCAACGGATTGGCCGCCATCGATCTGCTTCAGGGAGAGCCCGGCAATCTGAGCGAACAGACCACCTTGCGCCGTGCCTTCCATACGCTCAAGGGCAGTTCGCGCATGGTGGGCCTCAACGACTTTGGCGAGGCCGCCTGGTCGATGGAACAGATTCTCAACGCCTGGCTGGCTGAGCAAAAGCCCATGCAACCGGGCTTGTTGACACTGTCCTCGGACGCCTTGCGGGCCTTTGGCCGTTGGGCCGACGACATTGCTGCGGGCCATGCTACTGGCTGGGACCCCGAGTCCTTCCGCAAATCCGCAGATGCCATGCGCCTGGATGGCGCGCTGTTGCCTCTCGTGGTTCCCTCCGAGGGCGGCGAGCCTCTGGCGGTGGTTCCCGAGATCGAAGCCTTGGTGGAGCTGGAGTCCGAAGCGGCGAGCGCGCCTGCCGATGCCGTGGTGGCAGATGGCGCCGAGGCCCTTGAGGACGACCTGGGCCTGATGGACTTCCAGGCAACTGAAATTTCGGAGCATGTCCTCGAACAGCCTGCGCCCACTGAAGAGCCTGTTGCGCCTGAACTCGCAGCTGCGCCCGGCGTGGCAGAGGTGGCGGAGGACATTGACTTCTCCGTCTTCACGGCCGCCTTGAACGCAGATTCGGCCCCCCCGCCGGTGGTGGATCCGTCCAGCGCCGATTTTGTGCTCGACCTGGAGTTGCCCGACCTGGACCTCTCCGATGCAGCGCCCGTTGCCGAAGTTGCGGCGGTGTCAGCCGCAACGGAGCCGCTGCTGGATGCTCCGGCCGATGCGTTCACTTTGCCCGACGCTGAAGTCAGCCCAAGCCCGGAAGCAGGAGTACCCGCCGACATCGACGCTGAAGTGCCAGAGGCATCGGATGCCCTCGCGTCGCTGGATGTCGAAGCCCTGGAGCGGTTGCTGGAAGCCGAGTCTGCGGCTGCTGCCGCCGAGGTGCCGGTGGTGGGCGAGGCCCGTGAGGACGTCACACCTGCCGATGTCGAGCCGACCTCCGAAATGGCCGAACTTCTGGATGCCCTCCCGCAAGAGGATGGCGCCAGCGACGACGCTGTCAAGGTGATTGACACCCTGCGCATCAGCATTCCGCTGTACAACGTTTATCTGAACGAGGCCGATGAATGGTCGCGCCGCCTGGTGACCTGTCTTCAGGAGTGGTCGCTGGAGCTGCATGAGCCATTGCCCGACATGGCGGTAGCGCTGGCGCATTCGCTGGCGGGAAGTTCTGCCACGGTCGGTTTCACGGCCTTGTCGGAGTTGGCGCGGGCACTGGAGCACGCGATGCAGCATGTGCAGCTGCAGTCCGGCGGCACACAGGAGCAGGCCCAGGCCTTCATGGGGGCGGCTGAAGACATCCGCCGCCTGCTGCACCAGTTTGCGGCAGGTTTCCTCAAGGAGCCCAACGAAGAGGTCCTGGAGCAACTGCGCCAGATCCTGGAAGCCGAGGTGGTTGTCACCTTGTCTCCTCCCGAAGAGGATGCCGTCGAAGCCTTCCCGATCGAAATGGTGGAGCCTGTGGCGCCCGCACCAGAACCGGCCGACGAACCCGAGGCATTCGCCGAGGCGACTCTGGAGCCTGCGCCACTCATCGTCCCGCAGGGCCACGTGGCACCCGCTCTGTCGGTGGTTGCCTACGATCAGGACCAGCTGATCGACGACGCGATCGCCCACGCCGTGGCATTGTCTTCGGATGTGGATGACGACATTGACGCGATTGACGTCATTGACCCCGATCTCTTCCCGATTTTCGAGGAAGAGGCTGCAGAGTTGCTGCCCCAGCTCGGGGGCGCCCTGCGCCAGTGGGCTGCACGGCCCGACAACCTGGGTGCCCGCAGCGAAGTGCTGCGCGCCTTGCACACGCTCAAGGGCAGCTCGCGACTGGCTGGCGCCATGCGCCTGGGCGAAATGGCCCACCGGCTGGAGTCGGCCATCGAGCAGCTTGATGCCGAGACCGTTACCGCTGACCAGATCGACCCCTTGCAAGGCGGTTTTGACGGTCTGCAGGCGAACTTCGATGCCCTGCGTGCTATTGGGCAGACGCCTGCCGACACGGTGGTCACCCTGCCGGTCGAAGCCGCCCACGGTCGCCCAGATGCCGCAGAGGTGCCCACGGTGCCTGCCGCTGCCCTGGCGGGTGCCGCTGTGGCAGCACCGGCCGCTCCTGCGGTCCGGTTGCCTGGCCCGTCGCAACTGGCGCCCTTGCGTGTGGCCGCCAGCCAGTCGGTGCGTGTGCGTGCACAGTTGCTGGACCGCCTGGTGAACCAGGCGGGCGAGGTGATGATCAGCCGCTCGCGCCTGGATGTGCGCCTGGGGCAGTTCCGCAGCTCGCTCTCCGACCTGTCGGGCAACCTCGACAGGCTGCGCCAGCAACTGCGTGACATCGAAGTGCAGGCCGAATCGCAGATGCAGTCGCGGCTGGCCTTGTCCAAAGACTCGGCTGCTGGTTTTGACCCGCTGGAGTTCGACCGCTTCACGCGGGTGCAGGAACTCACGCGCATGATGGCCGAGTCGGTGAACGACGTGGCCACCGTGCAGCGCAACCTGCAGCGCGCCATGGAAGGCGCCGAAGACGATCTGATCGCCCAGGGCCGCCAGGCCCGGGAGCTGCAGCGCGACCTGCTGCGCACCCGCATGGTGGAGTTCGAGGGCATTGCAGAGCGCCTGTACGCCGTGGTGCGCCAGGCCTCCAAGGAAACCGGCAAGCAGATCAAGCTGGACATCACCGGCGGCTCCATCGAAATGGACCGTGGCGTGCTGGACCGCATGACCCCGGCGTTCGAGCACCTGCTGCGCAATTGCGTGGCCCATGGCATTGAAGATCCCGAGGTGCGGGTGGCGGCGGGCAAGCCTGCCTCCGGCACGATCACCGTGGATCTGCACCATGAGGGCAACGACGTGTCGGTGGAGTTCCGCGACGATGGCGCGGGCCTGAACCTGCCGCGCATCCGCGAAAAGGCCCTGTCTCAGGGCATCGTGGAACCCGGTGTGGAACTCAGCGATGCCGAGGCCGCCCACCTGATTTTCATGCCCGGCTTCTCGACGGCGTCCGAAGTGACCGGCCTGGCTGGACGCGGCATCGGCATGGACGTGGTGCGTGCCGAAATCAACGCCTTGGGGGGCCGCATCGAGACCTCGACCGAGGCGGGCAAGGGCGCGGCGTTCCGCATGGTGCTGCCCTTGACGACTGCGGTGACGCAGGTGGTGATGCTGCGCACTGGCGATCTGGCGGTGGGCGTGCCTGCCAACGTGGTGGAAATCGTGCGCCGCACTTCTGCGGCCGACCTGGAGGAAGCCTACCGTACCGGCGTGTTTGACGACGGGATGGAGAAGGTGCCCTTCTTCTGGTCCGGAGCCTTGTTGCAGGCGTCTGCACGCAGCCATGAGCCCGCAGGCAAGACCCGCCCCGTGGTGATCTTCCGCAGCGCGGCGCAGCGTGTGGCCATGCACGTGGATGAAGTGCTGGGCAACCAGGAAGTCGTGGTGAAGAACCTCGGCCCTCAGTTGTCCCGCCTGCCGGGCCTGGCCGGCATGTCTGTGCTGGCCTCGGGTGCCGTGGTGCTGATCTACAACCCAGTGGCGCTGGCCACGGTGTACGGCGACCAGGTGCGCGCTGCCAGTGCGGGCATGGCGCCTGCCCCGGATGCGGAGGGTGGCGCTGGTGGTGGCAAGCAGGTGGTCTCGCCTCAGCTGGCGGGGCCCAGTCAGGTGCCGCTGGTGCTGGTGGTGGACGATTCGATCACCGTGCGCCGCGTCACGCAGCGCCTGCTGCAGCGCGAAGGTTATCGCGTGGCCCTGGCGGCCGACGGCCTGCAGGCCCTGGAGCGGCTGCAGGAGGAGCGTCCGACCGTGGTGCTGTCCGACATCGAAATGCCCCGCATGGATGGCTTCGACCTGGCGCGCAACATCCGCGCAGACGGTGCGTTGCGCGATCTGCCGATCATCATGATCACTTCGCGCATTGCCGAGAAGCACCGCGAGCATGCGATGGAGCTGGGCGTGAACCACTACCTGGGCAAGCCCTATTCGGATGAAGAGCTGCTGAGCCTGATCCAGCATTACGCTCGCATCGCAGCAGCAGCCGAGGCCTGACGGCCATGCGCTGCGCCCACAGCCCCGCCGCTTACCGGCGGGGCTGTGGCTTTTTGGAGGGTGCTGTGCCCCCAGGGCTGTAGCGCAAGGCTGAGAGGGCCTCCGATCCTTTCTTCGGCGCTCCGTCCTCCATCAGGGGTGGGCACGTTGACGCCCATTGCCCGGCAGGGCGCCCTCTACGGGTGAGCCACCGGCACGGCTGCGCCCAGTGCGGCGGGTGACCCGCTTTTCCCCCTCAGCCCTTTGCCCCCATGGACATGGCCGCCGTGTGCGGGTCAGCCGCCGGCCGTTTTGACCACCGCATACCGCTGCAGCGTGCGCTGGCGTGCGGCGTCATGCTCCACCACGGGCAGGGGGTAGTGGGTGCCCAGTTGCACCCCGGCCTCCTGCAGTTCCAGCGGGCGGGCCAGCCAGGGGGCGTGCAGGGCCGCGTTCGGCAAACGCGACAGCTGCGGCAGGTAGCGCCGGATGAATTTGCCGTCGGGGTCGAATTTCTGGCTCTGGCTCACGGGGTTGAAGATGCGGAAGTAGGGCTGCGCATCGCACCCGCTGGAGCTGGCCCACTGCCAGCCGCCATTGTTGGCGGCCAGGTCGAAGTCATTGAGGTGCGTGGCAAAGTAGGCCTCGCCCCGGCGCCAGTCTAGCCCCAAGTCCTTCACCAGAAAACTCGCCACCACCATGCGCAGGCGGTTGTGCATGTAGCCCGTCTGGTTGATTTGTGCCATGGCCGCGTCCACCAGCGGATAGCCCGTGCGGCCCTCGCACCAGGCGGCAAACAGGGCGTCGGCTTCGGGGCCGGTTTCCCACTGGATGGCGTCGTAGGCCGGTTTGAAGCTGTGGCCCACCACGTGGGGGTGGTGGTGCAGGATCTGAAAGTAGAAGTCGCGCCAGATCAGCTCGCTCAGCCAGGTCGCGGCGCCGGGGTTGCCTGCCTGCATCCGCCCGTGCGCGGTGCGTGCCAGCAATCGCGGCGAGATGGTGCCAAAGCGCAGGTGCACGCTGAGGTAGCTGGGGCCTTTGATGGCGGGAAAATCGCGCGCGTGGTCGTAGCGCTCGATGCGGCCCAGAAAGTCGTCGAACAGCTGCTGAGCGCCGCGGGCGCCTGTGGGCAGCCCGGGGGCTGGCGACGCGCTGGCCTCGAACCCCAGCGCCGCCAGCGTGGGCACGGGCTGGCAATGCGCCGGGGGGCGTGGCGCCAAGCGGTGTGCATGGCGCTCCACCGGGTAGCTTTTGAGCTGGAAAGCGTCGATTTTCTTGAGCCAGGCGTTTTTGTAGGGCGTGAACACGCTGTAGGGGTTGCCGGTCTGCGTCAGCACCTCGTTGCGTTCAAAAAGGGTGTGGTCCTTGAAGGTGTGGAACGCCTTGCCCGCCGCGGCCAGCCGGGTGCGCACCAGGCCATCGCGGGCCAGTGCCTGGGGCTCGTCATCGTGGTTGGCAAACACGGCCTGCACGCCCAGGTGGTGCGCCAGGTCCGGGATCGCCTCGCTGGCCACGGCATGCAGCACGATGAGCCCGCCTTGCGGCTGGCCACACAGGTCGCGCAGCGAGGCGTCCAGCGCCTGCAGCGATGCGAGGATGAATTCCACGCGCCGGTCCCTGCGGGGCAGGCCGTCCAGAATCTCCCGGTCCAGTACGAAGGCGCAGTGCACCTGCCCGCACTGCGTCAGCGCCCGGTACAGGGCCGCCTGGTCCTCCGTGCGCAGGTCGCGGCGGAACCAGACAAGGCCGCTGGGGTAGGAAGGCTCGGAGGGCCCGTAAGGCCTGGAAGAGGTCGCCATGTTCACCGTTAAAATCGAGGGATGTCTTTCGATTCTGCGCCCATCAACCTGACGCATCACTTCCTGATTGCGATGCCCGGCCTGGAAGATGAGTCTTTTGCGCGCAGTGTGGTCTACCTGTGCGAGCACAGCGAACGCGGCGCACTCGGGCTCATCATCAACAAGCCCTCGGACATCACCCTCAAAAGCCTGTTTGACAAGGTCGATTTGTCGCTGCGGCGCGAAGACCTGACCCAGGAGCCCGTGTTCCAGGGCGGCCCGGTGCAGACCGAGCGCGGTTTTGTGCTGCACGAGCCCATGCTCATGGACAAGGCCGAGACCGACGAGTCCGCCTATGCCTCCACCATGACCATCCCGGGCGGGCTGGAGATGACCACCTCCAAGGATGTGCTCGAAGCGCTTTCCACCGGTGCCGGCCCCCGCCGCGTGCTCATCACGCTGGGCTACTCGTCGTGGGGCGAGGGGCAACTCGAATCCGAGCTGGCCGAGAACGCCTGGCTCACTGTGGCGGCCGACCTGTCGGTGATCTTCGACACCCCCGTGCCCGAGCGCTACGACCGGGCCCTGTCGCTGCTGGGCCTGAAGGCCTGGATGCTGTCGCCCGAGGCGGGGCACGCATGACCGGTGCGCCCGCTCAGCCCATCCAGCCGCCAGCCGTTCCTGCGCATTTCCAGACCTTTCTCGCTTTTGACTTCGGTCAGAAGCGCACCGGTGTGGCCACGGGCAATCGCATGCTGAAAAGCGCCACGCCGCAGCGCACCATCCAGGCGGAGGGCGATGCCCGTTTTGCCCAGGTGGCCGAGCGCATCAAGGAATGGCAGCCGGACGCGCTGGTGATTGGCGTGCCTTACCACCCCGACGGCGCGAGCCACGAGAACACCCAGCGTGCGCTCAAGTTCGGCCGCCAGTTGCGCGGCCGTTTTGGCCTCTCGGTGTTCGAGGTGGACGAGCGCTACAGCACCACCGAGGCCATCGCGGGTGGTGCCAAGGATGCCGATGCCGCCTCGGCCTGCATCATCCTGGAACAGTTTTTGAGGAATCTCCCATGAGCCATCCGTCCCCTACGGCCACCGGCAGCCTCGTGCTCGATGCCGAAGCGCTGTACCGCGAACTGCTGCGCGGCGTGCGCAGCATGCTCACCCCGACCACGCGCCTGGCGGGCATCGCCTCGGGTGGTGCCTGGCTGGCCGAGCGCCTGCAGAAGGACCTGGGCCTGGACGGCGCGCCCGGCGTGCTGTCCTCGGCCATGCACCGCGACGATTTTGCGCAGCGCGGCCTGGCCAGCAGCGCGCAGACCACGCTGCCGTTCGACGTGAACGGCGCCGACGTGCTGGTGCTCGACGACGTGCTCTACACCGGCCGCACCATCCGCGCCGTGCTCAACGAACTGTTCGACTACGGCCGCCCCGCCAGCGTGCGCCTGGCCGTGCTGGTGGACCGGGGCGGGCGCGAGCTGCCGGTGCAGGCCGACTTTGCCGCCGCCCGCGTGGCCCTGCCTGCCGCCCAATCGCTGGCCCTGGCGCGTGGCGACAGCGGCACCTTCCAATTCCAAGTCAAAGAGGCCTGACCGTGCTGCACAAGCGCAATCCCCAACTCAACGGCAACGGCGAACTCATCCACCTGCTGTCCATCGAAGGGCTGCCGCGCGACATCGTCACGCACATCCTCGACACGGCGGCCAACTTCGTGAGCGTGAACGACCGCGAAGTGAAGAAGGTGCCGCTGCTGCGCGGCAAGAGCGTGTTCAACCTGTTCTTCGAGA
>CAYXSL010000108.1:0-15215 GCA_964466605.1 uncultured Verminephrobacter sp.
TCGGTGAGTCGCCTTGCGGGTTCGGCTCATCGATGGGTTGAACTGTACGCCGATGATGCTCAGTGAAAAACCACTCAGTCGCGAACTAACTGTTCCAGTATTGGAAACAATGGAGGCGGAACTTTTCAGGGTTTACCCAAGACTGACTGCCCGGGTGGTGCAAAAAGTGGCCTTCTGCCCTCTGTTCCTGATGGAAACCCTGATGCAAATCTGGAACAGTCCAATCGGCGGTTCTCCTTGGGGAAAAGCCCTGTGGCGGCAGTTGAGGGTGCTACCTCAGGCGGTGCAATAGCGCCTTTGGCAGGCCCTGGACAGCGCTTGATGTGCCTCAAGACAGCTTGGTGCCGAGGGGAATTTTGTGTCAGGGCCCAGCAAGAGAACGTCATATAGTCCGAGGTAACGATTTGTTGTTCCTCGCATGACAGAACCACTCGACTCGGCGGATATTGATACCTCCGACAGCCCCCACTACCTGCGCGCGCTGACCGATATGGCCGACCGCCGCACAGTGGTGGCGGACGCAGCCATCTACACCGACAACGGCATCAAACTGGTGGAGAAGGGCGCCCGCATCGACAGCCGCCTGTACGACCGCCTGGTGCAGCACAAGCTGCGCGAGCCCATCGACCGCCACCTGTCCATCGAAAACCCAGTGGACGTGCCCGCCCTGCTGGCGGCGGGACAGGCGCTCATTGCAGAGGAGGCCTTGCCCAACATGCTGGCTGAGGCGCTGGGTCCCTCGGTGGCCCGCCTGCTGGCACCGCTGCGCTCTCTGCCTTTGCCAGCGCCTATGGCCTGCAAGCTCACGGTCATGCGCGACCAGCGCCCCGAGTTGTTCGAGCACAGCCTGCAGATGATGACCGTGGCCGTGTTCCTGGGCATCAAGAGCGGCCTGGCGGAGCGCGACTGCGGCACCCTGGCTGCTGCAGCTTTGTTGCATGACCTGGGCGTGCTGCACATGGACCCGGCCTGGAGCGACCCCGACCACAAGGTGGTTGGCGTGCAGCGCAAGCACTTGGTGGCGCACCCCATCACGGCCATGCTGATGATCCGCGACACCAAGGTGTATGCCCGTGCTGCCGAGGTGGCTGTGCTGGAGCACCACGAGCGCATGGATGGCAGCGGCTACCCGCGTGGCTTGGCAGGTGCTGACATCACGCCCATGGGGCGTATCCTGTTGCTGGCTGAGGTGGTGACCGCGTTCTACGAGAAATACGAGGACATGCCCGCGCAGCGGCTGTCACTGGTGCTGCGGCTCAACCACCGCAAATTCCCTTCCGCCCTGGTGGCCCACATCCTGCCGCTGCTGCAGGAAGAGGTGGCACGCGAATCGGCCCTGATGCCCCTGGGCAACGATGCCTTGCGCCAGATTGAACTGCTGGCCGAGGCCTTCACCTATTGGGACCAGCTCAAGGCCACCTTGCCCCCGGGGGCCAAGGCCCCGGCAGACAGCGCCTTTGCATTCACCGACTCCCGCCTGCTGGCCTTGCAAAAGGCCTTGATTGAAGCGGGTTCCCACCCCCAGCACCAGGGCGAACTGCTGGCGCAGCTGCAGGGCGATGCCATCGGCATGGCGGAAGTGGCCTTGGTGGGGCGCGAGGCGCTGTGGCAGCTGCAAAGCATCCTGCACGCCAGCTACCGCCGCTGGCCCCAGCTGTCGGACCGCGCCACGCCCATCGATGCAGTAGTGGCTGACTGGTGCGACTGGGCGCTGCGACGGCTCTGATGCGCCCCGGGAGCGTGCGCACAGAGCATCCAGGATGCCCTGCCGCGCAGGCTCAATCGCTGCCTGCCGCCACGGAATAGACGGGCTTGGCCTGACTACGAAGGGAGGCCAACAGACCGCTTTGCCCCGGCCAGCAAATACCCGCTGGCCCGCGCCCCTTCGATCCTGCGGCCTTCTCTCTTTGGCTCGCCATGCTTCAAAATACTGGTTATATTCACAGCATTCTTGTTTTTGAAGCACCGTCCTCCCCATGCCTGCGCCCAGCCTGTCCTTGCGGATTGCGCCTGACCTGCCCTCTGCCGTGCCCGGTGTCTGGCATGCCGATGCCTTGGGCGCAGGCCCGCAGGCGGCCCAGGCCACGGGGTACGCGCTGCTGGATGCCCAACTGCCGGGCGGGGGTTGGCCCGTGGGGGCGCTGTGCGAGGTGCTGCAGCCCCTGGCGGGTCTGCATGAATGGCAGCTGGTGCTGCCCGCGCTGGCACAAGCCACGGCGTGCCGCACAGGCGCTGTGGTGGCGGTGGCGCCGCCTTGCGAGCCCTTTGGCCCGGCGCTGAAGGTGCAGGGGCTGCCGCCCGAGCGGCTGTGCGTGGTGCGCGCTGGCAGTGCCCGTGCGGCATTTTGGGCGGCCGAACAGGCGTTGCGGTGCGGCGATGTGCTGGCCGTCATGGCCTGGCTGCCGCAGGCTCCTGCTGCAGCCCTGCGCAGGCTGCAGCTGGCAGCGGCGCAACAACGGCAACTGCTGTGGGTGTTTCGCCCGGTCAGTGCTGCGCCCCAGGCGTCGCCCGCTTTACTGCGGCTGCAGGTGCAGGGGCTGTCTGCCGGGGCAGCCGCATCTGCCGCGCCGGGTTTGCAGGTGCAGATCCTCAAGCGCCGGGGGCCGCCCCTGGTGCAGGCGCTGGATCTGCCGGGCTGCCATCCCCGGCTGGCGCAGGCCCTGGCGGCGCAGGCCGAGCGCCGCCACGCCGCACAGGTGGTGGCCCGCGCCACGGTGGCGCGCTACAACGCAGCGGCCTCGGGGGGGCAGGCAGCGCCCATGCGCCCAGAGCCCGCGTTGGTGGCGCTGCAGGGGAGGGGGCATGCACTGGATCGCATTGCCGCTGCCATGGCGGGATGAGCCCGCAGCCAGCCCGGCCGACACCGGTGCAGGGGCTGCTGCCGAGGCGGTGGCTGCGCCGCCAGGCCCTGCCGCAGGCTGGTGGGCCCTGCGCTTCACCCCGCGCGTGGCGCTGGCGGATGGCGACACCGTGTTGCTGGAGGTCTCGACCACCGAGCGCCTCTGGGGCGGGCGCGATGCCTTGCTGGCCCTGGTGCTGCAAGCCTGGGCTGAAGCCGCCAGGGGGCAGGGCGCACTGCCGCAAGCCCCAGGCATGCTGCCCCCCTGGGGCAGCGGCCCCACTGCGCTGGTAGCGCAGGCCTGGCTGCGCATGGCGCTGGCCGGGCATGCACCCCGGGGGCAACAAGGGCAAGGGGGACGACCAGAGCAACAAGGGCTTGCAGTGCACACCCTGCCTTTGCACACCCTGACCGCCTTGCGCCCGCATGTGGCCAGCCTGGAGCGCATGGGCTGCCGCACCTGGGGTGCCATGCGGGCGCTGCCGCGTGCCGGGCTGGCCCGGCGCCTGGGGGCAGGGGTGCTGCGGGTGCTGGACCAGGCCCTGGGCGATGCCCCCGAAGCGCATGCCTGGCTGGAGCTGCCCGAGCAGTTTGCGCTGGCCACCGAATTGCCCGCGCTGGCCACCTCGGCCGATGCCCTGCTGTGGAGCGCTCACCGCTGCCTGACGGCCCTGCAGGGCTGGCTTCAGGCGCGCCAGCAGGGGGCGCTGGCGCTGGAGCTGGCCTGGCGCCACGACCTGCGGCGCATCGACGGGGTGGCGATTGCCCCCACGCAGGCCCTGCAGGTGCGCACCGCCCAGGCCACGCAGGACATGGCACACCTGCGGCGCCTGCTGTCTGAAAACCTGGCGCGCACCGCTCTGGCCGCACCGGCCAACCACATCACGCTGCGCCTGCTGGAATCGGCCCTCCTGCCGCACCGCAGTGCCAGCTTGCTGCCGCCCGGCAACCATGGCGGTGGCTGCCCTGGCAGTGCCGATAACCCTGCGCCCCCAGGCGAAGACTTGCACCAGCTGCTGGAGCGCCTGTCGGCCCGCCTGGGCCCCGAGCAGGTGCAGGCCCCGGTGCTGTTGGCAGACCACCGCCCCGAGCACATGCAGCAATGGCGCCCTGCGGCCGAGGTGCTGGGCCGCCCGCCCGCCCGGCGCGCTGCCGCCAGTGCTGGTGGGGCCGATGCCGCGCTGGATGCCAGCCCCGACGCCTTGCTGCTGCCCCCCTGGCTGCTGAACCCGCCCCAGCGGCTGGCCGTGCAGGGCAACCGCCCTTGCCACCATGGCCTGCTGCGCTTGCTGGCCGGGCCCCACCGCTTCGAGGCGGGCTGGTGGTCTGCGGGCGATGGCGGGGCAGACGACCCCACACACCCCGGCACCGGCCTGGCCTTGCGCGACTACTTTGTGGCGCACAACGCGGTGGCGGGCTTGGTATGGGTGTTTCGCGAACGGCTGGCGCCGTTGCCCGATGGTGCGCAGGGGCTGGCGCGGCCTCCCCGCTGGTTTCTGCATGGTGTGTTTTGAAACACCCCCTGTACGGCTTCCCCCGCTCTCGCAGCGCTGTGCGCTGCGGGCTGAGCGGCGGTACCAGCGCGGCGGACGGCCCTTGCGCGGCGGCCCTCGTCGGCGGCGCGACCGTTGCAAGCCAGGGGGGTGGCGCGCGGCGCCATAAAAAATGGAGATGACTGCATCCTTGCCGGGCTATGCCGAGCTGCACTGCCTGTCCAACTTCAGCTTTCAGCGCGGGGCATCGCACCCGCACGAGCTGGTCGAGCGTGCTGCCGAGCTGGGCTACCAGGCCCTTGCGCTGACCGATGAGTGTTCGGTGGCCGGCGTGGTGCGCGCCTGGAAGGCCGCCCAGCCCACGGGCCTGCACCTCATCATGGGCAGCGAGTTCCTGTGGGGCGACATGCGCCTGGTGGCCCTGGCGCGGGACGCCGAGGGCTGGGGCAACCTGTGCGAGTTCATTTCGGCCGCGCGCCGTGCAGCCCCCAAGGGCCAGTACCACATGGGCCCGGCCAGCCCCTGGCACCTGCTGCAGGGCTGCGAGCTGCTGCTGGCGCCTTGCCGCAAACGCTTTGATGCTACTTATTTGATAGCTATTGAGGCTTGTCTGTCGCGCGCAAAGGCCTGTTTGGGCTCTGATTTTGACGGCCACATCTGGCTGGCGGCCGAGCTGCACCTGGCCCCCGACGACGGCCTGTGGCTCGCCACGCTGCAGCGCGTGGGCGCGCAGCTGGGCCTGCCGCTGGTGGCGGCGGGCGACGTGTACATGCACGCCCGCTCGCGCAAACCGCTGCAGGATGTGATCACCGCCGTGCGCCTGGGCTGCAGCGTGGCCGAGTGCGGGTTTGCGCTGCAGCCCAACGCCGAGCGCCACCTGCGCCAGCGCGTGCGGCTGGCAGGCATCTACCCGCCCGAGCTGCTGGCGGCCACGCTCACGGTGGCCGGGCGCTGCACGTTTCAACTCGACGAGATCAAGTACCAGTACCCGCTGGAGACCGTGCCCGAGGGCATGACCCCCGCCCAGGCGCTGGCCTGGCTGGTGCAGACCGGTGTGGAAGGCGAGTACCCGCAGGGCGCCCCCCAGCGGGTGCTGGACCAGATCCGCAAAGAGCTGGATCTGATCGCGCACTGCCAGTACGAGATGTACTTCCTCACCGTGCACGACATCGTGCGCTATGCCCGCAGCAAGAACATCCTGTGCCAGGGGCGCGGCTCTGCCGCCAACTCGGTGGTCTGCTACATGCTGGGCATCACGGCCGTGCCGCCCGAAAACACCCATCTGCTGTTCGAACGCTTCATCAGCAAGGAGCGCAAGGAGCCGCCCGACATCGACGTGGACTTCGAGCACGACCGGCGCGAGGAGGTCATCCAGTACATCTACGATAAATACGGCCGCGACCGCGCCGCCATTGCCGCCGTCGTCACCAGCTACCGCACGCGCAGCGCCCTGCGCGACGTGGGCAAGGCCCTGGGCGTGGCGCCCGCGCTGGTCGATGCGTTTGCCAAGGACCACCACTGGTTTGACGAGACCTTCGCCGCCGACCGCCTGCAGGAGCTGGCGCAGGCCGTTGGCGCCGCGCTGCACCGGCACACCGCCACGCTGTGGCTGGAGCTGGCGGCCGACCTCCAGGGCTTTCCGCGCCACCTCAGCCAGCATGTGGGCGGCTTCGTGCTCACCCAGGGCAAGCTCACGCGGCTGGTGCCGGTCGAGCCCGCCAGCATGAAGGACCGCTCGGTCATCCAGTGGGACAAGGACGACCTCGATGACATGGGCCTGCTCAAGGTCGATGTGCTGGCCCTGGGCATGCTTAGCGCATTGCGCCGCTGCCTGCAACTGCGGGCTGTGCTGCGCGGTGAGCACTGGGGCCTCAAGGACATCCCGCGCGAAGACCCCGCCACCTACGACATGATCTGCGCCGCCGACACCGTGGGCGTGTTCCAGATCGAAAGCCGCGCCCAGATGAGCATGCTGCCGCGCCTGCGCCCGCGCGAGTTTTATGACCTGGTGGTCGAGGTAGCCATCGTGCGGCCCGGGCCCATCCAGGGTGGCATGGTGCACCCCTACCTCAAGGCACGCGAGCGCAGGCGGCAGGGCCTGCCGCTTGCGCTGGAAAAACCCGAGCTGGAAGAAGCCCTCCAGCGCACGCTGGGCGTGCCCATCTTCCAGGAGCAGGTAATGCAGATCGCCATGATCGCCGCCGGATTCACGCCCGGCATGGCCGACGACCTGCGCCGGTCCATGGCCGCCTGGAAGCGCAAGGGCGGCGTGCACCGCTTCGAAAAACCCCTGCTGGACGGCATGCTGGCAAAGGGCTACCGCCCTGAATTTGCCCAGGCCATCTTCCAGCAGATGCTGGGCTTCGGCGAATACGGCTTTCCCGAAAGCCACGCTCACAGCTTTGCCCTGCTGGCCTACGCCAGCAGCTGGCTCAAGTGCCACGAGCCCGCGTGTTTTCTGGCCGCGCTGCTCAACTCGCTGCCCATGGGGTTCTACACCGCCTCGCAACTGGTGCAGGACGCGCGCCGCCACGGCGTGCGCGTGCTGCCCATCGACGTGAGCCACAGCGACCACGACTGCACGCTGGAAGGCCCCGCCGAACACCTGCTGCCTGCCAAGGGGCTGCCCCGGCCACAGCAGCCGCAGCCCGCTGTGCGCCTGGGCCTGTGCCTGGTCGCCAGCCTGGGCAAAGGGGCGGCAGACCGCCTGGTGCTGGCCCGCGCCACATTGCCCTTCAGCACCACCGAAGACCTGGCCCTGCGCGCCCAGCTGAGCCAGCAGGATGTGCAGGCCCTGGCCGCCGCCGACGCCTTGGCCAGCCTCTCAGGCCACCGGCGCCAGCAAATGTGGGACGCCGCCGCCCAGCACAGCGCCCCGGCCCTGCTGCGCGATGTGCCCGTGCTTGAAGCCCCGCTGGCGCTGCCAGCCGCCCCCGAGGGCGAAGAAATCCTGTTCGACTACGCCGCCACCGGCCTCACCCTGCGTCGCCACCCCCTGGCCCTGCTGCGCCCGCGCCTGGCCCGCTGGCGCCTGCAGACCGCGCTGCAACTCATGGCCATTCCCCATGGCCGCAAGGTGCGCGCCTGCGGCATCGTCACCGTGCGCCAGCGCCCCGGCACCGCCAAGGGCACCATGTTCGTCACCCTCGAAGACGAAACCGGCCCCGTCAACGTCATCGTCTGGCCCGCCATGGTGGACCGTTGGCGCAACGCTTTGCTCAGATCCCAGCTGCTGGCCGTGGAAGGCCTGTGGCAGTGCAGCGTGCCCGAGGGCGGCAGCGCACATTCCTCCACCTCAGGCCAGGCACCCGCCGTGGTGCGCCACCTGGTCGCCCAGCGCTTCAAGGACCTGACCCCGCTGCTCGGCCGCATGGCGCAGGCGCTGCAGGGCAGCCGGGATTTTCATTGAGGCGATGCCTTGGTGGCGAGTGAGGAACCCCCCATGTATCGATGTGCCAGCGCACCCTAAAATCCCCGCGCCATGCACAACCCCCACCACCCCCATGTCCTGCCCATGCGCGACGGCGTCAGCCCCAGCTGCGTGGTGCTGCCCACACACGGGCAGGGCAGCATGCTGGACTTTCTGGCCCAGCGGCTGCCGGTGGTGGCCCTCGATGAGTGGCGCGAGCGCATGCTGGCAGGCGACGTGGTGGACGAGCGCGGCCAGCCGGTGGTGCCCGAGCGGCCGTTTGAGGGCGGGCTGCGCCTGTATTACTACCGCAGCCTGCCTGCTGAGCCCGTGTTGCCTTTCAGCGAGGTGGTGCTGTACCAGGACGAGCACCTGGTGGTGGCCGACAAGCCGCACTTCATGCCCGTGACGCCCTCGGGCCGGTATTTGCACAACACGCTGCTGGTGCGGCTCAAACGCCAGCTGGGGCTGCCCGAGCTGTCGCCGCTGCACCGCATCGACCGGGATACGGCCGGGCTGGTGATGCTGTCGGTGCAGCAGCGCACGCGCGGGGCATACCAAAGCTTGTTCCGCGACCGGCAGATCACAAAGCACTATGACGCGATCGCGCCCTGGCGTGCGGATGTGGCCTTCCCCCGCGAGCATGTCAGCCGCCTGGAGGAAAGCCCGCAGCAGTTCTTTCGCATGCAGGAGGTGTCCGGCGAACCCAACAGCCACACCCACATGCAGGTGCTGGAGGTGGCAGGCGGCTGGGCGCGCTACCGCCTGTCGCCCATCACCGGCAAGCGGCACCAGCTGCGCGTGCACATGGCGGCCCTGGGGCTGCCGCTGCGCAATGACCCGTTCTACCCGGTGGTGAACGACCCGCCCGAGGGCGACTACTCGCGGCCCCTGCAACTGCTGGCGCGGTCGCTGGCGTTTGTGGACCCGGTCACGGGGGCGCAGCGGGTGTTTGAGAGCCGACAGTCGCTCAGCCTGCCCATGGGCGGGTAGGGGGCGCTTCACGCACGCTGGGGCCGTGGGGCGCAGTCGGAGACCTGCAGGTCCTTGCTGTTGAATGCAAGGGTTTTCCCTTGGTTTGAGCGGGCCATTGGTGGTTGCGCTGTTTGGCATTCGCCCGCAGATCGGGTACTTTGTCCGTGGTGTATGCACGCCCTTGCATAAATTACATAAAAGTACCAGATGATTTCATCAAACACCCGCCATTCCGTGGCATTCAAACTCGCGGCAACCGCTTTGTTCAGCCTGCTGGTGGTCTTGCTGGCCACCATGGGCGTCGTCAGTGGTCTGCTCTGGGAGGACTTTGGCCGCCTTGCGCGGGGCGACGCCGCGCAGTACGCTGCCCAGGTGCGCACGCTGGTGCAGACGTTTGACGAAACCGCACAGGAGCAAGCCAAGCGGGACTTCTCTCTGTTCAAGGCCAACTTTCCCGGCCAGTTTTCTGTGGCCGAGGCGCCGGGGGCCGATGCCAAACCCGAGGCTGTGCTTTCGTTCCAGGGGGCGGCCGTCAATGGCGACTTCGAAGTGGTGGACCGCTTTTCCAAGGACAGCATGGGCGCTGTCGCGACGATTTTTGCGCGCACGGGGGATGACTTCATTCGCGTGACCACATCGCTCAAGAAGCAGGACGGCGAGCGCGCCTACAAGACCCTGCTGGACCGCAAGCACCCGGCCTATGCCCTGATGAATGAGGGCAAGACCTACATCGGCCGCGCCAGCCTGTTTGGCCGGGAGTACATGACTGTGTACGAGCCCATTCGCGAAGGCAACCGCACCATCGGCATTCTGTTCATCGGCTCCGACATGGGCGCGATCCTGGGCAAGCTCGACACCGTGATGGCGGGGCAGAAGCTGTTTTCCACGGGGGCTGTCTATGCGGTCAACCTCTCGGCGGGTCCTGCACGGGGCAGCATTTTTGGCCTGCCGGGCGCGGGCAAGTCCCTCAAGGTGGACGAAAAGGACGATCAGGCCAAGGCCTGGATGGCAGCGCTGGCGGCGGTGGGGCAGTCGGGGGACCTGCAGTCGGACTGGTCTCCGCGCCGCAGCGGCGAAGGCGATCGTGCCACGCGCTATCTGGCGGTGGAGCACTACAAGCCCTGGAACTGGGCCATAGTGGCCGAGGCACCTCTGACCGAAATGATGAGTGAGGCCCGCAATGTGCTGGCCTGGCTGTGGCTGGGGGTGGTGGTGGCGCTGGTCTTGCTGGCCGTGGTGCTGGTGATGGCCACCCGCCGCCTGGTGGGCGCGCCCGTGCAGCAGTTGAGCGCCGCGCTGGCCTACCTGGCGCGGGGCGATCTCACGCATGCGGTGTCGGTGCGGTCCCGCGACGAAATTGGCACACTGGCCCAGGCGATGGAGGGCTTCCGGGTCCGCTTGGTGGAAAGCCTGGGCACAGTGCGCACCAGTGCCGACAGCGTCTCGGCCGCGAGCACGGAAATCGCCCAGGGCAACCAGGACCTCTCGGGCCGCACCGAGAGCCAGGCGAGTGCACTGGAACAGACGGCGGCGAGCATGGAGCAACTGGGCGCCACCATCCGCCACAACGCCGACAGCGCCACCCAGGCCAATCAACTCGCGGTGGGTGCCAGCCGTGTGGCGCAACAGGGCGGGGAGGTGGTGTCCAGGTGGTCAGCACCATGCAGGACATCAACAGCAGCAGCCAGAAGATTGCCGACATCATCGGCGTGATCGACGGCATTGCCTTCCAGACCAACATCCTGGCACTGAACGCGGCGGTGGAAGCGGCCCGCGCGGGCGAACAGGGCCGTGGGTTTGCGGTGGTGGCGGCAGAAGTGCGCAACCTGGCCCAGCGCACCGCCGCCGAGGCCAAGGCCATCAAGGAGCTGATTGGCGCGAGCAGCGCGATGGTGCAGCAGGGCTCGGTGCTGGCCGACCAGGCTGGCACCACCATGCAGGAAGTGGTCAGCTCGATCCAGCGCGTGGCCGACATGGTTTCTGAAATCAGCGCCGCAAGCAACGAACAGACCGCAGGTGTGGGCCAGGTCGGCGAGGCGGTGACCCAGCTGGACCAGACCACGCAGCAGAACGCCGCCCTGGTGGAAGAAATGGCCGCCGCCGCCAGCAGCCTGAGCACGCAGGCGCAGCAGATGGTGGAGGCGATTGCGCGGTTCAATCTGGGAGGAGCTGGTGACAATATCCAGCCCCAAAATGCGTCCCCGTCAGATCTGCCCTGATTGCATCAGGCGGTTGCCGCCTGTATGTGGCAGTCGCCTCGCCCCCGGGGATTAACGGAAGGGAATGGGCTTGGCTTGGGTTGGTGCGGGTTTCGCAAGCCGCGCATTGAAGAATTCGGACAGCGCTCGCTGGGTATCGGGGTGTAACCGCCACGCGGTCCAGCCGAGCCCGATGCTGCGAAGGTACACGGTGACATGCGTTTCTTCCAAAGGGTACTGGATGGCGAGCGTTGGATTGTCCTGCGTCATCACAGGAACCCCGGCTCCGTTGCTGTCTTGAGGAGCGGGCATAACTTCGGGCGTCATCTGCGAGCGCAATGCGGCCAGTTCTCGGATCAGATTTTCGATCTCGGGTGCCGTCAGGGTCTTGTTGATTGCCAGGGTGGCCTGTGTGCGGTCGTCGCTCAGTTGCATGAAGCTTTTCCTTCTTTCGCTGGGGGTGGTAAACCCTTTATTGTGCTGCTTTCGGCTGGGCGTTTGCCGACGGTGTCATAGCTCCCAATCAGAACCATTGCCTGGGGGGCGGACGGGATGCGCCTTGGCATGGCTACAATAGCGCCCACATTGGAACTCCGAAAGGGCGCAAGCCATGCGGCGGTTTCAATCGCCAGACTGAAATCCCGCTGTCCCTCAGCGGGTTGCACAAGGCGGGTGTAGTTCAATGGTAGAACGGCAGCTTCCCAAGCTTCATACGAGGGTTCGATTCCCTTCACCCGCTCCAGCCCTTGCCGGCTGAGTTCAATCTTCCCTCCTTCATTTGTCAGCACTGCGTGCACTGCGCGGATTGCCCCTTCTTGCGCGGGCGTTCCCGCAAGCGCACGTTCCGCATATCCATAGTCGTTTTGCTTGGTTGGGCCGGGGCCCGGTCCCTTCTAAATTCCGTGCATCGGTGCAGCAAGCCCCGGCATTTCAGCAACACGGAAAGGAAGATGATGTTCAGTGCACCAAAAACAACCACTTTTGCGCCCACCGTGCGCACATGGCTCCGTGCCTCGGCGTTGGGCGGTGCCATGCTGGTCTGCAGTGCGGTTTGGGCCGCCACCCCCATCCCCGCAGGCCCCCTGGTCTCCACCGAATGGCTGGCGCAGAACCTGAACAACCAGCAGGTGCGCATCGTCGAGGTGAGCGTGAACCCGGGCCTGTACGAGCGGGGCCATGTGCCGGGCGCCGTCAACTTTTCGTGGCACCAGGATCTGAACGACAGGGTGCGCCGCGACATTGTGGGCAAGGAGGCGTTCGAGGCGCTGCTGTCCAAGGCGGGGGTATCGCAGGACACCACGGTGGTGCTGTATGGGGACACCAACAACTGGTTTGCGGCCTGGGGTGCGTGGGTGTTTGACATCTATGGCGTCAAGAACGTGAAGTTGCTCGACGGCGGGCGCAAGAAGTGGGAGGCCGAGAACCAGCCACTGAACAACCGCGTGCCCGAGTTTGCAGCCACCCGCTACAAGGTGGCCCAGGTGAACACCGATCTGCGCGCGCGGCTGTCGGATGCCCTGGCGGCGGCCGAAGGCAAGAGCAACGCCAAGCTGGTGGACATCCGCTCGGCCGATGAGTACACGGGCAAGATTTTTGCGCCTGCCGGTGTGCCCGAGCTGAGCATTCGCGCAGGCCACATCCCCGGTGCGGCCAATGTGCCGTGGGGCCAGGCGGTAAAGGAGGACGGCACCTTCAAGTCGGCCGAAGACCTGAAGAAGCTCTATGCCAGCGCCGGTGTGGATGGCAGCAAACCCATCATCACCTACTGCCGCATTGGCGAGCGTTCCAGCCACACCTGGTTTGCGCTCTCCAAGATCCTGGGTTACAGCGTGAAGAACTACGACGGCTCGTGGACGGAGTATGGCAACACGGTGGGTGTGCCCATCACCAACCCGGCGGGCACCATCTGGGCCGCCAAGTGAGCAGATGGGCTGACAAGAACCTTTTGTGAAGAAGGTGGCAACGCAAGGCACAAAGAAGAGATTTTGACTTTTGGTAGGGGGTCTCTTTTACAGCCCGCTTCGTGCGGGTTTTTTTATGCACGAGGGGTGGGGTGATGGCGTTCAAGATCAATTTTTCTCATGCGGGTGCCCTGGCGCTGATCGCGGCCCTGGGGGTGGCAGCCCAGGCGGTGCAGGCGCTGCCGGGTGGGCGCACGCTGGCGTTTGCGCTGCTCACGGGCGGGGTGTTGGGGCTGGTGCTGCAACGCACGCGCTTTTGTTTTTATTGCCATGCGCGCGACTGGTTTGAAGAGCGCAACCCGCGTGGGCTGCTGGCCATTGCGCTCGCGCTGGCCGTGGGCGTGGTGGGCACCACCGTGGTGCTGGGCAGCTGGTTGCCTGTGCCCCAGCCTGGCAAGCTGCCGCCCGACATGCACATCGGCCCGGTGAGCTGGGTGCTGGTGGCGGCGGGGCTGTCGTTTGGCGCGGGCATGGTGGTCTCGGGCTCGTGCATCAGCGCGCACTGGTACCGGCTGGCCGAGGGCTCGCCGGTGTCGCCGTTCGCGCTGGTTGGATCGGCACTGGGTTTCGTCCTGGGCTTCACCACCTGGAACCCCTTGTACAGCCTGAGCGTGGCCGAGGCCCCCGTGGTGTGGCTGCCCGCGCACCTGGGGTATGGCGGGGCGCTGCTGGTGCAACTGGGCGGGCTGGCCCTGGTGGTGGCCTGGTTGTGGCGCGGCTTTGCACGCGAGGCGGCAGCGGGCTCTGTGCCGGTGGGCGTGCCCAGCTTACGCGCCGTGTGGCGCAACCTGTGGGCGGGGCGCTGGCCCTACTGGGTGGGCGGGCTGGTTGTGGGGTTGATTGGCGCTTTTGCGATTGTGCGCATGCGGCCGCTGGGCGTGACGGCCACGCTGGGCAGTGCGGCGCGCCAATGGGCGCAGGGGCTGGGCTGGATTCCCGATCGGCTGGAGGGGCTGGACGGTTTTGCTGGCTGCGCCACCGCGCCGCAGTCCACCTGGTTCACACCCAATGCCTTGCTGCTGGCCGGGCTGGTGGCGGGCGCTTTTGTGGCGGCTCTGGCCAGCCGCCAATTTGCGCCGCGCTGGCCCACCTGGTGCGATGCTGCGCGGGGCCTGTCGGGTGGTGTGCTGCTGGGCTGGGGGGCGATGACGGGGCTGGGTTGCACCATCGGCACGCTGCTGTCGGGTGGCATGGCGGGGGCGCTGTCGGGCTGGGTGTTTGGGGCGGCCGTGTTTGCGGCCGTGGGTGCGGGGCTGCGGTTCAAGCGGGTATGGGCTGCCGGGCGCTGAGGGGAGCCCTGAGGGGCCGTCCGATACACTGCGGACCGCATGGATTCCCGCACAGGCACCCGCATGATCACGATGACCCCGATGGCCCGGCGTTGGCTGTTGGTGGCGGCCGCAGGCCTGTGCGGCTGCGCCTATTCACCGCCCGCGCCGTTCATCGTTGTGGGCAACGACAAGGTGGTGTCCATCAACTGGGAAAACTCCACGCTGGGCTCGGACGGCGCCCAGCAGGCGGCCGACAAACACTGTGCGCGGTATGGCCTGCAGGCGGAGCTGGCTGTGCAGGTCAGCCGGTTTGAGGCGGCCTACCGCTGCGTGTAGGTGCGCAGCGGTGTGGGGTGCCAAAATTTTGAGCTTTTTTAGCCCTTACCGCGCATCCCATCTACGTAAGAAGCTATAAAAATAATAGCTATTGCGCCATGGGCGGTGCGCGGTGAGCAGGGCGGAGAAGGGAGGGAAAGCGAAGGGCTACTTGCCGCTCTGGATGTCCCCCAGGCACAGGTATTTGATCTCCACATAGTCGTCCATGCCGTAGTGCGATCCCTCGCGGCCCAGGCCGGATTGTTTGACGCCGCCAAACGGCACATGCTCCGTGGCCAGAATGCCCACGTTGGCGCCGACCATGCCGTATTCCAGCGCCTCGGTCACGCGGAAGATGCGGCCCACGTCGCGGCTGTAGAAGTAGCTGGCCAGGCCGAACTCGGTGTTGTTGGCCGCGTCGATGGCTTCCTGCTCGGTCTTGAACTTGAAGACCGGGGCGAAGGGGCCAAAGGTTTCCTCGCGCGCGCACAGCATGTCGGCCGTGGCGCCAGCCACCACGGTGGGCTCGAAGAACTGGCCTGAGCCCAGGCTGCTCAGGCGCTGGCCGCCCGCCACCACCTGGCCGCCTTTGGCCAGGGCGTCGTCCACATGGCGCTGCACCTTGGCCAGCGCGGCTTCCTCGATCAGCGGGCCCTGGTTCACCCCGGCCTCAAAGCCGTTGCCCACCTTGGCGGTCTTGACCTTGGCGGCGAACGTGGCCACGAACTCGTCGGACACGCCTTCCTGCACATAA